>JBJEIS010000138.1:0-10701 GCA_051877275.1 Acutalibacteraceae bacterium | reverse complement strand
GTTGGTAAGGAAGAGGTCACCGGTTCAAATCCGGTTAGCAGCTCCAAAGTTAAAAGCGCTTAAATCCTTAAATAAAGGGGTTTAGGCGCTTTTTTCTTTTTATTTATAAAAATTTTTTATATCTCTTAAATGCTGATAAGTTTTGTTAATTCGTACCGTAGTTAGTACCGCAGATTTTAAATCAGCTTTATGGCTGATTGCAATTCTTCGGTATTTTCATGAATATAAATGTCAGCGGTTGTTTCATATTTTGCATGGCCGATGATTTTTTGCAGTGCTTCAGGCGGCATGCCTGCGCGCTGGCATAAAGTTGCGAAAGTATGCCTTGTGCAGTGGGGTGTTAAGCGGCAGTTTTTATACTCGAATTTTCCTGTTTTTTCGTTTTTAATCGGCGGATCGATTATATTTAATTCGGATAATACCGGGTAAAATTTTCTTTTACGGAAATTTGACGGATCATCATTGATTAAATAATCGGCTTTACTTTTATTATAAAATTCTACAATAAAATCATAAATTTTATCGTTTATCGGGACAAAACGGTTTATGCCGGCGGCAGTTTTGTTGCCGGCAATAATGTAATGCTCGTTAAGGTCTACATTTGATTTTTTGATTGAGAACAGTTCGCCGATTCTGAATCCTGAATAGCAGAGAATAAGAATTATTTTTACTCGTTCATCGGTTTTATGCTGCCATAGAATTTCTAATTCCTTATCGGTGAAAACTTCTTTTTCTTTTTTAACGGATTTCGGCAAAATAAGAAAAGAAGCATAGTTTTTATCAATTACATCATTTTGCATAGCGAATTTACACAGCTGTGAACTAAGTTGTTTTACTTTTTCGCATTGGGCGCGCGAACGAGATTCGGCGCATTTATTTATGCATTTTTGAAAATCGTTTGTTTTTAAAGTACGCATTTTTTGATTATGCAAATCTTTAAGATAATTATATGCTGATTTGTAGCCTTGTTTGCCGCTTGCGGTAAGTGTTTTGAAATGATTTTCTTTCCATTTATCATAGATTTCGGATAATGTGGAATTATAAAAATCGGTGATTTTGTCCGCTTGATATTTTTCTAATGCGGTTTGTGCGTCTTTATAGGTTGGGTAGCTGCCGATGTAAATACTGTTTTTGCCGAACTTGTCCGCCGGTGAATATGCCGCGTAATGATTATGTGCATAGTCGGCGCGATAGCGGATTGTTCCTGTGCCTTTTGCGCGGTTATGCTTTTTTCTTTTTTCGGCTTGTTGCTTTTTTCCGCACCAATTACAAAAAACAGAGTTATCGGCTATTTCTTTATGACATTTTTTGCAGAGCATAAATTCACCTTCTTACTTTTGTTAAGTATTCTCTTATAAAAGTGTTTTATAATTTTCTATATTGTAAAAATCGTTTTCAGAGGTTTGAGGCTTTATTAATATTGCGGTCATTTTGCATTTTTCACAACATTCTATATTCAGGTTAATATGTTTACAAACAGGACATTCCCAACCCCCGTCACTGTTTTGTTGTACTTCGCATTTGTAGTTTTTAGCTTGTTTCATCATCAAAGGCTTTTGTATCATAATACCTATGGCTGCTAAAAATAGTATGCATGAAAACGGTGTGATTGTTACTGCGCCTATTCCACTAATTACAATAATTGCTATACCTAATATATAATCTTTGTTTGCATTTGGCTTATCCATTTGTTATACCTTTATTTCTTTTAATTATTTGTACTATTTCGCTTACATTAGCAGAATAGTATTAAGTTTATATTATTCATCGCCGTCAGGATAGCAACGGGAGCAGGGAGTGTATCCCTCGCCGATTGCTTCGCCTTTGTCTATTTCAGAACAAGTTATATTGAGATACGAACAGCCTTTTTTATGATATTTCGTGCCTTTTTCGGTAATATAGACTGTTTCGGCAATTATTTTTTTGGTTGTCGATTCCTGCTGTTGCGCGACTTCTTCATCATAAACGCTTATTTCTTTTGTAGCTTGTTGAATTTCGCTATCGGTTACAGTTTCTTTTTTGCCGTCGCTTAATCCTTTTTGGTAGCCTACTGAATAACCTTGTTTTTCGCCGGCGGTGATTCCGTCTTTATAAATACGATCGGCAAATAACCATGTTAACACAGCAGCAAATATCAGTATGATTGCGAAAATTATATTTTTGGTTTTTTTAGATAGTTTTTTCATTTGTTTATATCCTTACAATTAATCAAGTTCATCTAAAGTAATAGTTGGCATTGTTGTAGGTTTGATACCTTCGTATTTACAGCTTGCCTGATAAAATCCGTCATCATATCCATTATTATATCCCTCTTCATATCCGTCGCCGTATGCTTCAATTTGTATATCTTCAGGGTAACCGTATTCATCTATATATTCATCTTTTCCGGCTTCAATACCATCTTCATATCCTTTATCGTAATTCTTTTGATAATCATCTTCATCATAATATAAATCATCATCGTTTGTTTTATCTGCAAGTCCTGCGCGGTATCCTTTTTGATATTCTTCGTTTAAAGATTTTTCATCTGTGCAAGCAGAAAAAATTAAACATAATAATAAAATCATTATAAAAGTAATTACTTTTTTCATAACGACTCCTTTTTAATTATATACAAACTTTCATTTTTTACTTAATGGCAGTGAGGACATTTGTGGTATCCTTTTGATTTTGCAGCTTCTGAATTGAACGCCCAAAATGAACTGTCATCTAAATAATCACAGCCGTATTTATGATAATAATATTTATCAACTCCGACTATTTCAATATAATCATCCATAAAGTCTGATTTATCTTCTAATACATATAGTCTTGATTGTAATTTTGTTATTTGACTTGTTTTTTTATTACATAAACTTATGTAATCATTTTTAATTTTTTCTTGCTGCTCAAATTTTGTTTGTAATTGTGATAATTCTGAATTTTGAATTATATTAAATGTTATAGATACGCCAAGACAAATTAACAAAACTGCAGAAACAGAAATAAATATAGCTTTATTAAACTTTTTATTATCTTTTATTTTTTTTGATTTTATCTTTTTACCACAGGAACTGCAAAACTTTGAATTTTGGTTTAATTCTGCTCCGCATTTTTTACATACTAACTCTTCTTGATTTTGTATATCTGATAAATCAATATTATCAATGTTTTTAGTCTTAATATATTTTTTTGATGAAGCAGGACTATCAAATATCATTTTTGTTTTATCATATCTTTTATAAAAATAAATGAAATTAGATAAAGTCCAAAGCAAACCAACAGCAATTGATGAAATAAAATATGCTGAATTTGGACTATCAATATCATATTTCATTATTTGAATTAATGCATAAATTATTGATGAAATTAATTCTAATAAAAGCAAAACATTATTCATTACATAACCGTTATAATTTTTCATCTGCTTATATGTAAAAATACTTAAAATATACCTTGATATTTGCAGTATTGACATAATCATAATTATTTCTTTAATATTATTATCAATATCCTTCGGTATAGAAAAGAAAGTTAATATATTGTCTACAAATCCAAAAAAGCCAAATATAAATATTAATGGAAATCTTATATATACATAAAAATCATACCATTTCATTTTATCTGATTGTTCTCGTGTTTTTTTCATAATTATACTTCCTTAATCTACATATTTACTTGATTTTTTGGGTTTAAACTACCTTTAAATGAAATTTTTTAAATTTTACAATTTGTTCATATTTCGCACAAATGTTCTAAAAAAACGGTAATTTTTAACTATATATAGTAAAATACGCAATATTTGCAAAAGTGTTTTCTACATATAGATTTGGTGTACTTTTTTCGCAAAAAAAGGTGTACCGCAATGCGGTTGAAATAATGGTTTTCAAGCATTATAATGCTTCTTGTCGACAATCTTCGACTTGGCCAGTCTGGGAAGGAGCAAGATAATGGATATAAATATAATTGTTAATAAGATAGAAAAATTGACTCGAGAGGAGAAAATTACTCTTTTGAATCAATTAGACCATTTATGTAATCAATTAAGCGCAATTGATAATTCTTCGGAAGAGAAATAATTTTTTTAATTATTTCATTAGTGAGCTCATCGTCTGTAAGGGCGCTGGGCTCTTTTTTTATGTCTGTTTTTTCGAGAAGGTAATCTAAAGAGCAATCTAATACATTTGAAATTTCTATTAGCATTTGAGTATCAGGCTCACTCTTATTAATTTCCCACATTGAAACGGTGGAGCGAGAAACTCCTAATAATTGAGAAAGTTTTTCTTGATTAATAGATTTATTTTTTCTTAATTCTTTTATTCTATCGCCTATCATAAAATCACCCCTTAATTATATTATAGTGCCAATTAAATTGACATTCAATAAATTTTAAAAAAAATATGCCAAAATACTTGACATTTATCAAGGAGTGTGATAATATAATGCCAAGAACATTGGCAACGAGGTGATAAAATGTCATTTAAAGAATTAAGAGAACGTGCAGGGTTAACTCAAATAGATTTGGCTAATAAATTAAATGTCAATAGAAGTACGGTTTCAATGTGGGAAATAGGAAAAAGTAATCCAAGAACTGATTTATTGCCGAAGTTGGCAAAGATACTTAATTGTTCCATTGATGAGTTGTTTGATAAAGCGGAGTAGGTGAGATAAGTGATTAAAGTTATAAAGCCTGAAGAGGCTGCTGAAATTTTAAAGGCTAATGGATACACAAGCGCAAGCCCGGTTAAGATTCGGCAAGGACTTATTCAAGGAGTATTTCCATTTGGCAACGCGATTCAGATGTCAAGCAATGTGGTTTATGATATTTATTATGAACTTCTTATGAAGTGGATTAAAGAGCGGGACAGCGGTTGAATCTATTAAGCGATAATAACGGTGCGAGTTTTAAGCTTAGGTTTTTTCATATTTTACTTTGCTGATATATTTTTCATTTTAAGTCTCCGGCTTGCACTGTTGTTATATAAACTGCCTCGGAAAAGGTCAGCCCGAGGCAGAATGTTGGTAATAAAGGTATGAACCTCCTTAATTTTATATTTTATACTTTAATGTTTTATTTTTCATTGTGTTTATTCATACCTTTTTTACATAAAAAATCTGCCTGCGGAGCATAGGCCGCAGGCAGAAAATATCATATCATTTTTGAAAGTAGGTGAAGAAATGAGTTATATGTCGCTTATGTGGTACTGTTATTTTTTATCGGTTTCACTATCAATTATTTTGGGTGCTTTAATTACATTAGGAATTTACAAGATTGTGAGAAAAAAGGGCGATCCCGATGTAAATATCATTGCCCAGGTTGTTGAAGATACGCCGGTAAGAAGTAAAAATCAAGAAAAATTATTTAATGATTTGCTTGCCGGCAAGATATGAACGGGCGCCCGATGACTATAATGTGCAGAAAGTAGGTGAGAGGATGAAAGAGGAAAAAAAGAAAAAGCCATCTGCCGAAGCTGATGACTTAATCTCTAACAACAATAAAATTATAGCAAAATATATTAAATATGTCAAGGGTGCAACTAAAGACTCACTTGAAGTGCTGCGGTCTATTGAAGATGAAAGACTGCTTGAAGCTGTTCTTGAATTTGCAAAAAACAGGTCAAGCTTGAAAAAACCGATGACGGCGCTTGCGATTAAGAAGCTTCTTAATAGGCTTGATAGATTTTATGATAATGACAGCATTGAGCTTAAAGTCGAAACACTCAACAAAAGCATTGAGGGCTGCTGGCAGGGAGTTTATCCATTATCAGAAACGGAAGTTAATAGGATTTTAAAAAAAGATCGTAGTTCTTCGTTTACTTTAGAGGATGTTTACAAGAAAATGGTTAACAGATTTGATTGAGAAAGAAAAAGAAAGGAGCAAAAAATGAAGGATATTTACAATGCGTATAAAGTATTAGATCCTAAAGGCAATAAATACAGGATTAATTTAAACAATGGATTAATTCGCGCGCTTATGGATGTTTACCGCGCTGATAATAATATTCCTTATTTTGCTCCTTTATCTGACGATGAGCGAACAGAATTTGAAAAAATAGTTTTGCATAGCGGAATTGAATCTGATGATACTTTTGATATTGCAAGAAAAAAATATATGTCAGCGGTTGAAAATATAAAAGAAAAAAAGCCGAAAGCCGGTTATACTTCGGCTGACATTCAGAAGCTTAAAAATAAAATTTTAGGTAAGGAAGTAGGTTAAAAATGAGTAAAAAATTAATTGATATTATTGAGATTGAAGTAAATAAATTATATCCGCACCCGAAAAATCCGAGAGAGGATGTCGGGGATGTTGAAGAATTGGCCCACAGCATAAAAACAAAAGGTATTATGCAAAACTTGACTGTTATAATCGGAGGACCGGGAGTGCCTGACGGCAAAGACGGTTACACCGTAATAATCGGTCACCGCAGACGAGCTGCAGCAATTGCAGCAGAGCTTGATACAGTTCCTTGCGCAGTTGTGGAAATGGACGAAAAAGAGCAGATTTCAACAATGCTTCTTGAAAACATGCAATGCTCTGACTTAACAATTTATGAGCAGGCGCAGGGTATTCAGATGATGATTGATTTAGGCGAGACTGTAAAAGATGTTTCTGAAAAGACCGGGCTTTCGCTTTCTACTATTGATCGCAGACGTAAGCTTCTTTCGCTTGATAAGAATAAGTTTAAAGAGTCGATGTCAAGCGGTGCGACTTTAAATGATTATCTTAAAATCGCGGAAATTGAGGACGAAAAGACAAGGGATAATTTGCTTCTTGAAATAGGTACTAATAATTTTAATTATAAATATCAGGAAGCGATACGCCAACAGAGAATAAACAAAAACAAGGACAGGATTTTATCCTCATTGCCTGAAAGCGTTATTGTAAGTAATAGCTATAACGATATTCCTACTTACTCAAACAGAGAAGAAATAAAGAATTTTTATCCGGACAGCGATATAAGCGACGAGGATATTGACAATGTAGTTGAATTAGTTTCAAAAGAAGGTAAGTTTTATTGTTACTGTTCTTATTACAGTATTGCTTTATATAAAGAAAAAGAAGTTGTTGCCGAAGAACAAGAAGCACAGGTTGATGAGGAAGCTGAGCAAGAAAGACGTGAATTTGAAGAGCGCCAAGAAAAGCTTAAAAGTTTAAACAGCACATTATTTAATATGCGCAAAGAGTTTTTTGAAAGTTTTAAGGCGACAAAGCAAAACATTGACAAGGTAATTAAATTTGTAGGTGTTACAAGAAAAATTAACGATTGGAATGAATACGATGTATCCGAGCTTTGCCGTTTGATGGATGTTGAATATTCAGACGATGAAGAGATTGACATTGACGATATCATCTGCAAAGTTAAAGAGTGTTTTGATAAAAACGCTTTGCAAGCGCTGTATTTACAGGCTTATTTGTGCCTTGATGATAGTAAAGATAAAAAGTGCTATAGAGGTTGGGATTTAGAATATCAATCATACTATTCGCTTGAAATGATTTATACCGGTCTTGAAATTTTAGGTTATGAGCTGTCAGATGAAGAAAAAAGATATATTTACGGTACACATGAACTTTTTGTAAAGGAGTAGGTCATGCGTGAAATATTATTTCGTGGTAAGCGAGTAGATACAGGCGAATGGGTTGAGGGATTTTATTCTCGTGTAACAAGCAATTTTGAACAAAAGAATGTTCATTTTATAAATCATTACAAAGACCTTCCTAACGGTGAAACTGTTTTGAAGCAATATATCATTGAACCCGAAACTGTTGGACAGTTTACAGGCTTAACAGATAAAAACGGTACAAGAATTTTCGAGGGGGATATTCTTTCCGAAAGACCGCCAATGAACGAAACATCCTATATCGGTTATGTTGCTTACGATGATGAAAGTGCAGTATATCGATTTATGATTAAAAACGATACAAATTATAATGGTGTTTTGCTTGGGAGTTATTCTCTTTCTTATACTGTTATCGGCAACATATATGATAATCCCGAATTGTTAAGGAGTGAAAATAATGAAAGTTAAAGAATTTATTGAAAAATTAAACAAATATAACAAAAACGCAGATTTTAACATTGTAGTAAATGGTTGTCCAAAAGATTTTGAAATTTGTTATGGCTCGTCAGAGGGTTGCACCCATGCAAATTGTGATTGTGTTGATTTAATGGTTGATACAGTTGCAGAGGAATTAAATGCTGATTACAGGGCGTAGGTGAAGAACAATGAAATCAGAAATACAAAATTGTTTATCTTGGCTTGTTAATGGTTTAGCAACTGCATACGTATATGATAGTTGGGGCGATAAAATGAAAGTCCGAGAAATGAAAGAAAAATTTGATATGTTTTACAAACAATTTAAGGATAAAAACTTGATTGATTTTAACAATTTGACTATTTCCGAAGCAAAAGAGTTGCGGTTTGGAAAATGGGACGAGAATAGCGATTTATGGCTTATTCCGTTATGGTTATATCCTCTCATTCCTATTGGCACAAAATTAACAAGCATTTCAGGAAATGAAATTATCTTTGACGGAAAAAATATTGATAAAGATATTCGTTTTGGCTGTCTTGCTTGGGGAATTGAACTTAAGGAGCGGAAAGATGAAAATTAAGAAAATTATTGATTTATGTAAAAAACAAAAGATGATGATTTTAATTGATGATGAAAACTATGATTATCAATGGTTATCAGACGGTTATGGAATTTATCCTCTTCTCGGACTTCCTAAATTCAATTTAGAGCAGTTATGTAATACATATGACATTAGCACTAAACAGCAGGAAAAGATGTGTTTGCGTGAATGCTTAAAACTGCCTGATGATTATGATTTTTCTGATGTTTCTGCGCAGGATGATACTCCTTGCAGACGTGAAGATTTTGGTTTTGCTTTTGATGAGCGTTCGGCAATTCCGCTAAAAAACGAACGCGGTATTTGCTTTATTGATAAAAAGTATTTAGCGCCGCTTGAAGATGTTGAGGAAGAAGTCGGAATTTATACAAGATACGATAAAGCAGGGAAAATGTATTTTGCACTTAAAGTAGGATATATGCTTTATGGTATTGCAACGCCGATGAAGAACATTATTACTATTGATTTTATTAATAAGCTTAAAACACTTGCTGAACTTTGCGAGATTTCACTGGAGTGCGAGGATAATAACGTTAACACAATTATTAACAGGGATGATGAAGATGTATAGAAAGTATCAATGTGTTTGTAGGTTTTGCGGAAATGTTTTTAGTTCTGCAAATTATACAAAAGATGTTTGTAAGCGTGCAGACTGTCAGAAAAAGAACCGTAATTTTTTGAAAATCGGCAGCCGCCCCGATTTTTCTATTAATGATGTTGTCAAGAGAGCTTCGGCTTATTCAAGACAATACGGAAAAGTTGTTACATATGGTCAAGTCAGTTTATTGCTTGAGCATGGTATAAAAACATTTTAATTATGTCAGCGGTCGGCTTCGGTCGGCCGCATAAAAACAGATTTATTAAAGTTAAAAATAGATATTTTTGATTTTAATAAGTTTAGTTTATTACTCTTCTGTCAGCAAAAACAAAGAAGATACGGCGGGAGCGAGCCCCCGCCCTACGAATAAAAATTAAAAAATAAAGAGAACCTTATATATAAAATATTGACTTTTAAAAACGAGGGCAGCGGATTGGCTGCCTTAACGGGCTTGTATTGTGTATTATCTTTTGGACTTGTGTTTTTATTTATTAAAGATTTTTTATTTTAAAAAAACGGAGTAAAAAAATGAAAAGAGTTATAAACCGAAAACAGACTTTCGAGTATGGAAGGTATAAAGAGATTGAAATATATCCTGTTTATTCAGGTACACATACTCGTGTTAGAGGTGAAAAAGCGAAAAAAACAAAAAAATCACAGAAAGAATTGAACAAGCGAAATAAAATTAAAAAAATTTTTAGATTGCTGAATGGTAATTTTAAAAAAGGCGATTATTTTTTAACTCTTACATATTCACCGAAAAATTGTCCTGAAACAGTTGAAGAGGCACAGAAAGATTATCAAAAATTTATGAAAAAGCTTCGTGCGGCATATAAAAAAGCCGGAAAAGAGCTTAGATATATGGCTTGGATTGAAAAAGGCGTCGAAAAAGGCAGAATACATCATCATCTTGTGATAAGCGGCGGAGTAGGACGAGAAGAAATTGAAGAAATGTTCGGAAGAGGCTTTTGCAATTGTGATATTTTAAAGCCTGATATTGACGACTTGAAAGGTTTGTCAGAGTATTTTGCGAAAGATCCTAAAGGGAAGAGGACCTTTACATGTTCAAAAAATCTTGATAGAAGCTGTCTTATACCGAAAAGCGTTGAAAACAACAAGACTTCAAAGCATGAAGTTAAGAAAATTATCGAGAATTACGATGATAAAGAATTTTTTGAGAAAAAATATCCCGGTTATGAGTTAGTAAGAGGCGAGATTCGTAAAAACGAATATAACCGAGGCGCTTATGTTTATTTAATTATGCGAAAACTTCAGGCTGATTAATTCGGCTTTATTTGTGATAAAAATTTTAGAAAGGATTTAAAAAAATGACTTTTTCGCAGAAAAAAGAAAAATTGTACAGGTATAAAAAGCTTTTGCAAAAGAAAAAAGCGCTTGATGAAGATTTAAAAGAATTTGAAACAAGGGCGCTGACTCAAGCTGCACACATAACACCCGGTGAAACCGACAAAATTAAAACTTTGGGCGGAA
>JBJEIS010000137.1:0-10705 GCA_051877275.1 Acutalibacteraceae bacterium | reverse complement strand
GACTCGGTGACGCGCTTTCAGCTATGAATAAAAATGTTGTAATTGCTTTAAGAGAGCCGTCTTTAGGCCCTGTATTCGGAATTAAAGGCGGTGCAGCCGGCGGCGGATATGCTCAGGTTGTTCCTATGGAGGATATTAATCTTCATTTCACAGGAGATATGCACGCAATCGGTGCGGCTAACAATCTGCTTGCGGCAATGCTTGACAATCATATTCAGCAGGGAAATGAGCTTGATATTGATGTTAAAAATATCACATGGAAACGCTGTGTTGATATGAACGATCGTCAGCTTCGTAATGTAATCGACGGTATAGGCGGCAAAATGCAAGGTGTTCCGCGTGAGGATGGATTTGATATTACCGTTGCATCAGAGATTATGGCCATTCTTTGTCTTGCAACTGATATTACCGATTTGAAAGAAAGATTGAAATCCATAATTGTCGGATACAATCGAAGCGGTGAGCCGGTAACTGCCGGTGACTTAAAGGCACACGGAGCAATGACCGCGCTTTTGAAAGATGCATTGAAACCAAATCTTGTTCAAACGCTCGAGCATACTCCTGCGTTTATTCACGGCGGACCTTTTGCGAATATTGCTCATGGCTGTAACTCGGTTATGGCTACAAAAATGGCGCTTAAATTCGGCGATTATGTTGTAACAGAGGCTGGATTCGGAGCTGATTTGGGAGCTGAAAAATTCCTTGATATTAAGTGTCGTATAGCGCAATTGAAACCATCTGCGGTTGTGGTTGTCGCTACTGTTCGAGCACTTAAATCTCATGGCGGTGTCGCAAAAGCAGATTTAGGTCAAGAAAATCTTGAAGCGCTTGAAAAAGGTTTGCCTAATCTTTATAAGCATATTGAAAATATCACAGAAAACTTTAAATTGCCTTGTGTTGTTGCAATTAACCGTTTTCCGACTGATACTGAGGCTGAGCTTAAACTTGTTGAAGAAAAATGTAAAGAATACGGCGTAAATGTATCGCTTTGTGAAGTTTGGGCAAAAGGCGGTGCAGGTGGAAAAGAGCTTGCAAAAGAAGTTCTCGAATTAGTTGAAAAAGATAATGATTTTACTTTCACTTATTCTGATGATATGCCTCTTGAAAAGAAAATCGAATCTGTTGCTACCAAAATATACGGTGCAGACGGCGTTGATTTTTCTCCTTCAGCAAAAAAAGAAATCGCAAAGCTGGAAGAATTAGGCTTTGGCAAGTGTCCTGTTTGTATGGCTAAAACACAGTATTCATTGTCGGATAATCCAAAGCTTCTCGGCAGGCCGAGCGGATTTAGGATAACAGTTAAAAAAGTAAAAATTTCTGCCGGTGCGGGTTTTGTTGTATGTCTTACAGGTGATATAATGACAATGCCCGGACTGCCGAAGATTCCTTCAGCAGAAAAAATTGATGTCGATGAAAACGGTGTTATTTCAGGATTATTCTGATTCAAAGGAGAAAAATTATGTCAGTAACTATTAAAGAAATTGGATTTGAGAATTTCGGAAAATGCGTTGAAATTTCAAACGGAAAGTCCGAAGTTGTAATTACAAAAGAATTAGGCCCACGCATTATTCGTGTAGGACTTGTGGGAAAAGAAAACGTTTTGTTTAATGATTTAGACAGAACAAACATTACAGAGCATATTTCTATGGAAGAGCATTTTGGAAAAGGCTCAAAATGGATAAATTACGGCGGTCACCGTCTTTGGGTATCTCCTGAAAAAATGCCTGATACTTATTTTCCTGATGATAAGCCTGTTGATGTTGAATTTATTGAAAACGGAGCAATGTTTACTCAAGTTCCGCAGACTGAAAACGGTGTTGCTTGTTCTTACAGCGTCCAGATGGATGATAACGGCGAGATTACAGTAAAGCATTATGTAAAAAACATTTCAGATGAAGAAAAAAGGTTATCACCATGGGCAATTACCGTTTTGAATAAAGGCGGACTTGAAATTGTTCCAAATAATACTCTTGATACTTTTTTACTTCCAAACAGAAGAATTGTAGCATGGCCTTATACAAATTTGGCTGATGAGCGTTTATATCTTGGTAAAGACTATATAACCTTACAGCAGGATGAAACAAAAACCGATGCTTTTAAACTCGGTCTTGATTTACATATGGGTACTGCTTTGTATGCATTTAAAAATACTGTTTTTGTTAAAAAGTATGAGCATAAAATGGATGGCGAATATGACGATTTCGGAGTTTCATTTGAAACGTATACAAATGAAAATATTCTTGAAATGGAGACTCTCGGCACTGTTCATTATTTAAAACCGGGCGAAACAGCTACTCATACAGAAAAATGGGCTGTTTATGAAAATGTCGGTACTCCTGACAGAAAAGACGAAAACGAGATAAAAGCATTTGTTGAAAAATATATTTAACTTATTAACCTGTCTTATGACGGGTTTTGTCATTTTAATATTTTATGTAGATATTAGCTTGTTTGTTTTAGCATATTTAACAAAAAATACAGCTGATATATAATAAAACTTTTCTTGACAAGCCTACATATAGTATGTTAAACTTATAATAAATTAAATATAAGTTTTTTGTGACTGACGGATAGGCGGATAACCGCAAAGGAGCAAGAAACTTTTGTCAATTTATGTCGACCGTCTGGGCAGTCTTATATTTTCTTTGTATAGGACTGCCCTTTTTATATTTATTAAAAAATCGGAGGTTTTGTATCTTATGAAAAAAGTAGCAGTAATTATGGGCAGTGACAGTGATTTGCCTGTTGTTGAAAAAGCTATTAAAACCTTGAAGGCTTATGATATTCCTACAGAGGTACATGTATTTTCTGCACATCGTACACCTGAGGCTTCAAAGGAATTTGCTGAAAACGCTATTAAAAACGGATTCGGCGCAATCATTGCCGCAGCCGGTAAAGCCGCTCATTTGGCAGGCGCAATCGCGGCTAATACAACTTTGCCTGTTATAGGCATTCCGATTAAATCATCAACTTTAGATGGTCTTGATGCGCTTCTTTCCACCGTTCAGATGCCAAGCGGTATGCCTGTTGCAACTGTTGCTATTGATGGTGCTGAGAATGCCGCACTTCTTGCTATTCAGATACTTGCTGTAACTGATGATGAATTAGCAGATAAATTAAAAACTGTAAGAGAAGCTAATAAGGCAGCAGTTTTAGAAAAAAACGAAAAAATTTATAATCAATATAAATAACCTTTAAGGAGGACAAACACAATGGAAATCAAAGAAAAACTTTATGAAGGCAAAGCTAAATCGGTTTTTGCAACCGAAAATCCTGATGTAGTCCTTGTTGACTACAAAGATGACGCTACTGCTTTTAACGGTCTTAAAAAAGGCACAATTTCAGGTAAAGGCGCTATTAATAACAGAGTTACAAATTATATGATGCAGTTACTTGAAAAGAAAGGTGTTCCTACTCATTTTGTTGAAGAGATTGATGAGAGAAAAACTTTGGTTAAAAAAGTTTCAATCGTACCTTTAGAGGTTATTATCCGTAATATTTCAGCTGGCTCTTTTGCAAAAAACTACGGTGTTGAAGAAGGAATTGTATTTGATGAGCCTACAATTGAATTTTCATATAAAAATGATGATTTGGGCGATCCGCTTATCAACCAGTATCATGCTGTTGCTTTAAAACTTGCAACAAAAGAAGAAATCGAAAGAATAAAAGAGCTTGCTTTTAAAGTTAATGATGAAATGAAGTCTTTCTTTAAAGGACTTAATATTGATTTAGTAGACTTCAAGCTTGAATTCGGCAGACTTCCTGACGGAACAATCGTTTTGGCTGATGAAATATCACCTGATACTTGCAGATTTTGGGATAGTGAAACTCACGAGAAATTAGATAAAGACAGATTCAGAAGAGATTTAGGTAATGTTGAAGATGCTTACAAAGAAATGTTAAAGCGTATTCTTGGTGAATAATACGAGAATTGAAAATCTAATTAAATTAAACAATTCTTAATCAATATGGGAGACTTTACATGAGTGGTTTAAGAGAAGAATGTGGCGTTTTCGGCGTTTTTGCCGGTGAAAAGTCAGAAGTTGCACATCAGGTTTATTACGGACTTTATGCTTTGCAGCATAGGGGACAGGAAAGCTGCGGAATTGTAGTTAATGATGATGGACTTTTTAATTATTATAAAGATGTCGGACTTGTAAATGATGTGTTCACTCCCGACAGAATGGAAAGCTTAGGGCTTGGTAATATGGCAATCGGTCATGTAAGATACGGAACGACCGGCGGCAACGGTATGCTTAACGCTCAGCCGATAGTTGTTAACCATATTAAAGGCCGTATGGCACTTGCACATAACGGAAATCTAATTAATTCATATGAGCTTCGCGAGGAGCTTGAAATGCAAGGCTCGATTTTTCATACTACAAGTGATACAGAGGTTATTTCTTATATAGTAACAAAAGAGCGAATTACCGCTCCGTCAATTGAAGAAGCGGTTAACCGTGCTATGAATAAGATTAAAGGTGCTTATTCTTTGGTTATTATGTCTCCTTCAAAGTTAATTGCTGTTAGAGATGAAAACGGCTTCAGACCGCTTTGCTACGGTGTTACAGATGAAGGAGCTTATGTTGTAGCTTCTGAAACATGTGCTTTAGATGCTGTCGGAGCTAAATATATCAGAGATTTAGAGCCGGGCGAAATCGTTGTTTTTGACAAAAAAGGAATTCGTTCAATTACAGACCACTGCAAAAAAGTTGAGCCTACAATCTGTATTTTTGAATATTTATATTTTGCAAGACCTGATTCTGTTATTGACGGAATTTCTGTTCATAGTGCGAGATTAAAAGCAGGTAGTTGTCTTGCCCTTGAGCATCCTGTACAGGCCGATGTCGTAATCGGTGTTCCTGATTCCGGTATTGATGCTGCAATCGGTTATTCAAGGCAGTCAGGAATTCCTTACGGAATAGGCTTTATTAAGAATAAATATATCGGAAGAACTTTTATCTCACCGGGACAAAAATCACGTGAGGATAAGGTTAGAATCAAACTTAATACCATTGAAGAGACTGTAAAAGGCAAAAGGGTAGTGCTCATTGATGATTCTATCGTTAGAGGTACTACTTCCGCAAGAATTGTTAAACTTCTTCGTGATGCCGGAGCAAAAGAGGTTCATATGAGAGTTTCTGCTCCTCCGTTCTTAAATCCTTGCTATTACGGTACAGATATTGATTCAAGAGAAAATCTTATTGCATGTAATCATACAATAGAGGAAATTGAAGATATTATCGGAGTTGACAGTTTAGGTTATCTGAGCATTGATCATTTGTCACTGCTTATCGGAACTAAAAACAAATGTGGATACTGCGACGGTTGTTTCAGCAACAGTTATCCTACAAGCGTACCGAAAGAGAGTAAAAAAAGCAGATTTGAAAGAAAAATTTCAGAGGGGGACAAAAAACATGAATAGTTTCAGCGAGAGTTATAAAGAGGCAGGCGTTGATATTACTGCCGGTTATAAGGCTGTAGAATTGATGAAACAGCATATTGCCAAAACATTGACAAGCGGTGTTTGTTCTGATGTCGGAGGTTTCGGCGGACTTTTCGAGCTTGATGTTAAAGGAATGGAAAAGCCTGTATTAGTTAGCGGAACAGATGGTGTTGGAACAAAGCTTAAAATGGCTTTCATCATGGATAAACACGATACTGTCGGCATAGATTGCGTGGCTATGTGTGTTAATGATATTATCTGTGCAGGCGCAAAACCTCTTTTCTTCCTTGATTATATTGCCTGTGGTAAAAATGTTCCTGAAAAAATAGCTGACATCGTAAAAGGCGTTTGTGAAGGCTGTGTTCAGGCGGGCGCTGCCTTAATTGGCGGAGAAACTGCGGAAATGCCTGGATTTTATCCTATCGACGAATATGATTTAGCAGGTTTTTCTGTTGGCGTTGTTGACAAAAAAGATATTATTGATAATAAGTCGATGACAAAGGGCGATGTTGTTATTGCACTTCCTTCAAGCGGCGTTCATTCAAACGGTTTTTCACTTGTAAGAAAAGTGTTTGATGTTGAAAATTCAGATATTAAATCTCCTGTTGCTGAGCTTGGCGGAAAATCAATCGGCGAAACGCTTTTAACTCCAACAAAGATTTATGTAAAACCTGTTATGGCACTTATGAAAGAAGTAAAAATCAAAGCAATTTCTCATATTACCGGCGGAGGTTTTTATGAGAATATTCCAAGAAGTATTCCTGACGGATTCGGTGCCAAAATTGATAAATCTGCTGTAAAAGTTTTGCCTATTTTTAATCTTATCGCAAAAACAGGAAATATCTCTGAAAGAGATATGTTTAATACCTTTAATATGGGTGTCGGTATGAGTATTGTTGTTGCTAAAGAAGAGGCTGATAAGGCTTTGAAAGTTCTTAAAGAAAACGGCGAAGATGCTTATATTATCGGTGAGATTGTAGAATCCGATGAAAAAATTATAATGTAATTTACGAAAGGTAGCGTCACAGGTATCAGAACGTTTCTGATACTTTTGGCGCATAATGACTTTTATGAAGAAAAAAATTGTTGTGCTGGTTTCCGGCGGCGGTACTAATTTACAGGCACTTATTGATGCTCAGAAGAACGGTTTGATTAAAAATGGTGAGATTTCACTTGTAATTTCTTCAAAACCCGGTGCTTATGCATTAGAACGTGCTAAAAACAACGGTATTAGAACTTTGGTACTTGCCAGAAAAGAATACAGTGATAATAAATCATATAGTGAAGCGCTTTTAAAAATACTTGATAAAGAGCAAGCAGATTTAATTGTTTATGCGGGCTTTATGACTATTCTTGATAATTGTGTATGTGAAAAGTATCAGAATAAAATGATGAATGTTCATCCTGCATTGATTCCTTCATTTTGTGGAAAAGGATACTATGGGCTTCATGTTCATGAAGCAGTACTTAAAAGCGGAGTAAAGGTTACAGGCGCAACAGTTCATTTTGTAACTGCTGTTTGTGACGGCGGACCTATTATCATTCAAAAAGCAGTTGATGTAAAAAACGGTGATACTCCTGAAATATTACAAAAACGCGTTATGGAAGAGGCTGAATGGAAGATACTTCCTAAAGCAGTTTCACTATTCTGTGAAGATAGAATTACAATAAAAGACGATAAAGCATATATTGATTTATAAAATGAGGAGTTTTATTATGAAGGCTATTGATATTTTTGAAGATTTAAAAAACAATGATTATCCCGGAAGAGGCATTGTTATAGGAAAATCCGAAGACGGAAAAAACGCTGTAACTGCCTATTTTATTATGGGCAGAAGTGTAAATTCGAGAAACAGAGTTTTTGTTGAAACCGATGATGGAATAAAAACAGAAGCATTTGATCCTTCAAAGCTTACTGACCCGCATCTAATTATTTATTCTCCTGTTAGGGTTTTGGGCAATAAAACTATTGTTACTAACGGTGATCAAACTGATACAATTTATGAATTGATGAATCAGCAGCAAACCTTTGAACAGTCGCTTCGCACAAGAGAGTTTGAAGACGACGCTCCGAATTATACACCAAGAATTTCAGGAATTATTAAAGTTGATGACGGAAAATTTAATTATGCTATGTCAATTTTAAAATCAAATGACGGTGACCCTGAATCATGCCAAAGATTTACTTATTCATACAACAATCCGAAAAACGGCGAGGGTCATTTTATTCATACATATCAGGGTGACGGAAATCCTCTTCCGTCTTTCTGCGGTGAGCCGAAAAAGGTTGCTATTCCAAATGATATTGATGAATTTTCTGCTAATCTTTGGAATGCTTTAAATGAAGATAATAAGGTATCATTATTTGTAAGATTTATTGACCTTAAAAGTGGAAAAGCAACAAGCAGAATCATCAATAAAAATAAGTAAGGAGAATATAAGAATGAAAGAATTTGAATTAAAATACGGTTGTAATCCAAATCAGAAGCCTTCTAAAATCTATATGGCTGACGGAACTGATTTGCCTATAGAAATTTTATCGGGCAGACCGGGCTATATTAACTTTTTAGACGCTTTTAACAGCTGGCAGTTAGTAAAAGAGATAAAATCAGCGCTTAACCTTCCTTGCGCAGCTTCTTTTAAACATGTAAGTCCTACAAGTGCTGCTGTCGGTACTGTTTTGCCTGAAAAGCTTAAAAAAGCATGTTTTGTTGACGATATAGAAGGTCTTGATGAATCTCCGCTTGCTTGTGCATATGCAAGAGCAAGAGGAACTGACAGAATGAGCTCTTTCGGCGATTTTATTGCATTGTCTGATGTTTGTGATGTTACAACTGCGCTTCTGATAAAAAGGGAAGTTTCAGACGGCGTTATTGCTCCGGGTTACAGCGAAGAGGCACTTGAAATTCTAAAGTCAAAGAAAAAAGGTAATTATAATATTATTAAAATCGATGAAAATTATGTTCCTGCCGAGAAAGAAATTAAACAAGTATTTGGTATAACCTTTGAGCAGGGAAGAAATAACTTTAAGATTGATGAAGAACTTCTTAAAAATATTGTTACTGAAAATAAAAATATCCCTGATAGTGCAAAAAGAGATTTAATTATTGCTCTTATTACTTTAAAATATACACAGTCAAATTCAGTTTGCTATGCGGTTGACGGACAGGCTATCGGAGTTGGAGCCGGTCAGCAGTCAAGAATTCATTGCACTCGTCTTGCAGGAAATAAGGCGGATATCTGGCACTTAAGACAGCATGAGAAGGTCTTAAATCTTCCGTTTCTTGATGGAGTTCGCAGAGCGGACAGAGATAACGCTATTGATGTTTATATTTCTGAAGATGATGAAGATGTTTTGGCAGACGGCGTTTGGCAGACTTTATTTACTGAAAAACCTGAGCCGTTTACAAAGGCCGAACAGAAAGAATATTTATCCAAAATCAGCGGTGTAGCTTTAGGCTCTGACGCATTTTTCCCATTCGGTGATAATGTTGAAAGAGCAGTAAGAAGCGGCGTATCTTATATAGCTCAGCCGGGCGGCTCTATCAGAGATGATAATGTTATTGAAACTTGCAATAAGCATAATATTGCAATGGCGTTTACAGGTATGAGATTATTCCATCATTAATTTTGAGAGAGGATTATTACAATGAAAGTAATGGTTGTAGGCGGCGGCGGCAGAGAACACGCTATTATCAAAAAAATAAAAGAAAATAAAAAAATTACCGAGATTTTTGCTTTGCCGGGAAACGGCGGTATAGCTAAGGATGCAACTTGTGTTGATATAAAAGCTACTGATTTAGAAAAAATCGTTGAATTTGCCAAAAAGGAAAGTATTGATTTTGCAGTTGTTGCTCCTGATGACCCATTGGTACTCGGTTTAGTTGATTTGCTTGAAGAAATCAATATTCCATGCTTCGGACCGAAAAAAGATGCGGCTATAATTGAGGGAAGTAAGGTTTTCTCTAAAAATCTTATGAAGAAATATAACATTCCTACTGCGGCATATGAAGTTTTTGATAATGCTGATGACGCATTAAAGTATATTGAAACAGCACCGATTCCGACTGTTATTAAAGCTGACGGTTTGGCGCTGGGTAAAGGCGTTATTATAGCTATGACTCGTGAAGAAGCTGTAGACGGAATTAAGTCAATTATGCAGGATAAAATTTTCGGAAACAGCGGAAACAAAATTGTTGTAGAAGAGTTTTTAGAGGGCCCTGAAGTTTCAGTGCTTTCGTTTACTGACGGTAAAACCATTGTTCCTATGATTTCATCTATGGACCATAAGCGTGCTTTAGACGGTGATAAAGGTCTTAATACCGGCGGTATGGGAACTGTTGCACCAAATCCTTATTATACTAAAGATATTGCCAATGAATGTATGCAAACTATTTTCAAGCCTACAATAGAAGCTATGAATAAAGAAGGCAGAAGTTTTTCAGGTTGTCTTTATTTCGGACTTATGATTACTAAAAACGGTCCTAAAGTAATTGAATATAACTGCCGATTCGGTGATCCGGAAACTCAAGTTGTTTTACCGCTTTTAAAGAGTGATTTGTTTGAGATTATGCTTAAAATTGCTGATAAAAAGCTTGATGAAGCTGAAGTAGAGTTTAGCGACGAATATGCTTGTTGCGTTGTAATGGCTTCGGACGGTTATCCTAAAAAATATGAAACAGGTAAAGAGATTACTATGCCTGATGATAAGAATATTTATGTTGCCGGTGCAAAATCTGTTGACGGAAAATTGTTAACCGCGGGCGGTCGTGTCCTCGGTGTAACTGAAATTGGCGATACTTTGGAGCAGGCGATTAAAAAATCTTATTCAACTGTTGAAAAAGTACATTTTGAAAATGCTTTTTATCGCAAAGACATCGGTCAAAGAGCATTAAAAGCATAGGAGGGAATAAATTGGTTTACAGACTTTTTGTTGAAAAAAAAGAAGGACTTCAAAACGAAGCGGCCTCTTTGAAATCTGAAATTAATAAAATTCTACAAATCAAAGGTCTTGAAAAATTGCGTATTTTTAACAGATATGATGTAGAAAATATTGATAAAGCTTTATTTGATTATTGTAAAAAAACAGTTTTTTCTGAACCGCAGTTAGATGATATCTATGATGAACTAAGTATTGACAGTGATTATGTTTTTGCTGTTGAATATTTACCGGGTCAGTTTGATCAAAGAGCTAATTCTGCTTCTGAATGTATTCAGCTTATTTCTAAATCAGAGCGACCTGATGTTAAAACTGCAAAA
>JBJEIS010000136.1:0-10720 GCA_051877275.1 Acutalibacteraceae bacterium | reverse complement strand
AGCTGTGTGTCATCAGACGATTGACATATTCGGTTTCGGGGTAGAGCATCTCAAGCCTCTCCACAAATTTTTCTATGTTGGATTCTTCAAAATACAATTCAGACTGATTGTTGTTTGGAATGACATGTTTCTGCGTGAATGTTTCCCAGTAGCTCAGCTCCTGCAAATATAAGTCATTCGTCAACTCCATATTTCCATCGTTATCTTGAATTAGTGAAAAACCAAACATATCACGGTAAAACTTTAATTCACGGTTACAGTTTTTCACAACAATAAGCGTTCCTTTATATTTCATTATTTTCCTCCGTAAATCTCTTTTCGTCTTTCTCTTGTTTTTTATTATACATCAAAATTATGAAAATTTCTACCCGCCGTCTATTGACCTCATATAACACAGGGAGATACTGAAATTTCTTCACATACCTCTTTAATTGAAACATTGCTGCAAAAACTAGTTTTCTATTTTTATATTTTACTCTGTTTTCGGACATTTCCAATCAAAAATTAATTCAGGCTCGTTAAATGGAGTCTTAAAATATGTATCATTTAACTTTTCCTCGCCACGATGGTTTTTGATGACATTTACAAGCTGCTTTATATCACATATATCGTGTCTGTGCGCACCCGTGCGGAAGTACCAAATTAGATTATCTTCTTTACCGTATAGCTTATAAACTTCTTTTGCAGCCTGTGTGGTCTGCCATGAGCCGATTGGATTGGTCCAAATGTCACTGGCAGCCTCCCAGATGCAAAGCTTTCTTGGTGCGACCAAAGCCTTGAGAAAATGACAGTCAAACGGCAAAGCAGCCTCATTTTCTGCATACTTCGGCATTTCTGTACCGATCCAAAACGGGAAATTCTCACTGAGATCAGCTAAAGTTTCATTTCGGCTTTCAACACCATTCTCGCAAATAGCTCTCATGTGTATTCTGTAACAGCTGCATGAGCACGCATTGGATTCATTTGGATTGACAATGGCAGCTCTTTCATCTAATACGCCTGCGAGCATAGCGGTTTTTCCTCCGCGGGAATGACCGGTAAAGGTGATACAGGACATATCAATATAATCAAAGGTTTCCAGAGCATCCACACATCGTGAATATCCCCATGCCCATGCGCTGATAGCACCGAAATCGTAATCGGTATATACATTATAAAGCTCACCCTGTCTGAGTCCTTCGTTTTTGATATCATGAGCAAGCTCAGTGCGGTTGAAGAGTACAAGCGCAATACCGTTATCGGTAAATTCTGATACAAAGTCCTTGTCATGTGAGTATCCCCAACATAGATCACCGCAAACGACCGCCGGGACTTTCTCATCAATATTCGGACGAATGACCTTCATTAGAAAAGAGACCTGCTTTTCCTTGGTGCCGGCATATATTTTATAATTGCAGTGAACCCCGGGAGAACACTCACTTAGTTGTTCCACTCGGAAGTATTCGGGTTTTGGTGGCTGATGTCCGTATTGCAATTCCACAGCTGTTTTATATATCTCTTTACGGCGTTTTTCCCAATCTGAAACAGATTCAACACGGTGTCCGTTGTCGAACACAAACGGGTCGGGGAGATTTCCCAAAACATTATATTCAGTTACCTTGATAATTTCCTCTCCTGTTACCGGCTTTTCCATAAATGTACCTCCATGTCTTATGAAATCGTTTGATAATCTTAACATATATTTATTGCATTGTCAATTATGTGTTACAGTAAGCGATAAAAAAGAAATGACGAACGGATGATCCTGTATTATATTAGACGGATTTTATTTTTACAGGATCATTATTTATCTTTTTTTAATAATCTTAACTGCATTTCAGAAGGGGTAATAAAAAAGAATTTTTTAAAACATTTGAAAAATCCCGAATAGTTCGCGAAACCGCAAAGTTGTGAAACCTCTTTGATTTCTGTTCCTGACTCAATTAATTTGTAAGCATGCCACATTCTCAAAGAGTTAACAGTATCTTTAAAAGTCCTTCCATAAAACTTCAAAGTAGCTTTATTTACATACCAGGGAGATACTGAAAATTTTTCACAAATCTCGTTTATTGAAACATTGTTGCAAAAATTTTGACATATATAGTCATATATTTTAACTTCATATTCATTTGAGTGATTTTGACTATCATTATGCTCTTTATCATAAATCATAGTTAAATTTGTAATAATGACGCCTATTGCTGAAATAAAATGAATTTCATCTAAATTGTAATCAACATATGACATCATATTCTTTATCATATATCCAAAATCAAATACTTCTCGAAGTTTTTCTGATTTATAGCAGTTATTCTCGCCTTTTTTTCTATTTGTAAACACTCTCATAAAGTCAATGTTACCATGAACAGAATTAAATACAGTAGGATGTATTGAAATTGAAATAATTTTAGGATTATTTTCGGATTTAATATTTCCATAAAGGGAAAAATCTTCAAACGGCATAGTTAAGATCATATCACCGCTTTTAACATGAGTTATATTATTTTCACATGAAAAAGAAAAGTTTTCATTCATTATGTAAAGAATTTTATAGTAGTTACAATTTTCGCTGTATTCAACATAATCATTACCTTTAGATGATTTATGAGAAAATTTCATATGAAATTTAATTCTTTCATTGTGAAATCCAAATGTTTTATTTAAAGTAGTATTTTTCATAGTGACCTCTAATCTAAATATTTTTCTTTTATTACATTTTACCACATTTATTTGAATTTGGCAATGTATTTAATTCGATTTGGAAATCAGTTTTAGTGCTTTTGCTAATTGAATTGCTAATTTTTAAAATATATAATGTAATTATAAAATTAAAAGGAGAGATACTATGAAAAAAATATTATCAGTTTTTCTTTCATCATTAATGGTTTTATCCATATTTACATTTCAAATTTCTGTAGCGGCAGAAACAATTGTGGAAATCGGAGGGGATACTACGTCATATAACACCTCCGAATTTAAGTTGTTTCTGACTAATGCACAAGATGGTGTATTGCGGTTAAAAAGTGATATTACTGTTACTGCAACAAGTTCAACAGGTATTGAGCTTCCGACTGCGGTAGGGGAATATACAATCGACTTAAATGGATTTACGCTTTCTTCCGAAGCTACAAGATTTATGGATACAAAAGGTTCAGCTACCAACCGAAAACTTACTGTAAAAAACGGTACAATCACACATACCGGAACAACTACCTTTATTTTTATAAGACATGGTATTGACCTTGTTTTTGATAATGTTAAAATTACAACAGCGGGTAACAACTCAGCGTATTCAGCTTTTTCTTTCAGAGCGGAAAGCAGCGCCGCAGACTCTTCTTTAACAATTAATAATTCGGTAGTTACCGTAACACAGAATGCGGGCGCAATTTTTGCAAAAACATCCACTTCAAATAAAGTATCATTAAATGTTGACGGCTCGGTTCTTAATCCTATGGTAAATACTTTTGCCGATAAAAGTATTGATACGGTTTCTGTAACAAATTCCACTGTTAATATAAATCCATCGGTTGTTTCAACAAAAAAATGGGCAAACTTTCCTGTGGGTGAAAGCAGTATAGTTTCCGACAGCCCTACAGGCGAATATATCAGCGGAATAGTAGTTGACGGATATCTTGATACTTCTGTAGCAGATAATTATACAACGCTTTATATTTATGACAGCGACCCGAGTGCAACCTATTATGCAATAACAGTTGACGGAATATTTAAAAGAGTTAAAGAAAACTATGTATATACAGTACCTACACCGAATGAAGGGTATTGTTTTTCAGATGGAACTAATCTTTTATACGGTGGAGAGGTAATTACCATCACCGAAAATTTAACGCTTACAACAATACCGATTCCTGAAGATACGCGTCGAGTTGATATTTCAATGAGCGAAGGAGCTTCTATTCGTTTAGGTGATGTTAATGGCTTAAGGTTTTATACAAATATTGATATTGATAAGGTGAATTCTCTGATTGCCGACGGATATAAAGTTGAAATTGGTACGCTTATAGCACCTATTGATATTGCGTCATCGTATAAAGATATGGTAATTGAAAATACTGCAAGTCTTGCAAATGTAGAATATAATGTGGATAAATTAGGATCATATTATACTAATGGATTTGTAGCTTCAATTGTAAATATCAAAGATAAAAATACTTCATTCAGCGAAAAATACGGTAATCTTGCCAGAAAGTTCATTGCAAGAAGCTACTGTAAAGTGTCAAAAGACGGAGATTATTATGTTTCTTATTCAACATATAACTCATCTAATGCACGTTCTTTAGCGCTTGTTTCACAGCGATTAAAGGAGGATACTGAGGAATACAACGGATTATCTGATATTGTTAAAGAATATGTGGATTCTTGGAGCAATGCAATCAATGAGTTACAGCTTGGCGAATTAACATATATTGATTTTGAAATTACAAATCTAACATCTCATTTTACAGGCTCTACCTTTACAGAAAACGGTTGTTTGCTTCTTCCTGCAACATATACATCAGAGGGCGAACCAACCCGATTAATAATAGAATGCCATGGATTTACCGGAAGTGCCGCAAAACTTAAAACGACTTATACATGGCTGCAATACTTTGCTCATCAGGGCTATGCGGTCCTTGTTGTAGACGGCGGCGGAAACTATAACGGACCTTATAATATGGGTAATCCTGATGCTGTTAACGGTAATATCGCTGCCTATGAGTATGTTATTAAAAATTATAACATAAAAACAGACGGTGTATTTGTAAAAGGCGAATCCATGGGAGGTGCCACTTCTCAAAACTTAGTATGTTCAGGAAAGATACCGGTAATAGGACATATGAATGAAAGTGCTGTTACTTCGCAATACCGTCAGTTATACTGCAACGCTTGGGATGTAGATAATATCTCACGAGTATCACGCTTCTATAATTTTGATTTTACAGGATTTGAAGATGAAGACGGAACAACTTACACCTTAAGTACATTCCCGTTTTCTAAAACAACATATACAGTTTCAGACGATGAACGACAACTTTACATAAACAACTTTAATGATAAAATTGCAAGTGTAAACGGTATATGGAAGTACTGTTCACAATTCTATGATTATGAATCCAAAACCTTTAAGCAAGGCTATGAAGATTTTATGACCACAACAGATGAAACAAGAATTGCCGAACTATATGACAGTATTTCAATTGATTATCCTGTTCCTATGATTATTTGTCATGGCACCGGAGATGTATCTGTACCGTATGTATGGTCACAAAGATTTGTCAATGCTGTTAATCGCAGTGAAAACGGTCAAGCAACGCTTGTAACTTATGATACTTCTAAGCATTGCAGACTCGGCGGTCAGATTAATGTAGAATGTAATGACGGAGAAACTTTTACAGCTTACGACAGTTATGTTCAAATGTATAATTTCATGCAGTCGATTGAGAAATAATTAACTAAATATAAAAGGTATAGTTTAATATAAATTAAGCTATACCTTTTTGTATATTATTTATTTTTCCTTAAATCAATTTGTTTATATTCGTTATTTATCTTTTTTATACCTTCATCAAGCAAGCCTTTTGTTCTTTTTAAAGAGTTTTTCATTTCGCTTGTCCTGCCTAAAGATGAATATTCATTTTCATAATTATCTTTTAAGGGAATTATGTAATATTTGCTTCCAAACAAATTACACCAGGTTGCAGTATAATCAACATTAGATATTACTACACTTCCGTCTTTTTTTCTTGTAAATGATAATTCAAAAATTACACCGTCTTCAAAATAAGGCGTATTGTAAGCAAACTTATTAAGAGTTTCTTTTCTTTGGTTAGAAAGTTGGTTGCCGGTAGAATAAATAATCGGCATTTGTTTTTTAGAAATGTCAGAGCTTATTAAATCTATCGGCTCAATACAATGCGTATGACCGCCGACAAGTGCATCAACGCCCATGTCACAAAGCTTTTGAGCAATTTTCTTTTGATAGTCATTTGCAGATAAATTATATTCCTCGCCCCAGTGCATATAAACTATAATTACATCCGCTCCGTCAGCATACATATTATTCATATTCTGTTGTAGTTCTTTATAAAAAGAATCTAAATCGCTGTAATTAAAGGAATTAAGCAAATGTTTTATGGAAGAATCCATAGGAATACCGTTGATATATTTGGTGTCACTTAACTTTTCTGTTTCATAAGTGTAATTTATCATTCCAACTTTAATTCCGTCAATGTCTTTAACCAAATAAGGCTTTGAGCCTTCTTTGCGAGTACCGATATACTCAAAATTTAATTTTTTCAATACACTCTGGGTTCTGAAAAATCCATCTTTACTTTGATCATAGCAATGATTATTTGCTGTTAATAACAAATCAACACCGTTTTCCTGCAAAGCATTTGCAATTGTGTCAGGGGCATTAAAAAGAGGGAATCCGGAATACTGTTTTCCGTTATCAGTTCCGCCGAGAGGCTGCTCTAAGTCAGCTACCATATAATCATAGTTTGAATATACATCTTTAATTTTTGAAAAAATGTTATTAAAATTATATGTGTTGCTTTCGGAATTATAAACTGACCTGAAAATAGGGCTGTGAATCAGAATATCTCCTGTGCTTCCAATAGTAATTGTAGTTTCTTTATATTTTTTTGTGGTAGTTGTGGTTTCAACAACATTATTGCCGGAAACAGTAACAGTTTTATTGTTTTTAGTATAAGATAGTGTTATAACAACACTTAAACAAATAACAAATAATGCTACTATACAAATTGTAATTCTATTTTGTTTTTTCATATTCATCACCTAATGGGTATTTTAACATAATCCGACAAAAAATTCAATATAATATACTTGACAAATTATACTTTTAATGATATAATGCAAGAAATTAGTTCAAGAAGGTAATTTTTGATGAAAATATTGTTATCTCTCACAACTTCATTTTATTACTTTTTTAACTATTACTTTTTTAATAAAAGTGGTAGTGATTTGTGTTGCAAAGAAATTTAATGAAGTTAGAATTAATTTATTAGATTTAAATTTTAGGCTACACAGAATCACATCTGTGTAGCCTCTTTTATTGTAAAAGGAGAATATTTATGATTGCAGTTTTAAAACAGGGCACAACCGAAGAACAAATGAATCATCTCATTGATTGGCTTAAAAACCAAAATATCAATGTTCACATCTCAACTGGTGATGCTTATACTGTATTAGGTCTTATTGGCGATACTGCTAAAATTGATATGGAGTTAATCGGAAGTCTTGACATCGTTGAGTCAGTAAAAAGAGTTTCTGAGCCATTCAAAAAATGCAACAGAAAGTTTCATCCTGATGACTCTGTTATCGATGTTAACGGAGTTAAAATAGGCGGCGGTAATTTTTGTATGATTGCAGGTCCTTGCTCAGTTGAATCAAAAGAGCAGATTTCGGATGTTGCTGCTAAAGTTAAAGCATCAGGAGCTACTATACTTCGCGGCGGCGCTTTCAAACCAAGAACTTCACCGTATGATTTTCAGGGACTTAAAGGCGAAGGTATAGATTTATTATTACATGCAAAAAAAGAAACAGGCTTGCCTATTGTAACAGAAATTATGAATGCAAATCACCTTGAGTTGTTTGAAGATGTAGACTTCATTCAGGTCGGCGCAAGAAATATGCAAAACTTTGACCTTTTAAAAGAGCTTGGCAAAACAAATAAACCTATTCTATTAAAAAGAGGTCTTGCAAACACAATTAAAGAGTTTTTGATGAGCGCTGAGTATATTATGTCTGAAGGAAATGAGAATGTTGTTCTTTGTGAACGCGGTATCAGAACCTATGAAACCGCAACAAGAAACACACTTGATCTATCAGCTGTTCCGATGCTTAAATCGCTTTCTCATTTACCTGTTATTGTTGACCCTTCTCATGCAACAGGTATAAGCTGGATGGTTGAGCCGATGGCTTTAGCTGCCGTAGCCAGCGGAGCAGACGGAATTATGATTGAAGTTCATAACGATCCTATTCATGCTCTTTGCGACGGAGCGCAGTCATTAACGCCTGAGCAGTTCGACGCTCTTGCAAGGAAAGCTAAAAAAGTCAGAGAGGCTATTGTATAATGATAGTAGGTATAGTAGGTTTAGGTTTAATAGGCGGGTCATTGGTGAAAGCTTATAAGCGTTCGGGTCATAAGGTTTACGCCTATGACATTGATGAAAAAATGCTTGAATTCGCAAAGCTTGAAAACAATGTAGATGAAATATTGCTACCTGAAAACATTTGTCAGTGCGATTTGATTTTAATTGCGCTTTATCCGATCGCCGCCATTGATTATCTTAATAAAAATGCTGAATATATTAATACTAATGCGGTTGTGATTGATTGCTGCGGAACTAAAAAGTTGATTTGCGAATGCGGGTTTGCTAATGCAAAAAAATACGGTTTCTCTTTCTTTGGCGGTCATCCTATGGCAGGTACTCATAAAAGCGGTTATAAATACAGCAGGGAAGATATGTTTGAAAATGCTCCTATGGTTGTAGTTCCTGAAAATTTTGATGATATTGAGTCGCTTGATAAAGTGAAACAATTGCTATCTCCATGCAGATTCGGTTCTTTTTCAGTAACTACTGCCGAACAACACGATGAAATGATTGCTTTTACATCTCAAATGCCGCATATTGTTTCAAACGCATTTATTAAAAGCCCTACTGCCGGACTGCATAAGGGATTTTCAGCAGGAAGTTACAAAGATTTAACAAGAGTTGCTTGGCTTAATCCTCAAATGTGGACAGAGTTATTTTTTGAAAACAAAGAAAATGTAATCAAAGAACTTAATATTTTTATTAAAAGCCTTGAAGAGTATAAAATAGCACTTGAAAATGATGATAAAGCAGCTATGAGGACTCTTTTGGAGCAAGGAAAAATAAGAAAAGAAGAGGTTGACGGCAAATGACAAATGTAGAAGTAAAAGCTTCCTCAAACTATAATATAGTTATTGGTGATGACCTTCTGAAATCGTCAGGCAAAATGATAAGAGAAGTAACCAATGCTAAAAAAACAGTTGTTATTACAGACGATATAGTTGAAAAGCTATATTTTGACATTGTAAGTAAATCTTTGATTGAAAATGGATTTGAAGTAATTAAATATGTAATTAAAAACGGCGAACAATCAAAAAACGGACAGGAATATTTGAAAATCTGTGAGTTTTTAGCTGAAAATCATATTACTAAATCCGATGTTGTAGTTGCACTCGGCGGCGGTGTGGTCGGTGATTTATCCGGATTTGTTTCAGCAACTTTTTTGCGCGGAATTAAATTTATTCAGATTCCAACTACGTTATTGGCTGCTGTTGATTCATCGGTAGGCGGAAAAACCGCAATTGATTTAAAAGCAGGAAAAAATCTTGCAGGAGCTTTTTATCAGCCTAAATTAGTTATTTGCGATTATTCAACTTTAAAGACATTAAAAAGAGAAATTTTTATCGACGGTTGTGCAGAAGTTATCAAGTATGCTGTAATCGGCAATAAAGAGCTTTTTGAGCATTTGCTTAAAAACGGACTTGATTTCGACCTTGAATATGTTATTTCCGAATGCGTTAAGATGAAGCGTGATATTGTCGAAAAAGATGAATTTGATTCAGGAGAACGACAGAAATTAAATCTCGGTCATACAATCGGTCATTCAATAGAAATATGCAGTAAATTTAAAATTTCTCACGGAAGCGCTGTTGCCATCGGTTTAGCAATTATCGCAAGAGCTTCATGTAAAATGGGATTATGTAATGAAAAAACTAAAAATGATATTATTGATATTTTAAAAGCTTTTTCGTTGCCTACTTCTTCTGAATTTTCAGCTGATGAATTATATGGCGTTGCGCTTTCTGATAAAAAAAGAAGCGGTAATTCATTGAATTTAATAATTCCTTACTCAGTAGGGGATTCGAGAATTAAAAAAATTGATATTAATGAGCTTATTAAATATATTGAGGCAGGAATATGAATTTAGTAGTTAAATCAAGCGGTTTAAGCGGCAGTATTTCTGCTATTTCATCAAAATCCTATGCTCACAGAGCATTGATTTGTGCAGCTTTGGCTGATAAATCATCGAAAATCAGATGTGATACTTTGTCAAATGATATTCTTGCTACTGTTAATTGTTTAAACGGTTTAGGGGCTGAAATCTATTATTCAGACAAAGTGTTTACTGTAAATCCAATCGATATTTCAAAAGCAAAGCAGGAAATTGATTGCGGCGAAAGCGGCTCAACTTTAAGATTTATTTTACCTATTATAGGTGCTTTGGGATTAAGCATAAAAATTATTATGCACGGAAGATTGCCTGAAAGACCGTTATCACCTCTTTATGAGCAAATGCAGAAAAACGGTTGTGAATTTGAAAAAGCCGATAATTATTTAATTGTTAAAGGTAAATTAAAAGCTGCCGATTATGAGATTGAAGGCAATATTTCATCTCAATTTGTTACAGGATTGCTTTTTTCATTACCTTTAATTGAAGGTAAAAGCAGAATAATCATTAAAAATAAATTTGAATCATATTCTTATGTTTTAATGACATTATCTGTTTTAAAAGATTACGGAATAAATTATAGATTTGAAAACAATGTTTTTGAATTAATTGATTCAAAATATCATTCAAATGATACCGTTGTCGAAGGCGACTGGTCAAATGCCGCATTTTGGCTATGTGCGGGAGCATTAAGCAAATCAGGTGTTACAGTATCTAATCTTAATTTCAATTCACCTCA
>JBJEIS010000135.1:0-10723 GCA_051877275.1 Acutalibacteraceae bacterium | reverse complement strand
GAAATCAAAGTAGGCTCAAAAACCGTGTTTTTTACCCATGGTCACAAGTATTATGTGAAAATGGGATACCAAAAAATTATTGAAGAGGGAAAACGCCGAAAGGCAGACATTGTGCTTTTCGGTCATACTCATGAAGCTTATACTGATTATATTGACGGAATGTATATAATGAATCCGGGTTCTTGTGTTCACCCGAATCAAGGCAGACCGTCATATGGATTTGTTGATATAGTAGGGAAGAGTATTGTAACAAATATTGTTTATTTTTAAAAGTATAATAAAAGAACCTCCTGAAATTAATTCGGGAGGTTCTTTCATAATTTATTTCTAAGCTTTTTTAGTTTGTAGTTTGAATTTTAATTTAGTGTATATAAATTTGATGGCTTTGTAAAATAAATCAATTAATATAGAGCTTACATAGCTTAAAACAAAAAGCCATAAGAAAATTAATGGGGTATATCGCGGAGCATATACTATTTTAGGTATAATACTATAACACCAGAAACTATGAATAAGCCACATATTTGTGCTTTGCTTTCCTATATAAGCAAGCCCTTTGCGCAAGAAAGAGGTAAGCTTTGTATTTAATAAAATCATTATTGATATTATTAAAGCAGGAGCATATAAGAAGTCATATACTCCGCCGGTCATATATCTCAAATAAACTACTGAAAAAAGTATAGCTATTGCAACTATAAGATAAACAGGGTTGGATGAAGTTTTTGTTTTAATTTTAGAAAGAATATCATATTTTGCAAAGACGCATCCAACTGCAAATATAGGTAAGAGGCTGAGCATATTAATAGTATGAAATCCAAAGAGTGAGTTTGCAAATTCTGAAGCCCATTCTTGCTCTAAAACATTAGGCAATAAATAAGTTATAACTGCATGTAAAAAGGAAATTATAAATACATCTGTTAAAAAGCTTTTACCGCGACGCATCAGTCTGAAAATAAGCGGAAAAATTATTATTAAAAGCAAATACGGTGTAAAAAACCACCATTCGCCGTTATAAGTTATATTTATTCCTAAAAAGTTCTCAATAAAGCTATATAAATTTGGGGTAACTCGTTCAACCCCGATAAAAAGACATATCGGAATAAAAATAATAAAAACCTTCCAATAAGCTTTATATAAGCCTGAAACTTTTCTTATTATGGTATCTGAAAGATTATCTTTATCTTTAAAAGATAGATAGGTTCCTAATCCACCTAAAAATAAAAATAGAGCAACGCATATTTTTCCAAAGTTGCCGATAAAATATGCAGAAGTATTATCGAAAATTGAACAAATTGAAATACATTCCTTGCCTTCAGGTATTCTGTCCGGAAAAGCGAATAAATGGTGATATAGCATTAATATAATAGCGATTGCTTTAATCGCTTTTGTATCTTCTCTTGAAAAAGTCATAAAATTCCCCTTTTTTATGATATATGCCAATTATATACTAATTTTAACATAAAATCAAGGTATTCGACATATCTATATTTCTTTACAAGTTTAAAATTTTGTGTTATAATTTTCAAAAAAGCTGCGGAGGAAGTATTATGGTTAAGCATATTATTTTATGGACATTAAAAGATGAATTTAAAACAGATGAAATAAAGCTTGGAATTAAGGAAGGTCTTGAGGGGCTTCAAGGCAGAATACCGGGACTTATTGACATTAAAGTGAACACAAACGGGCTTAAAAGTTCAAATGCCGATGTAATGCTTGATTCTACCTTTGAAAGCGAAGAAGCATTGAAAAACTACTCAACCCATCCGGCACATGTAGAAGTAGCCGATACAAAGGTAAGACCTTATACGGCAGTGAGAAGCTGTTTGGATTTTGATGTTTAAAAAAATTAATAGAACTAAAAAGCTAACTGACTAAAATCAGTTAGCTTTTTGATTTCTTGTATTTTCTTGATTGCGGTAGACAATAAGCTTGCAGAATAAAAATTCTGTTACAAAATTTGCTATCATAGTAACTGCAAGTACAATATATTCATTTACACCAGAGCTTTCGGCTAAAGAGCCTAACCAGGTTGAAAGCGGTGTGAAAACAAGATAATAACCAAATACTTTTGCCATAGCAATAGGAATATTAGCTGCAGATTTAAAGGTATAGCGGCGGTTAAGCGTAAAATTCCAAAGTATTGACAATATGAGTGCTGTAAGATAAGACGCCCAGTAATCAAGCTTTAAAAGCTCATTAAGCAAAGAAAACGAGATTACTTGAATAATGCCTGCTGAAATTGAAAACAGCGTAAACTTAATCATCTGCCAAATGGATTTGTTTTCAGACATATTTGTTATCCTATTCTATAAAAATTTTTATTTCTCAAATCTAAACATATTTCTGTTATAGCCTGTGGTCACTAAATTTCGCTTATTTGGCATATGAATCATTAAATGTGCAACTACATAACTTCTAAGCGAAATTATTTGATTGTCTGGATTTGTAGGATCGTTTATTACACCGTCATCTCGCATAATTATTTGAATATCGTCATCAATCATAACGCTGCATTCGCAAGTTATCTTTTTACCACGATTATTCTCATAAATCAACATACCGATTTCTTCAATAAACAGCATAATGCGAGTAATGCTTTTATGAGAAATTTGCTTTCTTATAAGAAGTTGTTCGACATCATCTCTTAACTTTACAATGTTTTGTTCTGAAAGTTTGGTATCGAAAATATAGATTTCTTTTGTATCATTTTCAAGCAACAGCGGGAATTTTTTCTTACCGTATCGAATATAAACGAAAAGTGCTACCGCTACGACAGAGAAAAACGGAGATAATCCTAATCCTATCCACACACCGTTTATATCAAACACAATCCCGAAAACACACAATAAAACAGACGGAATCAACCAATCCTTTATTCCTGTAATTACGGTTGCAAGAACTACTTTTTCTATTATCATATAGTATGTGGTTTGCAAAAACAGAACACCGGAACAGAAAAAGAAAGGACTTACAAGTCGAAGAGCAACTTTACTCATTTTTATTAGCTGAATATCATCAAGACCGAATAACTCTGCAATATTGCCTCCAAACATAAATAAGAGTATTGACAGGATAATTCCTTCTGCAATTGCAAATTTAAGCGCAGTTTTCATAATTCGCTTAATGCCTACATGGTTTCCTTCTCCTCGATATACATTTACAATAGGAGTAACTGCCTGACCGATGCCGTCAAACACAATAGTTAATTCAAAAATATTCAAAACTACCAAAAGCACCGGCAAATAGTATTCGCTGAAATAATATATAACAAATTTTGAGGCTGCAAACGAAGTCATACCCATAAATAAATATGCGCTGGAATCGGTAATTCCGCATTTAAGCACTCTCAAAATATCTTTAAGGCCGATATGCCATACGAATTTTAGTGAATTTTGTTTTCTGAAAAAATGTACAAGCAAAACTGCAATACTTAAAACTATGCCGAGCAAAGTACCAAGCCCTACACCCTTAATTCCGATTCGCAAACAAAGAAGTATTGAGCAAAGAATATTTGCACCCATTTGCACTGCACTTGAAATATTGCATATCAACTCATCGCCGTCTGCATATACAAGCTCAAGCAAAACCGTGTATAACGGTAATAACATGATAACAAACTGATAATAAAAATAATAATCAGAAGATGCCGATGCTACTTGAGGAGATAGGCTAAGATAGTTAAAGTACAAGCCTTTTCCGAATAAACCAACAGCAAATAAGAGTAATCCTGAAATCACAGATAAAATAATGCTCTGCCCAAATAACTCGTTTGCTTTGGTTTTATTAAACTTTCCCATTTCATAGGAATAAAAAACCGATGTTCCGATGCTAATTAAAGAAGAAATAAAAAATGAAAAAGATTGAAAAGGCTTAATGACATTTACTGCCGCTAAGTCTTGTTCACCCAAAATATTTCCGACTACAATCGTATCTGAAAGGATCAGCAAATATTGCATTATAATTGTAACCGAGCCTGTAAATAACAACGAGTGAAATTTTTTATTGCAAAAATATTTTCCCATGCTATTCCTTTCTTTATTTGTTCTAAACATTTTGTCCTATTACAATAACGATACTGCCGATAAGCAGAAGAGCCAAACACAAATATTGTTTTATTGATAGCTTTTCTTTTAAAATGATTCTTGACAACAAAACCGTAATAACCGGATAAACGGCAAGTATAGGATCTGTTGCAACAGAATCAATAGCCATAGCATATGCATAAGTTACGATGGCAATATTATCACATAAAGCACCGCCGATAAAAGGCAAATTAGGTTTTGACACCGGATTAAATATTCGTTTTTCCTTTTTGCTAACATATATCCAAAAAGCGATTGCGAAAACGGCATATTCCATTCCGACAATTATAACACTGTCGCCTTCAGGCATTGCATAACCAAAGCTTTTATCTAAACATACACCGGTTACAACAGTTTCAAGTCCGTCCATCAAAGAAAAAATCAGCGGAAAAATGAGTGCGGTTGCACCGCCTTTGAATTTTTCTTTTTTTCCTAAAGTTTTTGCTTCATTATGCTGTACGATTCCAAGAAAAAAAAGACCAAAGAATATACAAATGATGCCTATGATTTTATAAACGGTAAGAATTTCCCATATAGAATCAACTCTTCCAAGTAAAGCATACATAACAATTAAAATCATTACATAAGAACCGTTTGCTGTGTTTTCTATTGGAGCAACTATCGAAACATCGTTATATAGAAAGCCTTTATATGTAAATGTATTACCGATTGCGTATATAATTCCGAAAATTGTTACAGGCCAAAAACGTATTGCGCTTTCCCATATTGTGAACGGTTCATCTCGTACTATTATGTAAAACAGCGCAATTATAAGAAATATTAAACCGGTAATAATAGAAAATTTAAAATGAATATATTTATCGTCTTTGTTTGCACCTTTTTTATAGAAGATACTTGTTACTCCCCATAATAATATGCTTGCTAAAACATATACGGTCCACATGTATTATTCCTCGATTCAGTTTTGATATAAAATTATAAACTGTCAAATTAAAATTAGGTATTTTATCTATAAAAATATTATAAGTGATTTTGATTTAAAATTCAATGTCTTTCATCAAATTTTGTCGAAAAAAGAGCAAAAATAATGCAATTTAAAAAAATTAACCCAAAAGCCTTTTAAATAAAAGCTTTTGGGTTTTTGTGTCTTATTCCCACTCGACTGTTCCTGGGGGTTTTGAGGTTATATCATAAACAACGCGATTTATGTTTTGAACCTCGTTAATAATTCTGTTTGATACTCTTCCGAGTATATCATAAGGAATCTTTGCCCAATCGGCAGTCATAAAGTCATCAGTAGTTACCGCACGAATTGCAACAAGTTCGGCATAGGTTCTTGCATCACCCATTACGCCGACGGTTTTTACGCCGGGAAGAACAGCAAAGAATTGCGAAAGTTCTTCAGCATATCCGCATTTATCCATTTCGTCACGCAAAATCGCGTCAGCTTCTTGTAAAAGCTTTACTCGTTCTTCTGTTACTTCGCCGATAATACGCACACCAAGACCCGGACCCGGGAATGGCTGACGCCATACTAATTCATGAGGCAGACCAAGCATTTCGCCGACTTTTCTGACTTCATCTTTAAATAAATCTTTAAGCGGCTCAATAACGCCTTTGAATTTAACTTCATCAGTGATTTTAACTTGATTATGATGAGTTTTAATCTTAGCCGCGTCGCCTTTTCCGCTTTCAATTCGATCGGGATAAATAGTTCCCTGTGCAAAATAGCCGTTACCGTAATTTTGCTTTATTTCTTCGCTGAATACTTTGTAAAACTCAGTTCCGATAATATGTCTTTTATCTTCAGGATCGGTATATCCTTTTAATTTCTCGTAAAATTTATCTTTGCAATTAACTCTAACAAAGTTCATATCAAAAAGCTTTGTAAAAGTCTGCTCAACAAAGTCGCCTTCGTCTTTTCGCATAAGTCCCTGGTCAACGAAAACGCAGGTTAACTGTTTTCCGACAGCTTTTGAAATAAGCGCTGCGGCAACTGAACTGTCAACACCGCCGGAAAGTCCTAAAACAACACCGTCAGAACCTACCTGCTCGCGAATTTCCTTAACGGTATTTTCAATATAGTCTTCCATCTTCCAGTCGCCTTTGCAACCGCAAACATCATAAAGGAATTTTTTCAGCATTTCTTTACCGTTTTCGGTATGATTAACTTCCGGATGGAATTGCACGCCGTAAAACTTTTTATCCGGGTTTGCCATTGCACCTGTAGGACAAACAGCGGTATGAGCGGTAACCGTAAAGCCTTCTGGCACTTCAGCAATATAGTCGCCGTGGCTCATCCATGAAATGCCGGCCTTTGGTAAATCCTTAAATAAAACACAGCTGTCATCATAAAATGTTTCTGTTTTGCCGTATTCACGAGCCGTAGCTTCATCAGCCTGTGCAACAACTCCGCCTAAAGTATATGCCATAAGCTGGCAGCCGTAACAAATACCTAAAATAGGAATGCCAAGCTCAAAAATTTCTTTTCCGATGTGAGGAGAAGTTTCATCATAAACACTATTCGGTCCGCCGGTAAAAATTATACCGGTAGGATTGATTTCTTTAATCTTATTAATCGGGGTAGTATAAGGCAAAATTTCACAATATACATTAAAATCGCGAACTCTGCGTGCAATAAGCTGATTATACTGACCGCCGAAATCAAGAACTATTACCTTTTCATTCATTAGTTTTTCACCTTAAACATTAATCTGTGGTTTTTCATCGTTAATTTTGTTGTTTTGGAGAATAGGATTAACAACTGTTTCAATAAAGTTTTCAACCTGCTTGTCCGCCATACCGATAAAGTTTTTCGGATTCATAACAGATTGCAACTGTTCGATTGTCATACCGAAACGCTCATCATTTGCAATTCTTTCAAGCAAATCATTCGGTTTGCCGTCTTCTTTAACAGTTTTTGCAGCTGCCATAGAGTGAACACGAATTGCTTCGTGAAGCTCTTGTCTGTCACCGCCGAGCTTTACTGCATCCATAAGAATGTTTTCGGTTGCCATAAACGGAAGCTCAGCCGATAATCTTTGATTAATTACTTTTTCGTAAACAACAAGACCGTCGGAAACATTTATAACAAGATTCAAAATGGCGTCAACAGCTAAAAAGCCTTCTGCAACAGAAATTCTCTTGTTAGCTGAGTCATCAAGAGTTCTCTCAAACCATTGGGTAGCAGCAGTAATTGCCGGATTAAGCGCATCGCAAATAACATAACGTGAAAGTGATGCGATTCGTTCGCTTCTCATAGGATTGCGTTTGTAAGCCATTGCCGAAGAACCGATTTGACCCGGTTCAAACGGCTCTTCAACTTCTTTTAAATGCTGGAGAAGTCTTATATCATTTGAAAATTTATGAGCCGACTGTGCAATAGATGAAAGACAGTTAAGCACCTTTGTATCAATTTTTCTTGAATAGGTTTGACCCGAAACCGCATATGTGGATTCAAATCCCATTTTTTCAGCAATTTTTTTATCAACTGCGTTAATCTTTTCAATATCACCGTCAAAAAGCTCGCGGAATGAAGCCTGTGTGCCGGTTGTACCCTTTGAGCCGAGAAGCTTAAGCCCGTTCATAACAAAGTCAATCTCTTCAAGGTCAAATGTTAAATCCTGAATCCAAAGCGTAGCGCGTTTGCCGACTGTGGTAGGCTGTGCAGGCTGAAAATGGGTAAATGCTAAAGTAGGCAAATCCTTATATTTCATTGCAAAATCCGATAAAAGTTTAATTGCTGTTAAAACCTTTGAACGGATAAGCTCAAGACCTTTTTTCATAATAATAATGTCAGTGTTATCACCTACAAAGCAAGAGGTTGCGCCGAGGTGAATAATACCTTTGGCATTTGGACACTGATCACCGTAAGCCTTTACATGAGACATTACATCGTGACGGCACTCTTTTTCATAAGCCGCAGCTTTTTCATAATCAATATCATCAACGTGTGCTTTAAGCTCTGCAATCTGCTCATCGGTAATATTAAGACCGAGTTCTTTTTCGCTTTCAGCGAGGGCAATCCAAAGCTTTCTCCAGGTTGTAAATTTCATATCCGGTGAAAAGATATACTGCATCTCTTTTGATGCGTAACGTGAACAAAGAGGACTCTCATAACTGTTTTTCATATAGTTTCACTTCTCCTTATATAATGCTACATTTAATTATATATTTTATGATGAATTTTGTCAATCCAAAGTTATTTGTTAATTTATATAAAATTATATTATATTTTGACAAAACAAAAGCCGCCCTGATTATTACCAAGACGGCTGTTTATTAAAAAAAGATATGAAATTTCATTTCTTTAATTCATAATATGAATAATTTAGAAATTTTGTTAAAAAATATTTTAAAAAGAAGTAAGGTGATTATGATGGTATATTTATGGACTTTTTTAATCGGCGGCGCATTGTGTGTTATCGGCCAATTGCTCATTGATTACACGAAACTAACGCCTGCAAGAATACTTGTTTGTTTTGTTGTTACAGGAGTTATCTTGGAAGCACTAGGAATTTATCGTTATCTTGTAGATTTCGCCGGAGCAGGTGCAACGGTGCCTCTAACAGGCTTTGGTTACACAATAGCAACAGGTGTCAGAAAAGCAATTCACGAATACGGATTTTTAGGTATTTTCACAGGCGGACTTACTGCGACAGCCGGAGGAATTACAGCCGCAATTGTAATTTCATATGTAGTTTCATTATTCGCAAAGTCAAAATCACAGTAAGCAGTTATTATGAATATATTTATGTCATTGGGCGCCAAATTTTATATTCAAAAAGATACCCTTGAAAAATTACTTTTAATATGATATTATTAAAACACATTCGGGGGTGTAGCTCACTTGGGAGAGCGCTTGAATGGCATTCAAGAGGTAGTCGGTTCGATCCCGATCATCTCCACCACGTCAGAGTAAGCTGCATATCGCTTGCTCTGATTTTTTTATAAAAACAGAGCTCGCTCATTCTGCTACTCTTCCTTTTCCGCAAAAAGTCACGCTTGAGCTTGCCTGCTCATTTGTAAACACATTCGTTGTCGTTTTCAATTATTATATTTTAAAATCAACTAAAAAATCATCTACAATATCCATAAGATGCAAAGGAGATAATTCTAAACTATTGCAGAGCATAATCAGCTTTTCAATTTTAATTTTGTTTATAGAAATATCTCTTATTGCTTTTTCTTGGTGTGTTATGCCATAGGTTTTAAATTCACTTTTATTTTCGTCGATAACAACGCTTTCATTAATTCTATACATTATATTACATCCTTTATTTTTTCTTTGTGAAAAATATTCACATTTGCATATTATATAACTAAAAGTGGAGATTGTCAACATTTATTTTTAAAATAATATTTATAAATAGAATTTATACTCCGAAAATCATTTTGCATATAACTATTGCAACAACACCTGGAAGTCCGAAAATGCTTGAAGTACCTATGGTAAACGGCGTCAGCTCCATTGAAAACCCTGTTAAGGAGGAGGTAAAATGCAGTATCAGCAGGGTAATGATACCTATTACAGCAGATGTAAGCAGGGTTTTAAAAAACTTTCTTGTCCGAAGTGCAAAAAATAAAACAATTATTACTGCGAGTGTTGTACATCCGATTATTATGTAGTCAAAATAAGTCATTAAATCAATCCTTATGTTTTTTAGTAAATAATATGTATAAAATTTTAAAATAATACATTCACATTCTTTGCATTTAAACATAAAATGTAGTAAAGCAAAGCCTAGCCGAGCCGATATTTTGAATTTTAATAAGGTTTTTTAACTTTGCTTAAAGTCGCCTTCATTAATCTGCTTTTTCGTGCGGCGGATTAATTACATATTATTGCACGAAAGATAAGGAGATTTATATGTCAAATAACCCTGAATTGACGCCTGAGACCTTTGAAGAGGCTGTCTGCATAGATACAGGCAGAGTTTACGACTCTTGCATGGACAGAGACTGTGTTGAAAATGTAAGAGTTTATTTTAATGACGCAGCTCAAAATGCCATTCAAAATGCAATTTCCTGTAAGGTGAAATGCTGTGAGGTAGCAGATGTGAAAATCGATGTTGAGCCTGTTGCATTTAAAAGAGGATATTATTCCTGCGATTTAACATTTTTCTTTACTCTGACTGCTGAAATTACGGTTAATCCTTCAGTTTGCCCGCAGGAATATTGTGGTATTGCGGTTTACTCAAAGAAAGTAATTCTCTGCGGCAGCGAGGGAACTGTTAAGGTATTTACTTCAACTATGCGTACTTGCGAAGAGGATATTACCGTCCGCGGAAGCAATCTGCCGAAGTGCAGCGTTCAGTGTGTAGACCCTGTTGTTCTTGATTCAAAAATCTGTGATATTTGCAGATGCAAAGAATCCTTGTCCGATATCCCTGACTCGGTTCTTTCGGCTGTAAACGGCGAGATTACCACAAGCGGCAACAGAGGACTTTTTGTAACGCTCGGACTTTTCAGCATAGTTCAGCTTGTCAGAAATGTTCAATTGTTAGTACCTTCTTATGCATTCTGTATGCCGCAGAAGGAATGTCGCGATATGAATGATTCACCTTGCGATATGTTCTCAAAAATCAAGTTCCCGGTTGAAGAGTTTTTCCCAAAATCCTGTGACAAAGGTCATTGCAACTGTAAACAAAAAGATGAAGAATAAAAAAGAGCGCTTTATA
>JBJEIS010000134.1:0-2581 GCA_051877275.1 Acutalibacteraceae bacterium | reverse complement strand
TGGCAGGGGCAGAAGGATTCGAACCCTCGGCACGTGGTTTTGGAGACCACTGCTCTACCAACTGAGCTATACCCCTATATTTATATATAATAAAAAAGCGGTGGTGGAGCATCAGGGACTCGAACCCCGGACCGTCCGGTTATGAGCCGGGAGCTCTAACCAACTGAGCTAATGCTCCTCAATTGACCGCTTTAATGATTATATCATAAAATATGAATTTGTCAAGAAGAAAATGATATAAATAAGAAATATTTTTATTTATTTTTAAAATAATATACCATCAAAAAGCTATTTTCTTTTAAAATAAGAATAATTATTTTTTGCATAAAAAAACGGAACAAAGTAAACTTTGCTCCGATTTTGGCGCAGGGCAAGAGATTCGAACTCTCGAAACCGCTTTAACGGTTTACACGATTTCCAATCGTGCTCCTTCGGCCAGCTCGGACAACCCTGCATATATTCTGCGTTATTAACCGCAAAATCTATTTTAACAATAAATATCATTATTGTCAAGAAAATTTTTAATATTCTCTTTATTTATTTTATATATTTTTTTGTTTTTTATCATAACATCAGCATTTAATAATTTTAATCGTTTGAAATCCTTATAATTTTGTAAAACTCCTGCAAAATCGCACTGATTTATACCTTTAGGAACATAGCTTCTTAAACCTGCACCGAGTTTAACACAACTTTTATTAATTTCTGCAAAGTTTTCAGGACAATTAAACCAAATTTTCGGAATATTTTCGCTCAGGTCCAACCCTAAATCAGCAGAGGATATTTCTTCAGAAATAATCGGGTTCATTCCAAAATCATCATAAATGTTTTCGGCTATTTCATTATACTTTTCATCGTTGTCTGTAGTTATTTTTATAACAGAGGCACAGTTAGCCAATGAATATGCAAACGAAGTAAACTCGCCCTTTTTATCTATCAAACAAACGGAAAGTTTATTTGAAGGAATACCTGATAATCTAATTATATTTTTAAAAGTGTATGTAGCAATTGTTTTTAAAAAATCAGTATTATTATAAACTGCTATTCTTTCAAATTGTATTCCCGAAATATTATCGGATAAAATAATTGTATCAATTCGTTTTTTTAATTTTTTTTCGATTTTTTTGCTGTTTAATTTTTTAAAACAAGTTACTTGCAAAAAATCAACTTCACCAATATTTTTTTCTTCAATTCTTATACATTTTTTAAACCTCTTTTTTGTTTCTTTAAAGCATAGTGTTCCAAACATAATTTACCTCATCAAAGTACATATTGTCAAAATTCTGACTTTATGATATTATATTAAAAAAGGAGGTTGTTTTATGCCAAAATCAAGAAATCAGAAATTAAAACTATTATATTTAAAAGATATTCTTGAAAAATATAGTGATGAAGACCATAAATTAACTATTAAGCAGATTATTGAACTATTAGAACAAAACGGCATAAGCGCCGAAAGAAAATCACTTTATGATGACATTGAGTGTCTTATATATTATGGTTTGGATATTGTAATTGAAAAATCCGACGCAAATTATTATTTTATCGGCGAGCGCAACTTTGAGCTTCCGGAATTAAAGCTTTTAGTCGACAGCGTTCAATCCTCAAAATTTTTAACAGAAAAAAAGTCACACTCTTTAATAAAAAAGCTTGAATCGTTATGCAGCAAAAATCAGGCGGCTTCTTTACAAAGACAGGTTTTTATTTCAAATAGAATTAAAAATATGAATGAATCTATTTATATTACAATTGATAAAATACATAGTGCTATTTTAAATAAAGTAAAAATAAATTTTAAGTATCTTAGTTATAGTTTAGGCAATGAAAAGATTTTTAAAAAGAATGGTCAAATTTATTCAATAAGTCCCTTTGCCCTAATGTTTGAAGAACAAAAATATTATTTACTCGGATATGATTCAAACAGCAAAATATTTAAACATTTTCGTGTTGATAAAATTGTTGACATAGAAATTACTTCAGAACCGTGCGACGGTCAAGATGAGTTTAAGAAAATTGACCTTGCAAAATATGATGAAAAGTTTTTCTCTATGTTCGGCGGAGAAGTTTGCAGTGTGAAACTTCAACTATCTTCTGATTTAATAGGAGTAATCACCGATAAATTCGGCAAAAATATAATAATCAAAAAAATTGATGAAGATAAATTAGAAGTAACTGTTGATATTGCAGTTTCTTCACAGTTTTTCGGTTGGGTAACTTCATTCTCGGACAAAATAAAAATTATATCCCCTAAAAATGTAGTTGAAGATTATAAAAAACATTTAAAAAAAATAACAGAATTATATAAATAAATTGCCTGCAATAAAACCATATTTTTTCACTGATAAAAAACTGATAAAAGATAAAAATAATAATGCAAACGCAAAAGATAAGTTTTATAAAGGAGTGAAAAAGTAATGGCTAAACAGTCTTTAGTTCCTCAGGCAAGAGAAGCTCTTGATAAATTCAAGATGGAAGCTGCAAGCGAAGTAGGCGTAAACCTTAAACAGGGTTACAACGGTGATTTAACTTCACGTCAGGCTGGTTCTGTAGGCGGTCAGATGGTTAAAAAGATGATCGAATC
>JBJEIS010000133.1:0-10862 GCA_051877275.1 Acutalibacteraceae bacterium | reverse complement strand
TCGGTGGAAACTTTTATGGAAATATAACATCCGGAAATGCAGTCACATTTAAAGTTAATACAACTTCCGTAATAACAGTCGGCGGTGATGCGATATTAAACTCAAAAACAGGCGGTAATCTTTTTGATACTTCTGCAAATACTCCGGGAAAAATTGTTTTTGGAGGTACTGTGACATTAACCGGCGCTCCGACATCAATAGTTTTCAAAAATACAACCTTTAAAAAAGGTATTATTAACAATACCACAAACAATGCTAAAATTGTTCTTGATGATTCTGATATAATCGGCTCAGTTTTTTATGTTGATAATGAACTGTATCAGATTTCAGAAACAACTTTCGGCAGTTTAATCACTCCTCCGTCAGACCCAATTAAGGACGGATATACCTTTATCGGTTGGGAAGATTCCGAGGGAGTTTTAGTTGACTTTACAAATGAAGTTCAAGGCGAGAATTCTGCTTACAATGCAAGATTTACACTTTATACAGATACTACTGTTACGATTACAGAAGAAAATACAAAGTTGCCTGAATGTAACTTGGTAACAGCAGAAAATGAAAAAATACTTTGCTTTAAGGATTCAAACGGAAATATTGTAAAATGCGGCAGTGTTGGGACAGTAGGCGAAACCTATACCGCAGTTACTGTTAAGATAAATCAATTAACCGGCGCACAAATGAGAATCAATAGCGTTAATGATACTAACGGATTAAGATTTTTATCAACCATTTCAAAAACAGAAATTGATTCATTGGAAACACAAGACTTTACAGTTGTTGAAATTGGTACTAAAATAGCTCCTTATGAATATTTTGTCAACAGCGATATTTCAAGCGACAGTTATATTTATGTAAAAGCGAGCGGTTACCTTGAAACTACCGATACAGATTATACTCTTGCAGGTTCAATTGTAAATATTAAAGATAAAAACTTAAATCGAGAATTTTTGGGACAAGGCTACTTGAAAATTCAACTTCCAAACGGAGATGTTGAAACTGTTACAGCTACTATTGATGATAATAAACGCTCTATTTATAAGGTGGCAGGGCTTGCATACAATGATAAAGCCTCCTTTACCTCTGAACAGTTAGCAATTATTAAATCATACCTTGATTCAGTTGTAATTATTAATAAAGGAATGATTGAAACCCCTGAGGGTTATGCAACGCCATATGTTTATACCGGAAAGAGAATAATTCCAAACACTGATTTAACTGATACTACCGCAAATATTAAGCTTGCCATTATTGAAGGTGATAAATATTTCACCGACAGCGAGGACCGTCCGATAGCTGCGGTTGTAACTGATTCACCGGATTCGGGAGATATAACCGCACTTACAGCAATTGCATTTAATGTTGAATTTAGCGACGCTTACGGTTCGGGAACCGATAAAGCGGGATTACTTTTACCGAAAACCTATACAGAAAACGGAACCCCTACCAGACTTATTATTACTTGTCACGGACATAACGATAATTCGACAAATCTGGTGAATGGAAATAAAGCGTATGCCAATTATTTCGCCCATCAGGGCTATGCAGTATTAATGGTAGACGGCGGTGCGGCAGGCCCTTATAATATGGGTAATTCGGCATCGGTACAGTCTACAATAAGTGCTTATAAGTATGTAAAACAATACTATAATATTTATGACGAAGTATTTTTAAAAGGTAATTCTATGGGCGGACTTTCAAGCATGAGTGTTGCCTGCTCAGGTGAAATTCCAATACTCGCTGAGGTTCAGGAATCACCGGTATTATCTCTTTACAGACAAGGTTTTTGTTACGGCTGGACAAGTGAAAATGCAAAATGGGTATCAAGCTTTTATAAATTCAGCTATGATAAGTTTAATGAATTACATTCAACAGACTATACTTATTCAACCTTCCCGTTTACGCTTAAAGAAAAAACCATAAGTGATGATGAGAGAGAATTATATCAGCTTAATTTTGTTGATAAAGTAGTTCCGATTTGCCCTGTTTGGAAATACTGTTCACAGTTTTATGACTATGAAAACGGTAGCTTTAAAGAAGGATATGATGATTATCTTTCTGCTACAGATGATACAAGAATTGCGGAGATTTATGAGACTACAGTTATAGATTATCCTGTTCCGCTGAAAATCTATCACGCAACTAGTGACGGAACAGTGCCGTATAAATACTCTGAGTATTTTTACAACAGCTGCAACCGCAGTACAAGCGGTGCAAAGGTTGAGCTTAAGACCTATTCAACAAGTCAGCATTGCTCTCTCGGTGATGATGTCAAGGTTTACTGCAAGGACGGAAGCACTATGACTATAAAAGACAGCTTTGTCGATATGTTAAGTTATTTCAAGACTTTTGAATAATATGTGGGCATTCTGATTGTTTGATATGTTCATTTTGTCATTGTCCATTTTTTAATACTTCTGTTTTTATGATTAAAAGGAGCTTCTCCGTAATACTTTTTATATGCGTTAAAAAAGGCGCTGTATGATTTATATCCACACATAGTTGCCACTTTTTCCGTATCCATTCCTTTAACTATTAATAACGTTTTTGCATCACCTAAGCGCAGCTTTTCAACATATTTTCTTAAAGACATATTCGTCATTAAATGCATAATTTTATTTAATGTAGTTCGTGAAATAAAAAATTTATTGCACAAAGATTCGTATGTTATATTTTCAAGATAATGATGTTCAATGTAATCAATTATTTTTACATATATGCTGTCTGAGGTTGTGTTTTCGGTAGGCAGAATTTTGTCATAATAAATATTTAATTCCGAAATAATAGTGTTAATTCTCGGTATTACATAATCATCGCCTAAATTTTTTTCAAGGCATTTTCTGATTGAATAAGCAGTAGTTTTTATAAGTAAAAATTCAGGATGGTTAGCATTAATTACTTTTAAGTTATCAGGCACATTGCAAAATGATCTGACAAATTCTTTATCATTTTTAATGCTAAAGAAAAAAGAAGGATGTATTCTAATTTCAAAATATTCTATTTCCATGTTATTTGGAAAGTTATAGCAGTATTTCTGATTGGTATCGGCTAAAATTATATTTTCATTTTTAAGATTATATACTGTATCACCTATCTGAACAGTAGCTTCACCCTTATATAAATAAAAAATATAATAATAATTATTAATATAAGGGTAATATCTATTGTTGTTTGAAATATCTGTTTTAAAATGTCGATAATAAAACTGAAATTCGTCTTTATAAAAATTTAGGGTATCATACATAATTTATTTCCTCATTTATAATATTTTGTTTATTATAACACTAAAGTTTACGAAACTCAAATAAAATATTTACGAAAGAATATTCAAAAATACTTTTATTAGTCTTATTATATAAGCAGAATATAAGAATAAGGAGAGAAAAATTATGAAAAAAATATTGACAATTGCTTTATGCATGGTACTGGTATTTTCATTTGCACCGATGATAGCAGTTTCTACAAATGCTGAAACTGTTCAGGCTAATGCCCTTGTTATTACACAGGAAAATCTTGACCAGTATCTTGAAGTAGGTACAAAAGCAAAGAAAAACGATTCTGCTTGGGCAATGCAGTCTAATGATAATGTAACAGTGGAAGAGGACGGTACAATCAGCTTTTCACTTGAAAAAGGCTCAACAATCGGTAATGTAAACTTTTTCATTTTGAAAAAAGCGCTTAATCAGGATTTAATTGAAAAAGCCGGAGGTAAAATAGTTGTTGAAATCAGTAATGTCGGCTTAGCGGGATCTCAGACAGTTCAGCTTTTCAGACTTCCTTTCTCAAACACAGGCGGAACCGGATATGCTAAAGGAATTAACGCTGATTCAAGCTATATATATAATATTACATTGCCTGAGTCAGAATACAGCACAATAAATTCTGACGCTTTTGCTGACGATATAAGAGGTGAAGGCGTAGTTGACAATCGGGCTAATTTATTTATGGCACAAATGTATAACTCCAGCAATAATACTTATGCTGCTCCTGAAAAATTCAGTATTCGTGTTTATGTTCAGGTAGATGAATCTTTGCTTTTTGACCCTGAGGTTACATCAACTATGGATACAGGTGCTTCAATTAGACTGAATAATGATGTAAACGGAATCAGATTTGTAACAAAGGTTGACGCAACAAAAATTGCAGAACTTAAATCAAGCGAAGCGACAGTTCAAATGGGTACGCTTATTGCACCTTCTGATTTGCTTAATGGAACAGAATTGACATTTAATTGCGGTGTATCATTTGTAAATATAGAATACAATGCTGTTGATGAAGATGGAAATATTCAATGGTACAAGAATGAAGAAGGTATGATAGCAGGTTCGTTGGTTAATATTAGAGAAAAGGAAACAACTTTTAGTTCCGAAAACGGAAATATTGCAAGAAAGTTTGTTGGACGAGGATATGTAAAGGTTACCAAAGGTAATGACGTGACAATTACTTATGCAGATTATGCAAAAGGTGACGATGGTGTTTCATCAGTAGACAATAATACCCGCTCATTGGCATATGTTGCAAATGCATATATAGAAGATGCTAATAGTGGTTATGGTTCGCTGGATGGCTCTATTAAAGCCTTAGTTGAAAATTGGGCAAGTAAACTAAGTAGTGTTACTGATTAATTAATTTTGATATTTCCTATGTGATAATATTTTCATACTCCAAAAAACAGTCGCTTAAACGGCGGCTGTTTTTTTGCATAAAAAATCTTTAATAATTTGTTGGTTTTCACGATTTTAAAAAATATTAAAATAACAGTTGAATTATCAATTTATATATGATATATTGAGAAAAAATCCTTAAAGAATAAAGGGTGATACATTATGAAAAACAAAGTATTTTTCAGCGATGAAAAAAATAAGCTTCAAGAACAAGAATCTCTGGATTTTGAATATAATCCTTTTGCCGAGTGGATGGCTTTGAATATTTATTCTGATTTAAAATTCCAGAAAATATATGGTTTCGGCGGCGCTTTTACCGATGCTTCGGCAATAACTTATTCAAAAATGAGTGATAAAACAAAGGCTCAGTTTATTGATTTAATGTTTGATAAAAACGACGGTTTGGGATATAATTTTTGCCGTACAACTATTAATTCCTGCGATTTTTCCGCTGATGAATATACATATGTCGATGAAAATGATAAAAGCCTTAAAAGCTTTGATATTTCACATGATAAGCAATGTATAATTCCGATGATAAAAGACGCTGCAAAAAAGTGCGATGATTTATTTTTGTTTGCTACTCCTTGGAGCCCTCCTGGATGGATGAAAGATACAAACCGGATGATACAGGGCGGAAAACTAAAAGAAAAAATGTATGCTGTTTGGGCGCAGTACTATGTGAAGTATATTCAGGAATACCAAAAAAGCGGTGTTAAAATCAACGGTCTTACTATACAGAATGAGCCGATGGCAACACAAACTTGGGAATCTTGCTTTTATACAATAAAAGAACAAATTTTGTTTGCAACAGATTATTTATATCCTGCTTTAAAATCGGCGGGCTTGCAGGATACAAAAATAATGGTCTGGGATCATAACAAAGAGCATTTGTACGAAGTTGCAAGAGAAATTGAAAAAATTCAAGGTGCAAAAGATAAAATATTCGGAATTGCATTTCATTGGTATTCCGGTGAGCATTTTGATAATCTTCGCTTTGCTCATGAAACCTCGCCGAATATGTTTTTAGCTGCAAGCGAGTTTTGCTTCGGAGGTTTGAGCGAAGATTGGAAAGATGCATTGGAATATGCTTATGATATCAGCGGTAATTTTAATAATTATATGAATGCTTCATGCGACTGGAACATACTTCTTGATGAAAAAGGCGGCCCTTATCATAATCGCAAGTTGCCTTGTAAAGCAGTAGTGCATTATGATACAAATACTGATAAGATTAAGATTATGCCGCATTATTACGCAGTAAAGCATTTTAGCAATTTTATTAAAAAAGGTGCAGTAAGACTCGGCACTTCAACTTATTCATCAAATACATCAATTTCAGCTTTTTTAAATGAAAGCGGCGAAACGGTTGCGGTTATTACGAATAATCATGAAAATGAGCAAAAATGCTTACTGAGGTTTAATGATTATGCCGCAGAAATTCTTTTAAAACCGAAATCAATCGTCACAATTGTAATAGATGAATAATAAAACCATTTATTTTGCAAACACTACCTTTTGAGGTGAGTTTTGTGAAATCGGTATGGCAAACAGAGAAAGAACATCCGCAGTTTAAAACTCTTAAAGGAGAAAAAACTACGGATGTTTTAATTATCGGCGGCGGTATTACGGGAATATTATGTGCAAATGCGCTTAAAAATGCGGGAGTGGATTATATGCTTCTGGAAGGAAAAAGAATCTTAACCGGTAATACTGCGAATACAACGGCAAAAATTACTGCCGGACATTCGCTTATTTATGATAAAATGATAAAAAAATACGGACTTGATATTGCTAAAAAGTATTATTTTTCATCTACTTATGCTATTGATGCTTTTAGAGCTTTGAGCCGAAAATATGATTGCGATTTTCAGGAAAAAGATTTATATATTTATTCCTTGAAAAATAAAGATAAAATAACCAAAGAAGTTCGTGCTCTTCGCGAAATTGGTGCAGACTGCAATTATGAGGTTGACCTTGAAATTCCCCTGAAAGCAGTCGGCGCAGTAAAATATCATAATCAGGCTCAGTTTAATCCGTTAAAGTTATTATATGCTTTGGCGAATGATTTGAATATTTATGAAAATTCTTTTGTAAAAAAGATAAAAGGTTATACCGCAATATGTGAAAACGGAGCGGTTACCGCTAAAAAAATAATTTTTGCGTCACATTTTCCGCTTGTAAATACACATGGATTGTATTTTCTTAAAATGTATCAGCACCGCTCATTTGTTTTAGCGCTGGAAAATGCAAAGCAGTATGAGGGAATGTATGTTGACGAAGATAAAAAGGGGCTTTCCTTCAGAAATTATGATGACTATTTGCTGATTTCAGGCGGTGCAAGACGAACAGGAAAAAATGAAGGCGGATTTGAAACAGTAAAGAGTTTTGCTAAAATGCATTATCCAAAAGCAAAAGAGCGTTTTAGATTTGCGGCGCAGGATTGTATCACGCTTGATAATATTCCGTATATCGGTCGGTATTCGTATACCAAGCCTGATTTTTTTGTTGCAACGGGATTTAATAAATGGGGAATGACTTCGGCAATGGTAGCGTCAGAGCTGCTTTGTGATATGGTAATAGGTAAAAAGAATAATCTTGAAAAAGTTTTTTGCCCGCAAAGAAGTATTTTAACGCTGAGACTTTTTGCAAATGCTTTTTCGGCGGCGAAAAATCTTGCCACGCCGAGCGTTCCGAGATGTACTCATATGGGATGTGCGTTAAAATGGAATAGTGACGAGCATACTTGGGATTGTCCTTGCCATGGTTCGCGATATGATAAAGAGGGAAGAATTTTAGAAAATCCTGCAAAAAGAAATAAAAGCTCCTTATAAATAAGGAGCTTTTATTAAATGCATTATTTAATTATTTCAATTTTTTCAATAACAGGCTGTTCATCGGCAGGTATTGTGCCGTTATCGTCTACCGGTTTTGCGTCAGCGGCAATTTTATCAACAACATCTAATCCTTTAGTAACCTCGCCGAAAGCAGCATATTGACCATCTAAAAATGTTGAGTCGGCGTCACAGATAAAGAACTGCGAAGAAGCGCTGTCATATGCACTTGAACGAGCCATTGAAATAACGCCTCTTTTATGAGAAATATTGTTGTTAACACCGTTTACGGCAAACTCACCTTTAATGGTTTCATCAGAACCGCCCATTCCGGTGCCTTCAGGATCTCCTCCCTGAATCATAAAGCCTTGCATAATTCTGTGAAAAGTAAGACCGTCATAAAAACCTTGCTTTACAAGCTTAACAAAATTTGCAACTGTAATCGGTGCCTGCTCATCATTGAGCTTCAATTCGATTTCGCCGTAATCTTTAACAGTGATTTTTACTTTTGGAAAGGTTGCTTCTTTGTTCATTTTTGTAGTCTCCTCATTGGTAGTTTCGGCTACCGATGTAGTAGCTTGTGTTATGGAAGTAGTTTCTTCTTGCGTTGCAGCTTCGTCAGTGCTTTTACCACAGGCGGCAAAAGAAAACATACATAGTGCAGCAACTAAAACTAAAGATATAATTTTTTTCATGATTTTATTCTCCTATATAAATTATTTTGTTTCACTTGTTTCAACTTTATCATAAAAAATATCAAAAATTAAATCAAGTAATTTTTTGTTATTAACTTTATATTCTGCATAACCGTTTTTGCCCTGAACAACTTTACCCGGAACGGATTTATATTCTATTTTAATGTCTCGTCTGTCAGAAAATGCGTTTGTAGTAAGGTATGTAATTTTTGAAGCATTAAGGTCTGTTGTCGAATAAAGCGATACCGTTTCAAACATATCAAGCGGAGTTGATAAGTCTTTTTTTGTTTCGTCAATGGCTTTAGAAGCAAATGCTGTGATATAGCTTTTTTGACGTTTCATTCTTATAACGTTTGAATCAAGCTTTGAAATGTCACGGTAATGTATATAATCATATGCTTCCTGACCTTCCAAATGAGTGGTTTCGCCGGTAGCGTTTCCATTTTCATCATAAACAGGTACATCAACACCGTCAATAATGTCATTAAGCAAAGGAATACTTGCTTTGTTTATTGAAAAATAAGAGTTTATAGGCATATCATAAAGAAGCTTTGAAACAGATTTCATAGTGTTTTTACAGCTTGTATCTTTACCGTTGCCGTAAGCATAAGAAAGACATATCTGCATTTTTTGAACGCCGGCAAAGTTGCCTGCGGTGTCATATTGGTCAACATCTACCATAGAGTCACGGTTGATTGATAAAACAGTATATTTTTTCTCGGCATTGTCAATACAAACTAAAAACAGAGCGTCAGCCTGACCGCCTAAACCGTAAGTGTCGGTTTTAACCTGAGCTTCATCATCTTTATCAACACCGATACAAAGGATAGTGGTAATATTTTCATCAAAAACATATTTTTCGCCGTTATGTAAAACAGTATTTCCCTCATCCTGTGTGGTAACCTCAGCAGGAAGAGAAGGTTTTTTATCTTTATTATTAAACTGCCCTTTACCGCTGTAATATAGGTAGGCGAAAACCGAAGCGGCAATAATTGCTATTGCAAGAATAATGCAAAGAATAATCAAAAGCACTTTTAAAAGTTTTTTATGTTTCTTTTTTGAACCGCTTTTAACCATGTTTTCGTACTGCTCATTATATTGGGAGTTGCTTGTAACAGTTCCCAATATACTCTTTGCAGGTTTATTTTGTTTTTTCATCTTTTATTAACACCCCGACAACTAAATATCTTTTATTTTTTTTATTCTTAATGCATGTGCTTAAAACAATGATTTTATCATCAGTAGTAACACTTGTGTTCTTTCGCACATTTTTTGTTTCGGTTTTTAGATTTAATGTATAATCAATAAATCCTTTAAAAACTCGTTTATCAGAAAAATCGAATGATTTCATAATATGTCTGTCGTCATATTCAAACGCTGAATAAACTTCGTATTGTAATGCTCTGCCTTTTGCGTAAATATTTATATATCTGTTTTCATCAAAGAAATCTTTTTCTCTGAATTTCTTTAATTCATAAAACATTGTACCCATTGTCCAAATATTATGGCCGTAAACCAAGGTTACAGGGTCAGACCAGTCGGTTTTATTATAATTTTCTATAAATATTACACCCTGCCGGTCATAGTTTTTATCAATATTTCGTCGCAGATAATAATCATTTGATTTATTGCCCGGATAAAAAACAGGATAATCAATATTGGTATTATCAATTCTAATCCACGAGAAAATATCTTTATTTTTCTTTTTTAATTCTTTGAAATTAATAGGATTTTCAGGCAATCCGCTTGTTGAAGCAGTTTGCGAGACTGTTGTTACAGGCTTATTGTCTGTATCGGGTTTTTGATAGTAATTACAAAGAATCACTATAATGATGAAAACTAAAATTAACGATAAAATAATCACAAAAACAGAACGCCGACTATTATTCATAACATCGCCTACAATAGATTATGTATTTAATTATTATATCATATGGTTTTTTTATAGTCAATACAAAGCTTTAATTTATTGTAAATCATTAAATAATATGGTAAAATAGATATAAATAATATTTAAATAAAAGAGTGTTTAAATTATGAATGAAAATCTTGAATTTAAAGTTTTAAAAGGAAAAGAAATTACCGAAGAACTTTTTGATGTGTTTTATGAGTTTTTGTCAGAGTCTTTTTTAAAAGTGGAGTTCAGAAGCTATGAGGCTCAAAAAAGATTATTAAAAAAAGATTCTTATCAGATTTTGTTTTGTTTTATGGGTGATAAAATAGTAGGAGTAATGGCTTTATGGAACCTTGAAGACTTTTTGTTTATAGAGCATTTTGCGGTAACTACAGCTTTAAGAAACAAAGGAATCGGCAAAAAAATGCTGGATTTTGTTAAGCTTAGTTTTAAAAAATATGTTATTTTAGAGGTGGAACTTCCATATAATGAAATGAATAAAAAGAGAATCGGATTTTATCAGAGAAACGGCTTTTTATATAATGATTATGAATATTATCAACACCCGCTTAATAAAGGAGATAAGCCGTTGCCTCTGCGTATAATGAGTTTTCCGAATGAAATAAATAAAGAACAGTTTGATAAAGTTGCCGAAACTTTAAAAGTAAATGTTTACAACTCATAATTTTATAAAAATATATTGCAAGAAAAGATTGTTTGATATATAATATTTTTAGCATTTTGTTATTACGAAAAGAGAGATTTTGATGAAATCAAT
>JBJEIS010000132.1:0-10899 GCA_051877275.1 Acutalibacteraceae bacterium | reverse complement strand
AATTGCTGCTTATGCAGAACGTGACGAGATTTATAAGCTTAAAGTGCGCGAAAAGAAAAAAACAGAAGATGAAATGCTTAATATTTTGATTAGCATTAGCTCAATTGATAATTTGGATTTTCAAAACGCGGTTTATTGCTATTTTATTCTTGATATGACTTATGCTGAGATTAGTTTTCAGTATCATATTTCGGAAAGTACTGCGCGCTGGCGCAGGGATAGAGGAATTGAAGAAATAATTTTTTGAATTTTAAAAGTTTAGCAACAATTGACACTTTTTTCTGATATAATGAAATTATGAAAAAGCGAGAAGAGAGCAGTTACAAAAATAACTGCTCTTATTTTTTGCAAAGGGGGCGGGATAAACGGCTAAAAGAAAAAAAGGCGAGCTGACAGAAATGCAGATTGCTTTTGCTTATTTTTACGGCTTTGAAAAAAACGCAACGCAAGCTGCGAAAGCGGCCGGTTATTCTGAAAAGACCGCCAAACAGAAAGCAAACAGTCTGTTAAAAGACGAGCGGGTTTGCGCGCTTATACACGCGCACGAACAATTAAAGGCGATTGAAAAAAAGGTAAATTCAAAGAAAGAAAACGAAAAGCCTGATAAAGCTTTTGTTTTAAAAACACAGCTTGAAATTTTAACTACATCAATCAAAAAAATTCCGATTCAAGGCTGGGCCTTTGACGAGAAACAGAAAAAGATGGTGCAGACGGTTGTCGGTGAAAAAATGGTTGACGCAAAAGCGGCGCTTGCCGCTCTTAGTGAGATTTCTGCCGGAATTTCGGAGCATAAGTCATCTGTCAGCGAACAGACGATTAAAGAGTTTATTGATGTTTTAAATGATACTGTAGAAAATTAAATATTTTGTTTTAAACAGTCGGTTTTTAAATCGGCTGTTTTTTATATTCTTCAAAAAAACGAAAGGAGCAAAGAAATGTCTATCGAAACTAATATCGGCGAACAGACAACAGTTGAAAACGGTGAGGCTGCTGAAAACAGTGAAGTTATTGAGGGCACAGCAGACAAGGACACAAATGAGGAAATAAGCGCTGATAACAATGATTCGGACAATGATACCGAGGGCGAAAATGCGGCGGACGGCGATAAGCCTACAAGCGGTGAAAATGAAAATGACGAGGTATTTTTAACTACTGAGGACGGAAATAAAATTTTACGTTCACAGGCTGAAAATTTTGCACTTCAAGGTTATGAATATCAATCAAAAATAAAGCCGCTTTTAGACAAGTTTTCGAGAATTGCGGCTAATTCATTCAAAGAGGACGGCAGTGCATACGGCTCGCTTGATGAGTTGGCTGACAGAATGATCGAAGCTATTGATAATAATTTGCTTGAACGCTGCAGAGAGGACGCAGGCGGTGATGAAGAGATTGCGCAAGAGCTTTATCAGAGCCGAAAGGCAGTTCGCGACAAGGATTATAACGATTCTTTGGAAGCCAAAGAGCGTGAAAAGCGCGAAGCAATTAATAATCAAACACAAAAGGTTGCCGCTGAGTTTGAAAACTTGCAGAAGGTATTTCCTGAAATCAAGAGCTACGGCGAATTGTCGGCAGAGGTGAAAAACTATGCCGCAAGAAACAATGTTAGCTTGCTTGAAGCAAAGCTTCTTGTAGATCATGAAAACCAAAAAGCCGTACAACGTGTTAATGACGATAAAGCGGCTGCAGCTGCAAAATCGACCGGTTCACAAAGCGGTTCGGGCGGCGCTGAAAAGTCTGCTGAAATTGAAGCAATGCTTCGCGGAATGAGAAGATAACTTTTGTTTTTTGAAAGTTAAAAATTAAAAAAATAATTGAAAGGAAATGAAAACATTATGCCTATTAATAATTTAGAATTTGCTACCGCGTTTACCGGTGAGCTTGACAAACAGCTTACACAAGAATCAGTTGTAGGCTTTATGACTGACGCGGCTTTTGCTGCAAAATTTGTCGGTGCTTCTCAGGTGAAAATTCCTGAAATGTCAATGTTAGCACTCGGCGACTATGACAGAGATACAGGCTTTGCAAAAGGCAGTGTTACTGTTAAGAGCAAGATTTACGAATTAACACAGGAAAGAGGCCGAGAATTTAACATCGACCGCGAGGACATGGATGAAATAGGAGTTGCAGAGCTGGCAGGCTCTATGATGAGCGACTTTCAGGAGGAGAAAGCAATTCCGGAAATTGACTCTTATGTTATTTCTAAACTTGCAGCTCAGGCACTTCAAAACGATCCTATCACAACTTCTGATTTCAACCCTGATACTGCGGTTTATGCTGCATTTGACGAGTTGCTCACACGAACAAGAGAATCCTTGAAAGGCACTTCTGAAGATCTTGTTTGCTTCATCACACCTCGAATGATGGCAAAGCTTCGTCGTTCTAACGAGATTTCCCGAAGCATTAACATCGGTGAATTTAAACAGGGCGAGATTTCAAGACAGGTTAAAATGATTGACAATGTTGCGCTGATTGAAGTTGATCCGCTTAGAATGTACACAGCTTATGAATCACTTTCAGGCGCCGAAGGTGACGAATATGAGGGCGGTTTAAAACCTCTTGAAACAGCTTCAAAAATCGGAATGCTTATGGTTGGTAAAAAGACTGCTTCGCTCATCAAAAAGCTTGTTAAAATCAAGACATTCACTGCTGATGAGAACCAGGAAATGGACGCTTATAAATTCCAGTACAGAATTTATTATGATTTGCTCATTAAGGCAAGCAAAGCCGGTATTCCTCATATTTATTACGAACCGACTGTGTAAGAGGTGAAAAGATATGTTTGTAATGAAAAACAAGGAAGGCAATTTGCAAAGAAAAGTTTATAATCTTCAGAAAAAAGAGGAACTTGAAAGCAAAGGCTATGTTGTTGTATCAGCTTCAGACGATATTCCCGAAACAGAAGTTGAAGTTGAAAAAAAGGAATTGCAGGAAATGAAAGTATCAGAGCTTAAAGAATATGCGAAAGCACATGAAATTGAGCTTGATGGCGCTTCTAAAAAAGAAGATATTATCAAAGCAATTCAAGAGCAAAGCGCTAAAGCGGTTGAATAGCAATATGGGGCGGTGAAAACTGCCCCTTTATTTGCATTTGTAGGTGAAAAGATGAAATTTGAGAAGATAAGCGCAAAACAGAAAAATGTTTTAGAATTTCCGTTTAAATTTAAAGAATATGACGCGTTGATTTGTGACGGCGCGGTAAGGTCCGGCAAGACTGTTTTCATGATTATTTCATTTTTGATTTGGGCTATGAGAAATTATGATGAAAAAAGTTTTGGAATTTGCGGTAAGACTGTTGCGAGTACAGAACGAAACATAATTCAGATACTCGGCGGTATTGATATTTTGACTGCGTTTTTTAAGTTTCATTATATCGGGTCAAAACATATTTTGACTGTCAGCGGTTTCGGGCATGTTAATAATTTTTATGTATTCGGCGGTAAGGACGAAAGCAGTTACATGCTAATACAAGGTATTACACTTTCGGGAGTTTTCTTTGATGAGGTTGCTTTACAACCTAAAAGCTTTGTTGAACAGGCAATAGCGAGAACTATTACAGAGCCGCACGCAAAATTGTATTTTAACTGCAACCCTGAACATCCTGAACATTGGTTTTATAAAGAGTGGATTTTGGACGCGGACGGCGAGAACACAAAAAACAGTTTGCATTTACATTTTTTAATGAATGATAATCCGATTTTAACTGACGAAGATATTAAAAAGGCGGAATCTCGTTGGCAGGGTGTTTTTAGGGACAGATACATTTACGGTCTTTGGGTAATGGCGGAAGGTCTTGTTTATCCTGACGCAAAAGCCGCAGTTGTTGATTACAAAGAAATGTATGATACGCTTCACGACAGATTTTATATTGTCGGATCTGACGGTAAGAAAAATTACGGAAAGTATTATATGAGCATTGACTACGGAACAAATAATCCTTTTTCAGCGGGGCTTTGGTTTGTTTCTTTGAATTTTGCGGTAAGAGTTAAGGAGTTTTATTACGATTCTAAAAAAACAGGGAAGCAGAAAACCGACGAGGAATATTACAGCGATATTGAGAAGCTTGCAGGACAGCGGCCAATTGAAAATATTGTTGTAGATCCTTCGGCGGCTTCTTTTATTCAAACGATACGGCGGCATAATAAATACCCGGTGATTAAGGCGAAAAATGATGTATTAGACGGAATAAGAGTTGTAAGCTGTTTTCTAGACAGCAAATCTATTAGAATTAACAGCAAGTGTTCGGACGCTATTAGAGAATTTTCGCTTTATAGATGGGATGAGGAAAGTAACGAGGACAAAGTTCTTAAAGAATACGACCATTCAATGGATGATATTCGATATTTTTGCAATACGATTTTGAAAGAAATTCCGCCGTTTTGCGGCGAAATTAAAGATAAAGTCAGAAATAATGTTATTTTCAAACAGATTAATACAAGTTGGAAGTAAAGAAAGGCGGTTTTTATGTTTTTTGTTGTTGGTTTTTTTGCGGTGACTTTTTTTAATATCGGATTTTTTTTAGGTTGTTTTTGGAACGATTCTAAAAAACGAAGAAGAAAAAAGAAAAAAGAATCGGAAGTTAAAGAATACAAGCCGAGCAGAAAAGAGCAGAATTTAATTGATGACTTAAATTTTTTGAATAGTTTTACCGGTGAGGAAAGGAAATAATTATGACAGATAAAAAAATTAATTCAAATTCAAAAAACACTCCGCAAGCGGTTAAGGAACAGCATGAAAAGAGTGTTGAATACAAGTTAAGCCTCGGCGAAAAAGGTTTATTTGAGCAGACAAAGAAAAATGAGAGATTTTTTGTAGGCGATCAGTGGATGGGTAATTCAACAAAGTCAAATTTACCGCTTGTTGAATACAACTTATGCAGGCGAATCGGAGAATACAAGGAAGCGCAGATTTTATCAAATCCGTTAACAGCGAATTTTACGGCAGACGGCGTTGCTTCTTTTCGCACTGACGAGCAGATGATTAATGACGAGAGTATTATTAATTCGCTTAAAACAGGTGACGAGGGGCAATTTAACGCTTTATCTGATGATGAAAAGACTGTTCTTATAATGTCAGCGCTTACTGATTATTTTGAGACTACTTCTGAAAGACTTAAATTTTCGGACCAAAGCGCTAAGGTTTTGCATAATGCTTATGTCAGCGGTACAGGGGCTATGTATGTATACTGGGATGAATCGATTCGCACCGGTCAATTTGTAGGTGACGGAAATACCGAGATTACAGGCGACATTAGCGCCGAGGTGCTTAATGCAGAAGAACAGCTTGATTTTGATAATCCGAGCGAAAAAGATATTAACAAACAGGACTATATTATTATCTCAAAAAAAGTTACGGTTGCCGAGGCAAAAAGAATTGCAACTATGAACGGCATTAAGCCTGAAGAGATTGAAAAAATAACAAAGGACAATGACAGTAATTTTTCAGCTGAACGCGATGAAAAAGCAAATGACAGTGTTGACAGAGTTACTGTCTTTACTAAGCTTTTTAAAAGCTGGTCTGATGATAATAAACAGTTTAAGATTTACTGTTATCAATGCACGCAGACGGTGACAATAAGAGAAGCTTTTGATACAGGACTTCAAATGTACCCGATAGCGCTTTTTTGTTGGGAAGATAGAGCAAAGTCGATTTTCGGCGATACAGAGCTTACATATCTTATTCCGAATCAGATTGCAGTAAACCGAATGATAACTGCTTCGGTTTGGTCTGCCATGATTAACGGTATGCCGACGCTGCTTATTAACAGAAATTACATTAAAGGCGAGGTAAGTAATAATCCGGGGCAGATTTGGGAGTTTTACGGCGATGACAATTCAATGGATCGAGCCGCAAGGTATCTTAATCCACCGCCGATTAATTCAGCATTAACCGCAAATGTAAACGATATTGTTAATAATACTTTGCAGATGTCAGGGGCAAATGACGCGGCGCTCGGTAATTTGCGCGCGGATAATGCAACGGCTATTGCACAGGCTCACGAGGCGGCGACAGCTCCAATGCAAATGATTAAAAATAGGTTTTATCAGTTTTATGAGGATTTAGCAAGGATTTGTGCGGAATTTTGGTTTAAGCTTTACGGCGAGCGAAAATTGAAAATTTCCGATAAACAGGGAAGTTGGTTTTTGCCTTTTGATTCGGAAAATTATAAAAACCTTTCTCTGACTGTTAAGATTGATGTCGGAGCTTCTACAATGTGGTCGCAGACACAGTCACAGGCAAGGCTTGATAACTTGCTTGCCGGCAACTATATTAATTTCTTACAATATCTTGAGCGACAACCAAAAGGCAGCATTAACGATATTACAGGGCTTATTCGAGATTTTAAAGAACAGCAAGCGGCAGCTCAAAAAGCGCAAGAAGAACAAAATGCGGTTGATAACTTTACTGCTGATGATTTTTATGACAGTTTATCACCGCAAGAAAAAGAACAGTTTGATTCTCTCGACCTTAGAACGCAACAGCAGATGATTGAACAGGCGAAAAATGACGTTAAAGGAGTAAACGGCAATGAAGATGAGTTGTAAACAAGTTTATCTTTCAGCATTAAAACGGCTTGGGTATTCTGATGACGGTGTAATTAATGCTTCTGAAATTATTGAAAAGAATATTGTTTCGGTAGTCAATGAAATTTATATGGAGCTTTTTTATAAGCAAAATGATGAGGGATTTAATCCTATTAACACAATTCATGACGAAATTGAACTTGACGAAAAAATTATTTTTATGTGCTTAATACCGGGTGTTTGTGAAAAAATTGCTTTTGATTACGGTGACGCAAATTTACAGAGTTATTATGCAAGCATTTATAATCAGAATTTAAGCTTATTTAATAAGCAGTCATCGATTAAAGATATGCTGCCGAGTGATTACATGAATTAATAAGTAAAAAAGGAGTAGATGAAAAATGGCAAGGCCGATGATGAATCCTACTGCTTCGCAAAGTGTTTCAGTTCCTTGTTTATCTGGCGGAATTAATCCCGGAAGTGTTGGCGAGGCGGTAGCTGATAATCAGCTTACAGATTGCCTTAACGTTTGGGCCAAAGGCGGTGAAGTGATTACACGGCCGAAGCTTGTTGAAAAATTAAAGGCAAAAAATATTAATATTGATTATGACAGTTTGCAGAAAATAGAGATATTTTTTGAAGGCAAAAAAGCTTTTTTCGCTGTTGATAAATTTCTTAATATAATATTTTTTACTGCTGACAACAGTATTTGCGTTATTAACAATTTCTGCGGTGCAGAGCTTCAAGTTAATAAATTCTTGCTTTATTCGGGTACAGCAAAAGAAAATCACTCGATTGGAGCGTTTATTTTAGTCGATTTCGGCGAAATTAAAGATATTTGGGAATTTACCTATCATGAGGGAGTTTTGAGCTATAAGGGCGGAACAATTCAAAATAAAGCATATATTCCGAAAGTTATTATTAACGGTTGGGGTAACAACTACGAGAAGCTTCCGAAAAAGGCAGATTCAGAAGATCCTAAAACTACTCAGCTTGAGGGATATAATCTTTTATCAGGCGGATTTAGGGCTACTTACACAACAGACAGTATTTCTCATACTTTTAAATTGCCTGAATTACCGAAAGGCAAATTAACTGTTGAAATTGATATGTCAGCGGTTGCAACTAATTCAACAAGCGTTAGATGGGCGGACGGCGACAATTCGCAGAAGCTTTTATCAATTTATACCGAAGATTATACAAAGGATTCAGGATTTTACAAATATAACGGCGACAATGTATGCGAAAAGGTGAGCTTGCTTACATTTACTTTTGAGGATGGAAATTGTGGCTCAAACGAAAGCTATTATATTGACGGAAGTTTTGATTTTTACACAGGTTCGGGTGAGCTTAGAAAAAGATGTTATTACCGCTCTCGGTTTTGCGGATTTATTAACCGCGAAACAGGCACTTTTAATTTTCCTTTTATTAAAGAGAATAAATATTTGCTTAAATACAAAAACGGCGGTACTGTTACCGAAACAATACAAGGACCAATTAATAATGCTGAATCGGTAACATCTCTTACCGGTACTGATGAAAACGGCACAGAAATAACAGTAAATACAGCTGATTGTTACGGCGCGTTTTATGACATTAACGAGGGTAAATTTAAAACGTATGTTTTCACGAGCGGCGATGAAAAAACAGTTTTTCCGCAGATGTATGTTGAACGTGAGCCTGCTTGGTTGGTTTTTCCGCGCTCAGGTAATTTGCTTAACAATATCGTTGTTACTGTCAGCGGTGAAATTAATAACGATGATTTAAACAAAATTATTGACAACAATATTTCCTGTTCTTACGGCGGAACGGTTGGACTTAACTACGGGTACCGTTCTTTTGTAGGCGGAAATAATCACAGAATTTATTTTTCGGATATTGATAATCCTTATTATTTTCCTGAAAACTGCTATTTCGGAATTGGCAGCAATAATGAAAAAGTAACCGCTTTCGGCAAACAAAGCGGTTATTTGGTTATTTTTAAGGAAAATTCGATTTATTACACATATGAAGAGGAAGTTGAAAATAATTCGTCAAGCAGTTCATCGGAAAGTGAAAAGGTAAGTAATCAGGCTGTTATTGATATTACGGCAGGGTATCGATACAGATTATTTAATTTAAACTCCGGTGTTGGGTGCGATTTGCCGAGCACAATTCAGCTTTGTATGAATCGGCTTATTTTTGCTTGTTCGGATGGAAATGTTTATGTTTTAAATTCGCTTTCTAATTATTCGGAAAGAAATTTTTTTCTTGTCAGCGGTTTAATTAGAAACAGGCTTGTTAAGTTTACAAAAAAAGAGTGGGAAAAGGCTTTTGCGGTTGACTGTAACGGATATTACATGCTTTTTGCCGGTAATGACGGTTTTGTGCTTGATTACAACAAGAATGAATATAAATATGTTTCATCTTACACATCTAACAGCGCTGTCAGTAAATACGGTCTTTTCTCTTGGTGGCCTTGGAGTTTTCCGAAATACTTACGGCTCGGGTGCGCTACTGATAACAGTATTACATTATTTTTTGACGGTGAAGAGTCAAAAGAGTTTTGCACGCTTGATTTTAATACGCCTGAAGATGAAACCGAAAGCTATATTGTAACAAAATTCTTTGATTTTTCGCACCCTGATTATAACAAAGGGATTAACTCGGTTAGTTTGGGGCTTGGTAATGATTATGATTCGACGGTGTTTGTTGAGTTTTTGACTGACGCGGGAGAGAGGCCTGCTATTCCTTTTGAAATTTATAATACAGGCCAGCGAGGTACGGCAAGTTATAACAACGCAATTCCTATTAAGCCGAAAATAAAGCTTTGCCGAAAATTCGGGATTAAGATTACGGCGACCGGACCTTTTGCGCTTTCAAGCGTAATAATTAACTATACTTTGAAAGGAGCGATTAAACATGGCTAAGATTAATCTGACAAATTATTATGATGATGTTTATGAGCAGCAGAAAAAACAGGCTCAGGCGCTTGCTGATACACAAAAACAACAGGTTAATCAGTCTTATGATACACAGCTGCAAAAGCTTGAAAATGACGCGAACAAAAACGTTATTGCCGCCGGTAATTCATATGACGCGGCTTATGCTGATAATGAGGTGCAACGGGCTATTAATGAGCGAAATATAAGGGCTTCAATGGCGGCTTCGGGTTTGCAGGATTCGGGACTTAACCGCACGCAGACAACGGCGGTTAATTTACAGAAAGCCAATGCAGACGCAAAAGTCACTATGCAAAAAATGAATTTTATTAATTCAATAAAATCGCAGTTGGCTGAAAATCAATTTAGTCTTGAACAGTCGAGAATTAACGATATTAATTCGATTAATAATCAGCTTAACAGCGATATTAACAATATTGAAAATGAAAAAGCGACTGCGAGAATGAATAAGCAAGAAGAGATTATCAATACATTGCAGAGCATTACAGATCCTTCGACTGCTGCCGGATACATAAAGACTGTATCTAAACAGTACGGAATTGACGGTAGTGTTTTAGCGGCTTATACAAGCGTTTTGACTAAAAACCAATATGCAAAATATCTTGAAAATGAAAATTACTTTAAGAATAAAACTTCGTTTCAGGATGTTAAAAGCACGCTTGCCGGGATTGATACAACAACTGCGGCAGGGCTTACTGTTGCGGCGAAACAGATTAAAGCTTGGACCAATCAGAGCGGAAAGAGCGCTACAAAGAGTCAGCTTAAAAAGCTTCTTGCGGCTGCCGGTATTTCTTATGCTGAATACAACAAGTTTTTGAAAGACGGTCAGTATTTCAAAAAGATTGAAGAACAAAACGCACTTGAACAAGCGGCAAAAAAAGCTAACTCCTCATCAGGCTCGAGCGGTGGGGGCAGAAGTACAAAAAGCTCGAGCAGTTCACCTGCGACAGTTAATGTTAATTTAGATGGTGATGACGATGACAATAACAATAACAACAATAACGGAAATGATGGTGAATCATCGGTGAAAAATAATATAACTCAAAAATATCCGTCAGTTTTTATGAAGCGCGGTTTTACAGGCGCTTATGCTGAACTTGAAAAGCTATATAATGATAAAAAAATAAGCGACTCGGATTACGAGGCAGTCGTCGCTGCGCTTAAAACTACATATCAGGGCAGCATGACAGACAGTGAGAAAGAATACATAAAGAAAAAATACGGTATTTCGTTATAAAAAAGGGGTTTAGTTATGATTTCAAATAAAAAGAAAAAGAAGCTTTTAGAAAAAACCTTAAAGGGCATTGACAATTATCAAAAGAAAAACCCTGCGCAAAACAAGACTGTGACTAACGAAAACGGGAATTTGGAGTATGTAGATAAAAATTCAAATGCTACAAATTACAAGCCTGTTAAAATCGGAAACAAGGTTCAGT
>JBJEIS010000131.1:0-2612 GCA_051877275.1 Acutalibacteraceae bacterium | reverse complement strand
TTCACTTACAATTTAATATTTAATTTTGTCTAATCTTTGGGGTTCACTTCAAAAACTCCTGCTTTTTTTATGTTAATTTTATTTTGCTTTTGATTCACAGTAAATACAGCGGTAAATGCGGTTTTCTTTATCTGTCAATTTGAAAATATGAGGTAATTCCTGTTCTGTTGTTGTAATGCAACGCGGATTTTTACATTTAATTACGTTTTTGATTTTTTCAGGAAGTAAAAGTTTTTTCTTCTCAATCAATTTACCGTCTTTAATAATATTAACCGTAGCATTTGGATCAACATAACCGATTGCCTCAAGGTCAAATACCATATCTGCATCAACCTTAATAATATCTTTTTTGCCCATAAGCTTTGAGTTAACATTTTTAATTATAGCAACCGAACAATCAAGATTTTCGAGCCCTAAAAAGTTGTAAAGTTCCATTGCTTTGCCGGCGGTAATGTGGTCGATAACAATGCCGTTTTTAATTGAATCTATTTTCATTATTCCGCCTCCAAATTAAGTAACATTAGAATAAGCGCCATTCTCATATATTTGCCGTTGAGCACTTGCTTGAAATAGCAAGCTCTTTTATCATTATCAATTGCAACTGAGATTTCATTAACCCTTGGTAATGGATGCATAATACAAAGGTCATCTTTAGCATTTTTAAGCTTTTCAGGAGTTAAAATATAACTGTCTTTAAGTCTTAAATAATCTGCCTCATTAAAAAATCTTTCTTGCTGAACTCTGGTCATATAAAGAATGTCTAAATCAGGCATTGCGCTTTCTAAATCGGTAGTCTGATAATATTCAAGGTTGTTTTTATCTAAAACATCTCTTTTAACATAATCAGGCAACTCAAGTTCAACAGGGGAGATAAGCACGAATTTAATTCCGCTGTAACGCGAGAGTGCGTTTATCAGTGAATGAACTGTTCTGCCGAATTTAAGGTCGCCGCAAAATCCTACGGTAAGATTATCAAAACCGCCTTTTTCTCTGCTGATAGTAAGTAAATCAGCCAATGTCTGTGTAGGATGATTGTGGCCTCCGTCACCGGCATTGATAACAGGAATAGAAGCGTTCATAGCTGCTACCATAGGAGCGCCTTCTTTAGGATGACGCATAGCAATGATATCTGCATAACAGCTGACAACTTTAGCCGTATCTGCTACGCTTTCACCTTTTGAAGCAGAAGAAGTAGCTGCGCCTGCTACGCTTAAAACATGGCCGCCCAGTTCATACATAGCCGCTTCAAATGAAAGACGCGTTCTTGTACTTGGTTCAAAAAACAATGTAGCTAATTTTTTACCGTCACAAATATGTGCATATTTATTCGGGTTTTCAATAATATCATTTGCGGTTGTTATAAGCTTTTCTACTTCATCAACCGATAAATCAAGTATATCAATTACACTTCTCATATTGCTTTATTATCCTTTCAAACCTTTTTCCTGACGCTCCATATTTTCTACAACAATATCATGAATATCACCGAGAGTAGAGGCATATTCGAGGATTTCCCATGGCTTATCGGTGTGAAAATGGATTTTTATTAAATCTTCATCACCGACTGCCAGCAGGCAATCACCTTTAAAATGCTCTAATATATAATCATGAATTTCATCTTCATCAAGGTCGTGCCCTTCAATAAGAAGCTGGGTATCAAATTTATTTTCCATTATTGTTTTGCTCCGTTAACAGTTAAATATTTTTTGATTCGCTCAACATTTTCTTTGTTTTCAGGATTTTCTTCAAGATATTCGATTATATCATAAACATCAACAACTGAGTAAATAGGGAATCCGAATTCCTGCTCTATTTCAGCCATAGCGGAAAGTTCGGTTTTGCCTTTTTCTTTTCTGTCTACCATTACAAAAGCAGCGGCGATTTTTGTGCCTTCAAGCTTTTTAAGGTTTACCATGCTTTCGCGAATAGCAGTTCCCGCGGTTATTACATCTTCAACAATAACTATTTCTTCACCCTCTTTAGGTGTATAGCCTACAAACACGCCGCCTTCGCCATGGTCTTTTTCTTCTTTGCGGTTAAAGAAGAAAGGAACATCAATGCCTTTTTTTGAAAGTGCTATTGAAGCTGAAACCGCAATCGGAATACCTTTATAAGCAGGACCGTAAAGGACGGTTTTTTTATCACCGAGTTTTTCTGAATAGCTTTTTTCATAAAACTCACCGAGCTTAGCAATTTGGTCGCCTGTTTTTATATCACCTGCATTGATGAAATAAGGAATTTTTCTTCCTGATTTTGCAGTAAAGTCACCGAATTTTAAAACGCCTGCATTTTCTAAGAATTGTATAAACTCTCTCTTGTAGCTTTCCATTTTTATAATACCTCCTAATTAACCTATAAACTCATCACAGCATCTGCGATATGCTGCAACAGGGTCAGCGGCAGAAGTAATCGGTCTGCCGACTACAATGTAGTCCGAGCCGATCTCTTTTGCCTTAGCAGGTGTTGTAACTCTAACCTGGTCGCCGATATCACCGTCAGCAAATCTAACACCCGGAGTAACAGTGAAAAAGTCATCTCCGCATGTTTCGTGAACTTTAGCGGATTCAAGCGGAGAGCAAACTACACCGTCAAGACCTGAATCTTTAGCATTT
>JBJEIS010000130.1:0-2625 GCA_051877275.1 Acutalibacteraceae bacterium | reverse complement strand
TCAAATTTTCATGTATGTTACACTTAGCTTCCCGTCAGATGATACTTGGAATAGTTTTGTTACTGACAATAACGGAGCTACCTTGTATAACAAATTCTATCTTTTAGGCATATACCGTGAGGTTTCTCATGAACTTAAATTACCTGTAAAGGCAAGAATACAAAAAGGTGTTTATGAACTTGGCGGTTGCAAAAGAAAAAGTAGTGACAGTATATCCTTAGATAGTTTTGATTCCATTTACAAATCTGATAACACAAGACAGTACTATATGAATACTGACTCGAGAGTTCGTGTTGTAACCTATTATGCAACTATTTATAATAGCGGTCAGAACAAAATGTATCTTAATGATATGCAAGATATTTTACCGAAAGGCTTTAAATTCCACTATCTTGTAAATTGTGCTGATATTAAAAGCGGATATATGAATAGCAGTATTATTACAACTAATGCTAAAATCAGTGGAAATTCAACGATTCTAAACACAGGTAAAACTTTAGCAACAATTGACGGAGCTGATCTTGTAACAGCAACTGTTGCTGCGAGTGTTTCAAACAGATCTGAAAATTATCAGAAGGTAACTTTTAAATTTACTAAAGCGGATTCTATTAGTGGTGAAAAAACCTTAAAATATGATGAAACTTATGGAAAATATTATTTAAGTCCTGGTGAAGCAATTTGCTTTGGATATTTGTGTTCAATCGGTGACGCAGATCAAACCGATGATACAGCAAACAATTATCTTGCACTTCCGATAGATGATTTGGGCGAAGGCGTTATTGTAAATGGCAAACCAGCTGTAGCATCAAGTAATAACGGACTTATTGAAAATGATGGTTCATGTGCTGTAATAGAAAATGATATTGCTGAATCATTAGGATTCAATGGCTATGATGTTGATACAAAATGGTATAAATCCGAGGTTAGTGTAAAACGAGGAGAAATTGTACCGGAAGTTAGTAAAAAAGCCATTCAAAGAATTGATAAAGATGGGAATACAACTGATTATAGCGGCTTTGCAAGGTCTGATGACAAGATAACTTGGAAGATAACATCTAAAAACAGCGGTGAATATTCTTTAAAAGATTATACTATAACCGATACTATGCAGAAGCTTGGCAATGTTTTATACTGTTTTGAAGGAAATGTAAATTATACTGTATATGAAAATGGTACTGATACTCCAAACTTTCTTAATACTACTTTGTTCAAAATCAACCGTGATTCAGATGGGGTTAAATTAGCAACTACCGGAGATACTGTTAGGAATTTAATTCGTGAAAAAGGTTCTAGTGATAGCTTTAAGAATGAAATTGATTTAGAGTACGGAAAAGATTATGAAGGAAAAATTAAGTTAATAGACGTAAGTAATTTTAATGAGTATCGCGTAGTTCTTTATTATTTTAGAATTGATAAAGATGAAAATGAGCTTGAAACCATATCACTTAATTTTACAAATGGTGAATTTGCTATTCCGGCAGGCGGCAAAAGTGAATTGAGTCTTACGGTTTCAAGAGCAGATCAAACGAATACTACTTCCGGTCACTTTAGAAACGATGTACAGCTTATTCCGAATGCTGAAAATGCAATTAACAGCAATCTTATTAATTATGACAGAGTAATAAGCTCTGAAAAAATTAAACAAGACGGAAATGTTATCGGTGTTGCAAACAATTCTTCTTTTGATGTTGTAAACGGATACGGTACTACTTCAGTTAAAACAGTTACAGAGCTTGATTCTACTGATGCGCTTACCACTAATACAGCCTCTTCAGAAGATACAAACAACACTATTACACTTAAAGCTCCTGAAAGCAAGTTTGAGTATAAATCATCTGTTCATCTACCGAAAGAAGTTGCAACGAAGTCACTTGTTATCATAGATACATTGCCTGAAATAGGCGATCATGCAGTATTCCAGGAAGATGATAGTCGAGGAAGTCAGTTTAAAGTTAAGTTTATTAATTATACCCCTGTTGTTGAACTTGTAGAAGCTAACGGGACTACAACCATTATGTCGGCAGGCACAGATTATACTATTGATTACAGCTCTAAGACTGTGTTTGACAGTGATGATTGGAACGCAATAAGCAGTTTTGACAGCACTGTTGACCCTTCAACACACCGTGCTATAAGACTTAATGTAACTAAAGAAATACCAAAAGATGCAACTGTAAATCTTTATTATCGTGCTGTTGCAAATTCCCCTGAAACAGTAAATGAAGGTGAAATTGCTTATAGCAGTTTCGGTTACAGTTATCAGGTAAGTGTTGATGGCTTTGCAAGACAGGAAGCTGCTCCGTTAAAGGTTGGCGTGCGTGCTCCTAATATTGCATATCTTTCAAAGCAACTTTCAACACGAGATGGCAATAGTTATACTACTGATACTGATGAAACATTCAAATTCATTGTTTATAAAGGTGATTCAATTAACTTGACAGGTAATGATGAGACTGCAATGGCTGCAAAACTCGGTTCTACAGAGTTTACTGTTTTAACGCTTACTGTTAAAGCAGGTGAATCAATATCAGACAGTGTTGCTTTGAGTGGATTGAAACAGTATTCTTATTCAGAAACCGGCAATACCTGTGTAGGGGGGACAGCTGATTGGGAATTGACTGCCGA
>JBJEIS010000129.1:0-2649 GCA_051877275.1 Acutalibacteraceae bacterium | reverse complement strand
CAAAACATATAGCTACATTAGCTTATGATGAAAGCGCTGTTTCAGCCGGTACAACAGTTACAACTGATATTATTACAGAATTTGTATTCAGCTCAGCATATGTAACTCTGTCTGATAACACAGCAAACTTAGGATTTGCTTCAAATGACGGTTATCCTAATATCTCTAAAACAGGTTTGTCAGAAGGTGTTGGCGTTACTGTTACCACTAAATATACAGTAGCTCCGGGTGTATATGATACTACTCTTTTTGCGAGAGCTTATTCAGGTAGAGCTCCTGTTGATGTTTCTGTTAACGGCATTGTTTTAGCCGAGTCATTAGATACCTCAAAAAACACAAGCGGAGCTCAAGGTCCAAATGTGTTGTTTGCTTTAGGTTCTTTAACAATTCCTGAAACTACTGTTCTTACGATTAAATTTACAACTACCGGATCAGGTTCTTTATACTTGAATTCACTTAAACTTGATAAAACTGCTGATTATGTAGCCACACAGACTACTGATGCTATTTCAACTAAAGATACAGCATCAATTAGATTAGGTGATACAGTAAACGGTATCCGATTCTATACAACAGTTGATGAAGAAAAGCTTAATACATTAGTAAATGGTCAAACTTATGAAATAGGTACACTTATCGGACCGAAAGACCTAATAGGCGATGAATTAACAGTTGAAGATTTTACCGATGGTAATGCATTAGATGTTAAGTATATATATAAAAAAGATGGTAATTACGTTTATTACACAGAGGAAACAGAATCTTCTACAACATTTAAAGGCATTGTTGGTTCTATAGTAGGTATTAAAGAAAACAATACATCATTTGATACTACTTACGGCAATATTAATCGTGATTTTGTAGCACGCGGTTATGTTAAAGTCGGTGATACATATTATTACTCATCAACAACAGCCACCCGTTCGTTAGGTTACATTGCAAATGAATATGTAAAAGCAGGCAATACTGATAACGCAAATGCTAATAAATGGGCAACAGCTTATAATGCTGTAAACCCATCAGCTGAATAAGACCCTGATATTTTTAAAAGCGTAAGGTAAACACCTTACGCTTTTTATTTAGCTAAATTTTAAATCCACTCATTTAACATTAAAATTAAATGAGTGGATTGATTTTTAAATATAAAAATTATTTTGAAAGTACTTTTTTGATTCTTTCAACAGCTTCTATTGTATTTTCTCTGTCACCGAAAGCGGTTAAACGGAAGTAGCCTTCACCGTTTTTGCCGAAGCCTGAACCCGGTGTTCCGACAACATTAGCTTTTTCAAGCAATAAGTCGAAGAATTCCCAAGACTTCATATTGTTTGGGCATTTGAGCCAAATATACGGTGAGTTTTTACCACCGGTATAGTAAATTCCAAGCTCGTCCATAGCTTCTGAAATGATTCTTGCATTTTCCTGGTAATAAGCTATGTTTTCTTTAATCTGTTTCTGACCTTCTTCAGAGAAAACAGCCGCAGCAGCACACTGAACAGGCCATGAAACACCGTTAAACTTAGTAGCCTGACGACGATACCATGTAGCATAAATATTGTGTCCATCACGCTCTAATTCTTTAGGGATAACAGTATAACCGCAGCGAGTGCCTGTAAAACCGGCAGTCTTTGAGAGCGAACACATTTCAATTGCGCAGGTTCTTGCGCCTTCAATAGCATAAATTGAACGCGGTAAATCTTCGGTAATAAATGCTTCATAAGCAGCATCGAAAAGAATAATGGCATCGTTTTTATTAGCATAATCTACCCATTTTTTGAGTTGCTCGGCAGTATAAGCAGAGCCGGTAGGATTATTTGGTGAGCAAAGATAAATAATATCAGCCTTTACATTTTCATCAGGCATAGCAGCAAATCCGTTTGATTCATTAGAGTCTGCGTAAATAATCTTTCTGCCTGCCATAATGTTTGAGTCAACATATACTGGATAAACAGGGTCTGTAACCAAAACAGTATTATCAGCGCTGAAAATATCACCAATGTTACCACAGTCTGATTTTGCGCCGTCTGAAATAAAAATTTCATCAACATTAACTGTAACACCGAAAGATTGATAATAATCAGCCACAGCCTGACGAACAAATTCATAACCCTCATAGTCAGGATAGCCTTTGAAAGTTTCTTTAACGCCAAGCTCTTCAGCACCTTTTTTCATAGCATCAACAACAACAGGTGCGAGAGGCAGAGTTACATCGCCGATACCGAGCTTAATAACTTTTGCCTGCGGATTTTCTTTTATAAACTTGTTTGTTCTTGATGCAACCTCTGCAAAAAGATAATTTGGTACAAGGTTGTCAAAATTTTTATTTATTTGCATAATAACAAATCCTTTCGTAAAAATTTAGTTAAAAAGCCGTGAAAAAACACGGCTTTATCATTTTTTTAATTTTTGTCTTTATGTTCTTTTGAAGCTTTAACAAATGCTTTGAAAAGCGGATGAGAACGGTTTGGACGGGATTTGAATTCAGGATGATACTGAACTGCAACGAAGAAATCATTTGCAGGAATTTCAACAGCCTCAACAAGTCTTGAATCCGGAGAAGTACCTGTGATTTTCATACCGTATTTTTCAATTTGTTCTCTATAATCGTTATTAAATTCATATCTATGACGGTGTCTTTCATGAATAAGCTCT
>JBJEIS010000128.1:0-11206 GCA_051877275.1 Acutalibacteraceae bacterium | reverse complement strand
AGATAATGTTTTAATCAAAGTAGAAATCCTCCAAAAGCATTATGTCGGCGGCGAGGTAAAAGCGCTAAACGGGATTGACTGCGAAATTCATCAAGGCGAGGTTGTTGTTATCGTGGGCCCGTCAGGCTCAGGTAAATCTACTTTTTTACGCTCGCTTAATATGCTTGAAATTCCTACTTCAGGTAACATTTATTTTGACGGTGAAGATATAACTGATAAAAAGGTTAATATAAACATACATAGGCAGAAGATGGGCATGGTTTTTCAGCATTTTAACCTCTTTCCTAATATGAATGTTCTTGATAATATGACTAAAGCGCCTATCACTCTTTTGAAAAAGAAGAAAGAAGAAGCTGAAAAGCAAGCATTGGAATTACTTGATATCGTAGGTCTTAAAGACAGAGCCAATGCATATCCTTCTCAACTTTCCGGTGGTCAGAAGCAGCGTGTTGCTATCGTTCGTGCACTTTGTATGTCGCCTGAGGTTATGCTATTTGATGAACCTACATCGGCGCTTGACCCTGAGATGGTAGGTGAAGTTCTCGATGTTATGAAAAAATTAGCTAAAGACGGAATGACAATGGTGGTTGTAACACACGAAATGGGTTTTGCACGCGAAGTTGCAACAAGAGTAGTATTTATGGACGAGGGTAAAATTGTTGAGGAAAATAATCCAAAAGACTTCTTTGAAAATCCGCAAAATCCGAGATTGAAAGACTTTTTATCAAAAGTTTTATAATAAAAAATCCGAGTTTTAAAAACTCGGATTTTTTATTATTCTTATTAAATTTTCAACGGTTGTATTATTCTCTGTTATTCTTTTTCAACAGGAAAATAGATTTCCGTAATCAATTTATCTTCAGGAGTATCTTTCGGGTCATTTAAATACACATCGTAAGGCGGATTTGAAATTTTATAGCCGTTTTTATTAATCCAATCTACAATTTCTGCATACGCCTCTGCCAATCCCGGATAAGCTCCGACATGAACACCTTTTACGCACAAACTACCCTTTAATACACGCGTATTCTCGCTGTTGCAGTCGGTTGGATAACCCAATTCAATTATCGTTTCATCAGGGTTAAACTCCTTTGAATGATAAATCGCAATCGGAGCGCCGCACATTTTTTCTTTCATAGAAAAAAGCTTTTCCATAAGAACACAAAAATCCTTTATTGCAATAGTATCTTTAACATAAGCAATATTCATATCTTTTGTTTCTACCAAAGAAACCTTAACCTTTTTGTTCATATAATCACCTTTCTTTAAATCAATTATATCTTTTTGAATAAGGCGAATACTTTGCTTTTGATTTTTGATAAGGTCCTTTTTTTCGATTATCTTACTCTCAAATGCTTTAATTAAGCTTTCTTCATCTGCGTCGATTAATACAGCTATTTCTTCAAGCGAAAAATCGTATTCCCGCAGTTTTTTGATTTTAAGCATTTTTTTGGTTTGATCTACCGAATAAAATCGATAACCGTTCTCTTCGTTATATTCAACAGGCTTTAAAAGTCCTATCGAATCATAGTAACGCAGTGTTTTTGTCGTTACCATACAAAGTTTTGAAAATTCACCAATACTAAGCATTTTTTCACCTTCCGATCGATCGTATCTACAGTATAAATCTTAACCTAAGGGTAAAGTCAAGAGCTTTTTTAAAAAAATTCTGCAAAACTTTAAAATCCGAGTTTTTTCAAAAACTCGGATTTTTTTATAGATAATATAAGTCAACTTATTCTTCGTATCCCAATGTTGCAGCCATAACTGCTTTTATTGTGTGCATACGGTTTTCAGCCTCATCAAAAACAAGAGACTGCTTTGATTCAAACACATCATCGGTAACTTCCATGCTGTCTCTTCCAAAACGCTCGCCCATTTCCTTACCGACGGTCGTTTTGTGGTCATGATAAGCAGGTAAACAATGCATAAAATACGCGTTCTCATTTGAATTATTCATCAAGACTGCATTTACCTGGTAAGGTGCTAAATCATTGATTCGCTCTTCCCATACCTCTACCGGCTCGCCCATTGAAACCCATACATCGGTATAGATGACATTAGCATTTTTTGTAGCCTTCATAGGGTCGGTTTCAAATTTTAATGTTGCGCCAGTTTCTTTTGTGATTTTCTTACATTCGGCAATAAGCGATTTATCTGGGAAATATTTTTCAGGCGCACAAGCGGTAAAGTTGAGTCCCATTTTAGCGCAACCAACCATAAGCGAATTACCCATATTGTATCTTGCATCACCCATATAAACAAAGTTTATACCCTTCAAATAACCGAAATGCTCTTTGATAGTTAAGAAATCAGCTAAAATCTGAGTCGGATGAAATTCATTTGTAAGACCGTTCCATACAGGCACGCCTGCATAAGAAGCCAGATCTTCAACAATCTCCTGACCGAAGCCGCGATATTCAATACCGTCAAACATTCTGCCTAACACTCTCGCAGTATCGGCGATAGACTCTTTTTTACCGATTTGCGAACCTGACGGGTCAAGATAAGTAACTCCCATACCAAGATCGCGAGCCGCAACCTCAAAAGCACATCGGGTTCTGGTAGAGGTTTTTTCAAAAATAAGAGCAATATTTTTACCCTTTAATTTATCGTGAGCAATACCTTTTTTCTTCTTTTCTTTGAGATTTGCAGCTAAATCAATAAGGTAAGCTATTTCTTCACTTGAAAAATCAAGCAACTTCAAAAAGTTCCTGTTTTTTAAATTCATAAGCATTTCCTCCGTTTATTTACATGCTGATTTTATAATGTCAATTGCCTTCTTCAATGTATCAAAAGGTATATTAAGCGCAGGAAGAAGTCTGATTTTAGACTTTGCTTTTAAAACACTGACGCCTTGTTTCAAACATTCTGCTAAAACTTCATTAGCATCTTTTTCGGTTTCAATACCAATCATAAGTCCCATACCGCTGACAGACTTAATACCCTTTGCCCCGTTTAATTCATTAAATATGTATTCGGATTTTTCCTTTACTTCTGATAAAAGCTTATCATCAATTCTTGAAAGCACATTTACTGCTGCAGCACAGGAAATCGGATTGCCACCGAAGGTAGAGCCATGAGACCCGGGAGTAAAAACATCCTTACATTTATCAAAAAGCATTGTAGCGCCAATCGGCAAGCCGCCCGCAAGACCTTTGGCAGTAGAAACAATATCAGGTTTAATATTATAATTCATATAACCGTAAAGCTCACCTGTTCTTCCGTTGCCGGTCTGAACCTCATCAACAATTATCAGTAAATCTTTTTCTTCAGATAACTGTTTGATTTTTTCTACAAAGCTTTCTTCAAGCGGCAAAACACCGCCCTCACCTTGAATAACCTCAAACATAATTGCAATAGCATTATTTTCATTAACAACTTTTTCGAGGTCATCGCAATCATTTGCTTTTGCATAAGCAAATCCACCGGTAAGCGGTAGAAACTCTTCATGAAAAACCTCTTGACCTGTTGCGGCTAAGGTTGTGATTGTTCTTCCGTGAAATGACTGCTCCAAAGTGATAATAACGCCGTCTTTTACACCTTTATTCTCAGCGTATTTTCTTGCCGCTTTTATAGCACATTCGTTAGCTTCAGCTCCGGAATTTCCAAAGAAAACTTTTTCACAGCCTGTCTTTTCACATAACAGTTTTGCCAACTCAACACATGGAGAAGTATAATAAAGATTAGATGTATGCTGAAATTTATCCAGTTGATTTACAACTGAGGCTTTCCATTCTTCATCGCATAAACCAAATGTGTTAACTGCGATTCCCGTACCCATATCTATATACTCTTTGTCGTTTTCATCGTAAAAAATGCTGCCCTTTCCGTTGACAATATTAAGGTCAAAACGGGCATATGTATTGGCAATATATTTTTTATCATCAGTCTTCAGACTCATCGTAATTCTCTCCGTATTTTTGTTTTACTACCATTGTGCCGACACCCTCATCGGTAAGCATATCAAGCAAAATTGCGTGAGGTACTCTACCGTCCATAATTGTTACTTTGTCAACGCCTCTGTTAATGGCGTCAACACAGCACTCAACCTTAGGAATCATACCGCCCGAAATAATTTCTTTGTTAAACAGTTCAACAGCCTCTTTAATATCCACCAAAGGAATCAATGAGTCAGGATTATCCTTATCACGCAGAATTCCTGCAATATCGGTCATTAAAATAAATTTATCGGCACCCATTGCGCCTGCAATATATGCTGCTGCGGTATCGGCGTTTATGTTATATACATTGCCGTCATTATCACAGCCAAGCGTTGAAACAACAGGTATATAACCCTTTTCAAGCAAATCGATAATCGGGTCAACGTTAACCTCAGTAATTTTTCCTACAAATCCTAAGCGCTCGTCTTTGATTTCAGCCTTTATCATCTGACCGTCAATACCGCAGATGCCCATAGCCTTTCCGCCTTTGGTTTCAAGCAGATTTACAAGACCCTTATTAATCTTACCTGCCAGCACCATCTGCACAATTTCAGTCGATTCCTTATCTGTAACACGAAGTCCGTCAACAAATTCAGCTTTTTTGCCAACCCTGTTCATCATATCGGTAATTTCAGGGCCGCCGCCGTGAACTAAAACAACCTTTACGCCGATTAATGAAAGAAGAACAATATCCTCCATTACCCGTTGTTTTAAATCATCATTAATCATAGCGTTTCCGCCGTATTTTATTACAACAATTTTTCCGTTATATTTTTTTATGTAAGGCAGGGCCTCAACAAGTATATGTGCCCTTTGCGCATTAGATATGTCCATAGTATTTAACTCCCTGAAAAATTATTTAACAGCAACAAATATATATGCAAATTCAGTTTCTGTTTCTTTAATGATATTTAAATTCTCTGAACAGAGAAATTCTTTTATATTTTCTTTGTCATCAGGATAAATAATAATTTTATGTTCATCATCAATAGTTATCGTATCAGATTTATCCTTACTGATTGATAAAACAAATCTGCCGAACGGATTTAAAAGCTGATACACTTTTTCAATTGCTTTTTTCTTTTCTTTAAAGTGCATAAATGTAAGTGAAGAATATATTATATCAAAGCTTGATTTAAACTCATATTTTAAAAAATCATCGCAAATTAATAGCTTATTATTAAAATTAGAAAGATTTTCTTTTGCTCTTTCTATTGTTTTTTCTGATATATCTATGCCTGTAAAATATTTAATATAAGGTAAAACATCAATAGCTATTCTGCCTGTTCCTACCCCGATTTCAAGAACAGTCTTTGTATTATCAAGAGACAGTTCATCAAAAAATATATCGCCGTCCCACTTTTTCATATATTCTTTCAAAGGCGGTGGGTCATTTACCGGGTCATTATTTATATCTAATAAATAATCATAATAAGCCTTAATGTCGTTCATATTATTCATCTGAAAAGTTTACACCTCATCCGCCTCGTACCTCGGCACCTTCTCCTCAAGAAGAAGGCTTTTTACGTTCTATAATCGCCGTTGATTTTTACATAATCGTAAGTAAGGTCGCAACCGAAAGCTGTTGCAGAAAAGTCACCGTCATTAAGGTTAACTATAACATCAATTTCTTTTTCAAGCAAAATTTCTTTAGCTATTTCTTCTAAGAAATCAACGCCTGCGCCGTTTTTACAAACTTCAATTTCACCCTTTGCAGATTTGAATAAAACATCTATTTTATCAACATCAACATCAGCACCTGAATAACCGATAGCACATAAAACCCTACCCCAGTTAGCGTCAGCGCCAAACATAGCTGCTTTAAAAAGTGAAGAGCATATAACCGATTTAGCAACCTTTTTAGCGGTTTCTTCGGTTTTCGCTCCTGAAACCTTGCATTCAAGTAATTTTGTTGCACCCTCGCCGTCACCGGCAATCATTCTGCAAAGCGCAACATTTACAGTATTAAGAGCTTTCATAAATGTTTTGAAATCTTCATTTTCTTCATCAATCATATCATTGCCTGCCATACCGTTTGCAAGCACAGATACCATATCATTTGTAGAAGTATCACCGTCAATTGAAATCATATTAAATGTTGATTTTATATCGGTAGAAAGAGCTTTTTGTAGCATTTTAGGCGAAACAGCACAGTCTGTTGTAATAAAAACAAGCATAGTAGCCATATTCGGATGAATCATACCGCTTCCCTTTGCGATACCGCCGAGCTTACAGATTTTACCGCCTATTTCAAATTCAACCGCAACTTCTTTTGCAACCGTATCGGTAGTCATAATAGCCTGAGCAGCATCATGGCTCTTGTCACCGAGTCCTTCTGCCAATTCAGCCATTGCATTTTTTATAGGTGTAATTTCAAGCGGCTGACCTATTACACCTGTTGATGAAACTATTACATCCATAGAAGAAATGCCCAAAGTTTCTTCTACCAAATCGCTCATCTGCTCAGCTATCTCAAGCCCGTTTGCATTACAAGTATTTGCATTTCCGCTGTTACAGATAATTGCTGATGCAAATCCGTCTTTAACATGCGCTTTGGTAACTGCAATCGGTGCGCCTTTTACCAAATTTGTTGTATAAACACAAGCGGCAGCGGCACGCGATTCAGAAACGATAAGCGCTAAATCTTTTTTATCCTTATTTTTGCGTATACCGCAATGAATGCCGTTGGCTTTAAAGCCTTTTGCCGCAGTTACACCGCCGTTAATTAAATTCATAATGTAATTCCTTTCATTTTATAATGCTTACTAATAACAATCTATTATAAATCAAGACCTGTTGTCTTTTCAACTCCGAGTTTAATATTCATACATTCAACTGCCGCACCCGAAGCGCCTTTACCGAGATTATTAAATCTCGAAATTAAGAGTATTCTGTCTTCATTACCTGCAACCGTAATTTCCATATTATCTTTATCGGCAATTTTGCAAGCACTGATAAAGCCGTTTTCATCAATACTGTCATAATACTTTACAATAGATGAATTGTAAATCGAACGGTAAATATTTATAATATCTTCAATGCCCGCATTTAAATCCTCTTTAAAAAGCGGAACTGTAACAGTCATTCCGCTGTAATAATCACAAACATAAGGACAAAAAATAGGTTCGCGTTTAAGTCCCGCGATTGCTTTCATTTCCTTTAAATGCTTATGTTGCTGTGTTAACGCATACTCTCGCGGAGCGTCAAAAAGACTTTCTCTGTTTTCATCTTCATATTGCATAATTCCGCCCTTACCTGCACCCGAATATCCGGAAATGGCATGGCAAGTCACACCTAAATCACTGTCAATAACCCCTCTTGAAACCAATGGTTGAACAAGCGACAAAAATCCGCTTGCATAGCAACCCGGATTTGCAATACGATTAGAATTTTTAATTTTTAACTCAAATTCTTCACCGAGCTCCGGAAAACCGTAAGCCCAGTCAGGATTTGTTCTGTGTGCGGTCGAAGCGTCAATAACCGTTACATCATCATTTTCAATAAATGATACGGCCTCAATTGCCGCATTATCAGGCAAACATAAAAATGCAATATCACAATTATTTAGCGCTTCTTTTCTGTATTCCGGCAGTTTTCTTTTTTCATCTGAAAGTGTAATAAGTTCTATATCTTTTCTGCCGGAAAGACGCTCAATTATTCTAAGTCCGGTAGTTCCTGCACTACCGTCTATAAATACCTTTTTCATTTAAGGAACTCCTTGATATATTTAATCTGAGTTTCAACTGACTGAGGACCTGTTCCTCCTGCAGAAGTACGCTTGTTTACACAAGTTTCAAGGCTGATTTCATTATATAAATCTTCTTCAAAAACATCGGAAAACTGCTTATACTCTTCCATCGAAACAGTATCAAGCACCTTGTTATTCTGAATGCAGTAAGCTACAATCTGACCTACAATTTTGTAAGCGGTTCTGAAAGGCAGACCCTTTTTAGCAAGATAATCCGCAAGGTCGGTTGCATTAATAAATCCGCCCTGTGCAGCTTTATACATATTATCAGCCTTAACATTCATAGTTGCAATCATCGGTGCGAAGTTTTTAAGACATTTCTTAACAGTTTCAATGCTGTCAAAAACAGCTTCTTTATCCTCCTGCATATCCTTATTATAAGCAAGCGGAAGCCCTTTAAGTGTTGTGAGCAATGACATTAAATCACCGTAAACTCGTCCTGTTTTACCGCGAACAAGCTCCGCAATATCACTGTTTTTCTTCTGTGGCATTATGCTCGAACCTGTTGTATAAGCGTCATCAAGCTCAACAAAAGAAAACTCTAAAGACGACCAGAGAATAATCTCTTCCGAAAAGCGCGATAAATGCATCATTATTATTGAAATTGCACTCATAATTTCAACGCAGAAATCTCTGTCGGAAACACCGTCAAGTGAATTTAATGTAATACCATCAAATCCAAGGCGCTCTGCCTCATAATATCTATCAGTATTAAAGGTTGTACCTGCCAAAGCGCAGCAACCGATTGGCGAAACATTCATTCTTTTAAATGCGTCTGAAAGTCTGTCAAAGTCGCGGGTAAACATCATGGCATAAGCCAACAAATGATGAGCGAAAGTAATAGGCTGCGCTCTTTGCAAATGGGTATAACCCGGCATAATTACAGATTTGTTAGCCTCTGCTTTTTCAACGATAACTTTTAGCAAATCTTTAAGCAAAGTACCGATTTCCTCTACTTCAGCACACAAATACATACGAATATCAAGCGCTACCTGATCGTTTCGGCTTCTTGCAGTATGAAGCTTTTTACCGACATCGCCTACTCGCTTTGTAAGCTCAGCTTCAACAAACATATGAATATCTTCAGCGTCCATATCAAACTGCAAATTGCCTTCTTCAATATCTTTAAAAATCGAACCTAAACCATTGACAAGAATTTCTTTTTCTTCGTTTGTGATAATACCTTGTTTCGCAAGCATTTGCGCATGAGCGATTGAACCTGTAATATCCTGTTTATACATTTTGCAGTCAAAATGTATTGATGAGTTAAAATCGTCTGCTTCTTTATCAAGCGCTTTAGAAAAACGCCCTGCCCACATTTTATCCATAAATATCAATTTAGTCTGCCCGAATTATCGGGCAGACATATACCTTTCGTTTTTAATTTTATTTTTTATTTTAAATTATTCTTTTGTTTCATTTTAGCATGAACTTCAATCGGTAAGCCGTAAAGATTTACAAAACCTGCTGAATCTTTCTGATCGTAAACATCATCTTCATCAAATGTTGCGATTTCAGGATCATAAAGTGAATATGGTGAAGTTACACCTGCGTTAATAATATTACCTTTGTAAAGTTTAAGTTTAACATCGCCTGTAACAGTTTCCTGTGTCTTTTTAACAAATGCTAAAATTGCTTCTGTTAACGGGCTGAACCACTGCGCATTATAAACAATCTCGCCGAGTTTTTGAGCAACAAGCGCTTTATAATGTGAAGTTTCTTTATCAAGAGTAATTGTTTCAAGAATCTGATGTGCCTGATAAAGAATCGCACCGCCCGGAGTTTCATAAACGCCGCGGCATTTCATACCGACAAGACGGTTTTCAACAATATCAAGAAGTCCGATACCGTTTTCACCGCCGAGCTTATTAAGAGTTTCAACTACTCCGGTAGCATTCATCTCTTTACCGTCGATTGCGGTACAAACACCTTTTTCAAAATGTAAAGTTACATATGTATCTTTATCAGGAGCCTTTTCAGGAGAAACGCCCATCTCAAGGAATCCCTCTTTATCATACATTGGCTCATTTGCAGGATCTTCAAGATCAAGACCTTCATGAGATAAATGCCAAATATTCTTATCTTTTGAATAATTTGTTTCTCTTGTGATTTTCAAAGGAACATTGTGAGCTTCTGCATAAGCAATTTCTTCTTCACGAGATTTAATATCCCACTCACGCCATGGAGCAATAATATGCATATCGGGAGCAAAAGCTTTAATAGCAAGTTCAAAACGAACCTGATCGTTACCCTTACCTGTGCAACCGTGACAAATTGCGTCAGCACCCTCTGCAATAGCAATTTCAGATAATCTTTTAGCGATTATCGGACGAGCAAAAGCAGTACCCAGCAAATAATCTTCATATTTAGCGCCTGCCTGAACACAAGGGAAAACGCACTCTGTTAAAAATTCTTCGGTCAAGTCTTCAACATAAAGTTTTGAAGCTCCTGTTTTTATAGCTTTTTCTTCAAGACCGTCAAGCTCGCCTGCCTGACCTACATTTCCCGAAACTGCGATAACCTCGCAGTTGTTATAATTTTCTTTAAGCCAAGGAATGATAATAGATGTATCAAGTCCTCCGGAATAAGCTAAAACAACCTTTTTAATATCTTTTTTATCCATCTTTTTCATTTTAAATATTTTCCTTTCAAAAATAGTTTAATGTTCATGTGCATAATTATACACTTATATGAATATTTTGTCAACACTTTTTGCAATATTTTTCGATATTTTAACAAAATAAATAAAATATTTTAAAGCTTTCCGCTTTGTACTGTGACATTCCGCTCATTTTATGCATATTTTTGTGAATATTATGCATAAATATTCATAATGCATATTTAAAATACTATTTGTAAATATATCTCTAATGTGATATAATCATATAAAATAAGATATAATTAGGTGAAATCTATGAATCTTTTGCATTTGAAATATGCCGTTGAAATCGCAAAGACAAAATCAATAAGCAAAGCTGCGGAAAATCTTTATACAGCACAGCCGAATTTGAGCCGAGCTATAAAAGAGCTCGAAAAAACACTTGGCATTACAATTTTTAACCGGACAACAAAAGGCATAAGCCTAACTCCCGAGGGTGAAGAATTTTTGCAGTATGCCAGAAAAATAATTTTTCAAATAGAACAGGTTGAAGACCTATACAAAAACGGTAAGCGAAACAAGCAGTCTTTTTCAATTTGCGTACCGCGTGCAAACTATATTTCAGATGCATTTGCAAAGTTTTCTCAATATATTGATACATCTAAACCCGCTGAAATCTTTTACAAAGAAACTAATTCAATGAAAGCTATAAATAATGTTGTAAAAGAAGAATATAACCTCGGAATTATCCGTTATCAAACAACATTTGATAAATACTTTGAAAGTATGTTTACGGAAAAAAAGCTTGAAAGTGAAACAATCAGCGAATTTGCATATCAGCTTGTTATGTCCGAAAATCATCCTTTGGCAAAGAGTGATAATATAAGCTTAAATGATTTAAGCGACTACATTGAA
>JBJEIS010000127.1:0-11341 GCA_051877275.1 Acutalibacteraceae bacterium | reverse complement strand
AACACGCTCGGACGGTTTCTGTCTCTCTTTATATGAGTTTCGAGAGCTTTTTTACCTTCATCGCTTGAGTCAAACCATCTGCCCTCACACATAACGATAAAGCCCTGCTCATCAAACGCATCCATCATACTTTCCGCTTGAGGATAATGCGCGCAACGATAACCGTTTGCACCCATTTCTTTCATTAACTTAACTTTATATCTGAAAATATTATCGCTTACTGCTTTACCTGTAAGGCCAAAATCACCGTGACCGCAAACGCCGTTTATATAAGTCTTTTTACCGTTGAGATAAAATCCTTTTTCCGAATCAAGAGTAAAATATCTGAAACCTGTTTTAGTTGTATATGTATCGACAATCTCGCCGTCAACCGATACTTCGGTTACAACATTGTATAAATAAGGATTTTCAGTATCCCAAAGAACAGGGTTTTCAACATCAGCGCTGTATTTAACAGTAGCTTTATCACGCAAATCCACAGTTAATTCTGCGGCTGACGAAGCAATAACAGTGCCGTCTTTATCAATAATTTTTGTAGAAACGCATGCTTTCTTTTCTTCATCATAATCATTGACAAGAGTAGTTTCAAAATCAGCAGTCCACACGCCATTTTCATATTTCGGAGCAACATAAACGCCGTAAAGGTCAACCGCAAGCTTATCGGTTTTATTAAGCCATACATGGCGGTAAATTCCGCCGCCTTGATACCACCAGCCCTCGTTATCGTCATAATAAGTATAAACCGCTAAAACATTATCCTCGCCATACTTTACATAATCGTTTATTTCCACCTCAAAAGGTGTGTATCCGCATAAATTGTGCTTTAATTCACAACCGTTTAAATAAACAATACATCTGGTTGCAACGCCCTCAAAATAAAGAGTCAATCTTTTATCTCTGTCAGCCTCATCAACAGTAAAATGCTTTCTGTACCAAGCATTTTCATAGTCAAAAAAGCCTAAAGCCGGGTTGTTATCCTCCTTCATTTCACCGCTGATTACATAATCATGAGGTAGATTTACAGAAACCCATTTGTCAGCGTTAAACTCTACATCCCAGCGAAAATCATCAACCGCATCATTATAATAAATACATGCAGGGCCCTGTTTTTTTCTCTCGGTTTTAGCCGAAGTATAAATCGGCCCCTTTACTTTTGGGGTGTTAATTTCAACATCACCTTTATGAAAAAGCCAACCGTTATCAAATAATATTTTCTCTCTCATCGAAAAACTCCATATAAATAAAATATTTATTTTAATTATATCAGTTATTTTATTTAGGTCAATAGTTTTTTGGGAATTTTATATCAGTTTTTTATCCTTAATTTATATATTCTTCTCATCAAAATACAAGCAATTAATGATGAAAGAACTTCTGAAATTATAAATGTATACCAAACCATAGATGCATCATTTGAAATTTTAACAAAAAGATATGCTACCGGCAACACTAAAACAAGCTGACGGCAAAGAGAAATTATAAGCGATTCGACTCCTCCGTCAAGTGCCTGAAAAACACCTTGGAAAGCAACATTTGCTCCCGCAAAAACAAAGCTTACCGATATAATTCTTATTGCGCTTATGCACAAATCCTGTGTTTCGCCGGAAAGTCCGAATACCGCGGCAAGCTGATTTGCGAAAAGCTCAAGTCCAATAAATCCTGCTGCCATTATTATAATGGTATAAATCATACCGTATTTTATTCCGTCTTTTATACGCGATTTATCCTGCATTCCGTAATTAAACGAAACAATCGGAGTTATGGCATCACGCAATCCGAAGGCTGCAAACAGAATAAACTGCTGTATTTTATAGAAAAGTCCGTATGCAGTAACCGCATTTTCGCCTATAATGCCGAGAATAATATTTAAACCGTAGGTCATAAATGACATCAGTGCCTGTGCAATTATAGCAGGAAGGCCGATAGTATATATTTCTTTAATAATTCTACCCGACGGCTTCATATATTTTAATGAGTTTTCAACATCTTTATTAAATTTCAAATGAAAAATCAAAGCTGTTAAAAACGAAACGCACTGACCTATTACGGTTGCATAAGCCGCACCTTTAACACCGAATTCAGGACAACCGAACCAACCGTAAATCATAATCGGGTCAAGAACAATATTTACAACCGCTCCCGCAACCTGCGCTACAGTTGAAAATATTGATTTTCCCGTAGCCTGTAAAAGCTTTTCAAAAATCGAAAAGAAAGCAATTCCGAATGAGATTATGCAACAGATTTTTAAATAATCAGTTGCCATTTGAATAATAACATCATTTTGTGTTTGAGTTTTAATATATGCTTTTACTCCAAAAAGTCCGAAAGCTAAAAACACCACATAAATTACCGCTGCCAAAAATACTGCATTGCCTGTAACCTTGTTTGCCTTTTCTTTATCTCCCTGACCGAGTGTTTTTGAGAGCAGAGCATTTGTTCCCACACCGGTTCCAATGCCGACCGCAACCATCAACATCTGCACAGGAAAAGCAAGAGTCAAAGCATTAAGTGCCTCTTCGCCGCCTACGCTCATATTTGAAACAAACGCGCTATCCACAATATTATAAAATGCCTGCAAAACCATAGATAAAATCATAGGAATACCCATGCCAAGCATAAGTGTTTTTATAGGTTTTACACCCATTTTATTGATTTTTACTTCATTATCCATAACTGTTCTCCTTATTTTATTAAAATATAAAAAGAGCAGAAAAAAAGCGCAAATCCAACACCTGGATTTACGCTTTTTTCGCTACTCGGTTTTAAATAATTATATCAAATTCCGTTTTAAAAAGTCAAGAAATTTTTTAATACACATCGCATTTTTAAACATTTTTCCAGTTTGTATATTAAAAATATATAAAAATTTTTAAAATCTATGTTAAAATTTTGATTTTTTAGTGGATTTTTTCCGCGCTTTATGTTATAATTGCTATACATTATGCTTGATTTATATCATAATGAAAATAATATTTTTTAAAAACATCTTTATTATTATGATGTTTCTACTGAAAAATGAAAGCGAGGAGTACTTGTATTATGAAAAAACGCAAGGGTACACTGCCTTTTAAAGGCACGCCTGAACAGGAAGCGCAGCTGAATGCAGTAATTGAAAAGCATAAAAATGATGACGGCGCATTAATGCCTGTTATGCAGGAAGCACAGGAAATTTACGGCTATTTGCCTGTTGAAGTTCAACAGATAATTGCTAAAGGTCTTTCTGTTCCTGTTGAAAAAGTTTACGGAGTTGCTACTTTCTACTCACAATTTGCACTGACACCAAAAGGTGAATATAAAATTTCTGTTTGCCTTGGTACTGCTTGTTATGTTAAAGGCGCACAAGGTGTTTTAGACCGAATTACTCAGATTCTCGGTATCGGACCTGACGAATGTACTGAGGACGGAAGATTTTCACTTGAAGCCTGCCGTTGTATAGGCGCTTGCGGTTTAGCCCCTGTTATGACTGTTAACGATGAAGTTTACGGCAGACTCGAAAAAACCGATGTTGATGATATTCTGAAAAAATATATGGCGTAAAACGCATAAAAATTGGAGTATTAGCATATGAAAATCAGAGATATTAAGGAATTACTTGATGCAAAAATTCTCTGCTATGAGGAAGGGCTTGATAAAGAAGTCAATTCAGCCTGCGGGTCTGACATGATGAGCGATGTTTTGGCTTATGTTAAAGACCAGGCAGTTTTACTTACAGGTCTTATAAATCCTCAGGTTATCAGAACCGCCGAAATGATGGATATGGTTTGTATCGTTTTTGTCCGCAGTAAAACCCCTACCGAGGAAATGCTTAAATTAGCGCGTGACCACGATATGGTCGTTCTTACTACAAAGCTTCGTATGTATGAAGCTTGCGGAAAACTTTATCACGCAGGCCTCGGAAACGGTGACGGTAAATGAGTGATGTTATCAATTTTCATTACATTGTCGACGGTGACGATTTTACTTCAGCAGGAGAAGCCAGTGTTAATGTAAAAAAGAAGCTTCGTCAATTGGGCGTTGACCCGGCGATTATACGTCGTGTTTCAATCGCTATGTACGAGGGCGAGGTTAACATGGTTATCCATGCAAACGGCGGATTTGTTGATGTAAATGTTTATTCTGATAAAATCGAAATAATAATCAGTGATGAAGGTCCCGGTATTGAAAATGTCGAGCTTGCCATGCAGGAAGGATTTTCAACCGCACCAGATTATGTACGCTCATTAGGCTTCGGTGCCGGAATGGGACTGCCGAATATGAAAAGCTACACCGATGAAATGAGAATTGAAACCAAAGTCGGTGTTGGCACAAAAATCACTATGATTGTTAATCTGCAGAAAGAAAATTAAATAGTTATTTAAACCGCTCAAATTTAAAGGAGGCACAAAGTTTATGAAAGAATTCATACACTCTGTTTCTCTTAATGTTTCAAAATGCAAAGGCTGCACCTCTTGCTTGCGAAGATGTCCGACTGAAGCTATCAGAATTAAAAACGGACACGCGGTTATAGACTCAAAACGCTGTATTGATTGCGGCGAATGTATAAGAGTCTGCCCGCACAAGGCGAAAAAAGCAGTTTGCAGTCCTTTTGATAAGATAAATGATTTTAAATATACAATTGCACTTCCGGCGCCTGCGCTTTACGGTCAGTTCAATAATCTTGACGATGTTGATTACTGCTTGCAGGGATTGCTCGATTTAGGGTTTGATGATGTTTTCGAAGTGTCTTATGCGGCTGAATTTATTTCGGCTTATACAAGAATGTATCTAAAAGAAAACGCAGTAAAAAAGCCTGTTATATCATCGGCTTGCCCTGTTATCGTAAGGTTGATAAGCCTTCGATATCCGGCTTTGTGCGAAAATATAATGCCCATTATTCCTCCTATGGAGCTTGCGGCGTTTTTTGCAAGAGAGAAAGCAAAAAAGGAACATCCCGAATTAAAAGAAAAAGACATCGGCGTTTTCTTTATATCGCCTTGTCCGGGTAAATCTTCCTATGTTGTTAACAATGAATCGCCGGAAAGGCAATATGTTGATGAAGTGCTGGCTATGAATGATATTTATTTTAGGCTACTGCCTAAAATGAAAAATGCAAAGCCTAAAGAAAGTCTTTCACGTTCCGGATTGGTTGGCATAGGCTGGGCTGTTTCCGGCGGTGAATCCGCTGCGTTGCTAAATGAAAAATATCTCGCGGCAGACGGGCTCGAAAATGTAATTCAGGTGCTTGATGAAATTGAAAACGGCAAATTGCCCGACCTTGAATTTGTTGAACTCAACGCCTGTAACAGCGGTTGTGTAGGCGGTATTCTAACAGTAGAAAACCCTTATATCGCAAAGGCAAAAATGCAGTCGCTTCGTAAATATATGCCTGTTTCGGGAGCAAAACCCGAAAACGAGATTCCTAAAGAAGCTTTTATTACAAAACTGCCTGATTACAAACCGATTCAGCAGTTTTCAGATAATATGCAGGAATCTATGAGGCTGATGAGTGAAATTCAGACTGTTTGTAACAGTTTACCTGAAATCGACTGCGGTTCGTGCGGCGCTCCTACCTGTCTTGCGTTTGCCGAAGATGTTGTGCTTCACGGCGTTGATATTAACAACTGCATTATTAATATGAAAGATTATCTTATGAAAAAACTTGAAGAGAAAAAGGGTGAGAGCTATGACGGTTGACGAAGTTTTAAAAAACGAAAATTTTTCGCCGATTGTTGTATGCGACGGCTCGCGTGAAATAAAAGGCGCTTATTGCGGTGATTTATTAAGCTGGGTTATGGGACGTGCGAAAGAGGATAATGCGTTTATAACAATTATGACCAATGTAAATGTTGCGGCGGTCGCTTCGCTGGTAAACGTTTCGGTTGTTATCTTCTGTGAAAACGTTAATGTTGATGAACAAATAATCAATGCGGCTGAATCTAAAGAAATTAATCTTATAAAAACCGATTTACCGTCATTTGAAGCCTGCGCTTTGCTCTCAAAACTAATCTGATGCGAAAGTATTTTTACGATTTACATATTCATTCCTGCTTATCCCCTTGCGGTGATAATGATATGACAGTAAACAATATTGCAGGAATGGGGAAGCTCGCCGGGCTCGATATTATGGCGCTCACCGACCATAACAGTGTAAAAAATCTTCCGGCATTTTTCAAAGCATGTGAAAACTACGGTGTTATACCGATCGGCGGTATGGAGCTTACAACCGCTGAAGATATTCATATGGTATGTCTTTTTCCGACATTGGAAACTGCTTTGGATTTTGGCAACGAGGTTGAAAAACGCAGGGTGAAAATCAAAAACAAGGCTGAAATTTTCGGCGAACAGCGGATTCTAAATGAAAAAGACGAAATAATCGGTTTTGAAGAAAACTTGCTGATTAATGCCACAACAATTTCGCTTGAAGAAGGATTTTTAATTGCGAAAAGCTTCGGCGGAACAGCATATCCCGCACACATTGACCGCGATTCAAACGGAATTATCGCAGCTTTGGGTACATTTCCCGAAACTCCCGATTTTACCGCGGCGGAGATTTATAACAAAGAGAATTATAAAAATCTTTTAGATACTTTTGAAATTTTAAAAAGCAAAAAAATAATTTTTTGTTCCGATGCTCATTATTTAGATAAAATACCTGATAAATCAAATTACTTTGAATTTGAAGATAATGCTAATGATGATGAAATAAGGCTAAAAATAATTGAGCTACTAAATGAAAAGGTTAACATCTGATGAAAGAACTATCGCTTAATATTTTGGATATTGTTGAAAATTCATTAAAAGCAGGTGCGACAAAGGTTGAAATTCTGCTTACCGAAAAAAATAATATTCTCACAATTGTTATTAACGATAACGGTTGCGGAATGTCAAAAGAAACGGTTGAATCAGTAACAAATCCTTTTTATACAACGCGCACCACACGAAAAGTCGGGCTGGGTGTTCCTTTCTTTAAGGAAGCCGCCGAACAAACAGGCGGAAGCCTCGAAATATCTTCTGTTCAGCGTGAAGTTGACCCGATTAATTGCGGAACGCGTGTAACTGCGGTATTTCATACCGACAGTATTGATTTCACACCGATCGGTGATATCATTTCGACACTGATTACTCTTATCCACGGCTCGCCCAATGTTGATTTCGTTTTTATTCATCGAAGCGAAAAGGGTGAAGTAAGTCTTGACACAAGGCAGATGAGAGAAGTGCTTACAGATGATATCCCGCTTAACAGTCCCGAAGTCATTGCTTTTATAAGGAATGACCTTGAGACTGAATATAATAGTATAAAATAAAATATATATTGTGAAAGGAACGATATAATATGAAATCTTTAGCTGAACTTGCAGCAATCAGAGAAAAAATGAAAAACAGCGTTGTACTGCGTGAAGGCGAAGCTGACATACGCGTAGTAGTCGGAATGGCTACATGCGGTATTGCTGCCGGCGCAAGACCTGTTTTAAATACACTTGTTGAACAAGTAGCCGCTGAAAATTTGACTGACAAAGTAACTGTTACCCAGACAGGCTGTATCGGAATATGCCAATATGAACCGGTTGTCGAAGTTTATGAGCCGGGTAAAGAAAAAGTTACTTATGTTAAAATGGATGCCGAAAAAGCAAAAAGAGTAGTCGAAGAACACCTAAAAGGCGGCAAAGTTGTAACCGAATACACAATCGGTAAATAAATTTAAAGGAGAAAAAATTATGTATCGTGCTCATGTGCTGATTTGCGGCGGTACCGGATGTACTTCCTCCGGTAGCCAGGCAATTCAGAAAACTCTTGAAAAACAGATCAAGGAAAACGACCTTGAAAATGAAATTAAAATTGTTCAAACCGGTTGTTTCGGACTTTGCGCATTAGGTCCTGTAATGATTGTTTACCCTGAGGGTACTTTTTACAGCCGCGTAACCGAGGCTGATGTTGAAGAAATTGTTAAAGAGCATCTTCTTAAAGGAAGAATTGTTGAACGTTTGGTTTACAACGACAAAGCAACTGACGCTGCTGTCGAAGAACACAATACCTCACTTAATGATACCGCTTTTTACAAAAAGCAAAAAAGAATTGCACTTCGCAACTGCGGTGTTATAAATCCTGAAGTTATTGATGAATATATCGCAACAGGCGGTTATTCGGCACTCGGCAAGGTTCTTACCGAAATGACTCCTGAAGAAGTTATTCAAACAGTTCTTGATTCAGGACTTCGCGGTCGCGGCGGCGGCGGATTCCCAACCGGTCTTAAATGGAAGCTTGCAGCAGGTAATAAAGCCGACCAAAAATATGTATGCTGTAATGCCGATGAAGGAGACCCGGGTGCTTTTATGGACCGTTCAGTGCTTGAAGGCGACCCTCATGTTGTACTCGAATCAATGGCAATAGCAGGTTATGCAATCGGTGCTTCACAAGGCTACATATATGTTCGTGCTGAGTATCCTATCGCAGTACACAGACTTGAGGTTGCTATTAAACAGGCAAGAGAATACGGACTTCTCGGTAAAAATATCTTTGACACAGGATTTGATTTTGATATTGACCTGCGTCTTGGTGCGGGCGCATTTGTTTGCGGCGAAGAAACCGCTCTTATGACTTCAATTGAAGGCAACCGCGGCGAGCCTAGACCTCGTCCTCCTTACCCTGCTGTTAAAGGCTTGTTCGGCAAGCCGACTATACTTAACAATGTTGAAACCTATGCAAATATTACACAGATTATTTTAAACGGCGCAGAATGGTTTGCCTCAATGGGAACCGAAAAATCAAAGGGTACAAAAGTATTTGCGCTCGGCGGCAAAATCAAACATACAGGCTTGGTAGAAGTACCTATGGGTACAACGCTTCGTGAAGTTGTTGAAGAAATCGGCGGCGGTATTCCAAACGGTAAAAAGTTTAAAGCTGCTCAGACCGGCGGACCTTCCGGCGGATGTATTCCTGCAGAGCACCTTGATATTCCGATTGATTATGACAACCTCATATCTATCGGCTCAATGATGGGTTCCGGCGGACTTATTGTTATGGATGAAGATAACTGTATGGTTGACATCGCAAAATTCTTCCTCGAATTTACTGTTGATGAATCCTGCGGTAAATGTACTCCTTGCCGCGTAGGTACAAGAAGACTTCTTGAAATTCTTGAAAAAATAACAAGCGGTAACGGCACACTCGAAGATATTGACAGACTCGAAGAATTAGCGGCTTACATCAAGGCAAATTCGCTTTGCGGTCTCGGTCAGACAGCTCCAAACCCTGTTTTATCAACTCTCCGCTATTTCAGAGATGAATATGTTGCTCATGTTGTTGATAAAAAATGTCCTGCCGGTGTTTGTAAACATCTGCTTCGTTACCACATTAATCCTGAAATATGTAAAGGTTGCTCACTTTGTGCGAGAAAATGTCCTGTCGGCGCAATTTCCGGTGAAATCAAAAGTCCGTTTAACATTGATACTTCTAAATGTATCAAATGCGGTGCTTGTTTGGATTCTTGTAAGTTCGGCGCTATCGAGAAAATCTAAGGGAGGAAAAACTAATGATAAATTTAAAAATTAACGGCATTGCGGTTCAGGTTGAAGAAGGCTCTACCATTCTTGAAGCTGCCCGTAAAGTAGGTATTGAAGTTCCTACCCTTTGCTATATGAAAAAAATAAATGAAATCGGCGCTTGCCGTATTTGTATGGTTGAAGCACAGGAAATGAGAGGCGCAACATTGGGACCTGCAAAAATGGTTACTGCTTGTGTTTATCCTGTTTCCGAAGGAATGGAAGTTAAGACTAATACTGAAAGAGTCAGAAATTCAAGAAAAACAACCCTTGAAATGATTCTGTCAACACATAACCGCAATTGTCTTTCGTGCGTTCGCTCAGGCAATTGCGAATTGCAGACGCTTTGTTATGAATACGGCATTGAAAACGCTGCAAATTTTGACGGTGAATTACCTGAAAGCATTTATGATGACAGTGCCGTTCATATGATTAGAGATAATTCAAAATGTATTCTTTGCCGCCGTTGTGTTGCAGTATGCGCAGAGCAGGAGGTTGGCGTAATCGGTGCAAATGATCGCGGATTTGATACACATATCGGCTGCGTTTATGATAAACCGCTTGCCGAAGTCGACTGTATTTCATGCGGTCAGTGTATAGTAAACTGCCCTACCGGTGCATTAAGAGAAAGAGATGATACAAGCAAGGTTTACGAAGCTCTTAACAATGAAACCAAAACTGTTATCGTTCAAACAGCTCCGGCAGTACGTGCCGCTCTCGGTGAAGAGTTCGGTATGCCTATCGGTACAGATGTTGAAGGTAAAATGGTTGCGGCTTTGAAACGACTTGGTTTTGACAAGGTTTTTGATACCGATACCGCCGCTGACTTTACCATTATGGAAGAGGCTAATGAGCTTATTGACCGCGTTACAAACGGTGGTGTTCTTCCTATGATTACCTCTTGTTCACCGGGTTGGATTAAATACTGCGAATATCATTATCCTGAATTTATTCCTAATCTTTCAACCTGCAAATCACCGCAGAATATGTTTGGCGGCATTATAAAATCCTGGTATGCTGAAAAGCACGACCTTAATCCTGACGATATTGTTGTTGTATCTGTAATGCCTTGTACTGCTAAGAAATTTGAAGTTCAGCGTGAAGAACTTCGTGCAGACGTTGATATTTCAATCACTACACGTGAGCTTGCACGTATGATAAAACGCGGCGGAATACAATTTACCAAGCTTCCTGATGAACAGTTTGATTCACCGCTCGGCGAGGCTACCGGCGCAGCCGTTATATTCGGTGCAACAGGCGGTGTTATGGAGGCGGCGCTCAGAACCGCTTATGAAGCAATTACAAAGACAACCCTTGATGATGTTAATTTTTCTGCTGTACGCGGAACAGAGCCTGTTAAGGTTACTGAACTTAAGGTTGGCGACTTGAATGTCAAAATCGGTGTTGCTTCAGGAGCTAAAGCTGCTAAAGAATTGCTTGAGCGTGTTAAATCAGGCGAAGAATTCACATTCATTGAGATCATGGGCTGTCCTGGCGGTTGCGTAAACGGAGGCGGTCAGCCAATACAACCTACTTCTGTTAGACAGACAGTCGATATTAAAGCTGAACGTGCAAAAGCACTTTATAGCAACGATGCTGCTAAAACAATCAGAAAATCACATGAAAATCCATTCTTAAAAGCAGTTTATGAAGAGTATTTCGGTGCTCCGAACTCTCATAAAGCTCATGAGGTTCTTCATACAACTTATGTTGACCGCTCAAAAGATGTAATTATGTAATATACAATCTATTAAAAAGCCCGCTTAAATGAACAAGTCCAGTAAAAGTGGACAATAGAAAAAAAGCACCCCTTATGGTAGAAT
>JBJEIS010000126.1:0-11402 GCA_051877275.1 Acutalibacteraceae bacterium | reverse complement strand
AAAGCTTAAAGATAAGTATAATCATCGTATGTAAAAGTAAAAGGATTGCTTAAAAAGCAATCCTTTTTTTATTGTTTATAAACTATAAAAAGGGTTGAAGTAAAATTTACTTCAACCCTTAAATACATTCTATACTATTATTTTACTTCTTTTTTCCCGATAGTGTATTTTAACACAAATAATGTTGCGATAGTGATAGCAACCATTACCGGAAGAACAATCCATACATTCTGAACAAAACCTGCAAGTATATAGCCTACAAATGAAATTACGGCTACTGTTATTGCATAAGGTAACTGTGTTGAAACATGGTTGATATGATTGCACTGTGCGCCGGCGCTTGACATAATAGTGGTATCAGAGATAGGTGAGCAGTGGTCACCGCAAACCGCACCTGCAAGACAAGCAGACATACCGATGATAAGTAATTCGCTGCTTGGGTCGAAAATTGTAGTTACAATCGGAATTAAAATACCGAATGTACCCCATGAAGTACCGGTCGCAAATGAAAGACCGCATGCAACAAGGAAAATGATTGCAGGAAGCATCATATTAAGACCTTCGGCAGAGCCGCGCATCATTGTATCAACATAATCAGCGGCACCGAGCAATCCTGTCATATTTTTAAGAGTTGTTGCGAGAGTAAGAATTGTGATAGCCGGTACCATTGCAATAAAGCCTTTTGGAATACATTCCATAGCGTCTTTGAAGGTAATAACTCTTCTTAATAAAAGATAGATAATTGCAATAACAATTGCAATTATACCGCCCCAAGGCAATCCTACGGTAGCGTCTGTATTAGCGAAAGCATTTACAAAAGATTCACCGTCGAGAATACCGCCTACGTAAACGAGAGCAAATATGCAGATTGCTATAAGAATAACAACAGGAAGAATAAGGTCTAAAACTCTGCCTTTAGGATTTGGAACTTCATCTTCAGGCACTTCTGCTTTTTCACCGCAGGTGTAAAGGTCATTATTATTTAAAGCGTTAAACTCGTGTAATTTCATCGGGCCGTAATCAAATTTCATAACAACGATACCGATAATGAATACAAATGTAAGCAATGAGTAAAGGTTGTATGGAATTGCTTTAATAAACAATGCAAGACCTTGACCTTCTTCAGCGTAAGAAGCAACTGCTGCTGCCCATGATGAAATAGGTGCAATCATACAAACCGGGGCTGCGGTTGCATCAATTAAATAAGCAAGTTTTGCACGCGAAATCTTATGTCCGTCAGTAACAGGGCGCATAACCGAGCCTACTGTAAGGCAGTTAAAGTAGTCATCAATAAAGATAAGTACACCGAGAACAAAAGTTGCGAGCATTGCGCCTACACGCGATTTAATATGTTTTGAAGCCCATCTGCCGAATGCAGCTGAACCTCCGGCTTTGTTAACAAGCGCAACCAATATTCCGAGTAGAACGAGGAACAAGAATATACCTGCTGTTCCCGAAATTGCTGAAATAAAGCCGTCGTTGATGATGTTGTCAACAGTGGTAAGTCCTGAAAAATTAGCACTGAATAAACCACCGACAACAATACCGATAAAGAGCGAGGAGTAAACCTCTTTTGTAATAAGAGCGAGAGCAATAGCTATAATCGGCGGAACTAATGCCCAAAATGTTGAATAAATGTTGCTTGCTGCTGCGACCTCGCCGGTTCCGTTGCAGTCAGGACAAACATTTGTGCCGCCACAGGTTTCACAGTCGGCGACTTTTCCCATACAATCAACGCAAGCGCCGGTTTCATTACAGGTTGAACAGGCAACTGTGCTGCTTGATTGACCGATTGAGTTACTCTGTATCGCGCAAAAAGCGATTATTGCAATTATAATAAGAGCAGCTACAGAGTAAATAATTACTTTTTTCTTACTTTTCATAAAATTCTCCTTTTTTAAATTTGAAAAATAAAAAACCTCATCGGCGGAATGCTAATGAGGTTTCAAGTACAAGACTTAAAAGATAGCGCTCCACATTAAAAATGTGACAATGTATTACATATTTTGCAATACACCAACCAGAGCTTTTGGGCCAAAAAAGTCTGATTTCGGCAGTAAGTCCTTTCACTTCGATTAAAAAAGTTCAGCCGTTAAACCGAAGCTACTGATAAATACTGCACCTCTATCAATGAATATATTACTATAATAAGTGTAAAAATATATTTTGTCAAGATAAATATTATTTTGTCGTGCTTTTTTTGCTTTTACTTTTAAACTCTTTGCAAATTTCCTGCATTTCACATATGTCGCATTTGGGTGTAGGAGCTTTACATACATCTCTTCCGAAATGGACTATTCTGTGACAAAAATCCGAGCTTTTTTCAGGCGGCAGAATCTTTTTAAGCGCCATTTCAACCTTATAAGGGTCTTTTACATCAACAAGTCCGAGTCGGTTTGAGATTCTTATCAAATGAGTATCGGTAACGACCGCCGGTTGATGATAAACATCACCCATTATTAGATTTGCAGTTTTTCTGCCGATTCCGGGTAGCGTTGTAAGTTTTTCAATGCTGTCTGGAACTGTGCTGTTGAAGTCATCTCGAAGTTTTATACACATATTAACAATATCTTTTGCTTTTGTTTTGTAAAGACCGCAGGAATGTATTATTTTTTCAATATCGCTTATATCTGCATTAGCAAATTGTTCTATGGTAGTGTACTTTTCAAAAAGCGGCTTTGTTACTACATTAACTCTTGCATCGGTGCACTGTGCAGAAAGTCTCGTTGCGATAAGAAGTTCATGAGGAGCTTTGGCAACCAGAGAACATTCTGCCAAAGGGTATCTTTTTTCTAATTTTTCTATTGCAAATATTGCTTTTTCTTTTTTTGTCATAATTAAAACACCTATAAACATTTTTTTATATTTTACTATCTTTTATGATTTTTTTCAACATTTTTCTAAATAATACTTTTAGTATAAAATATCACATTTTCATCACATTTTAAATTTATGTTTACTTGACAAAATCGAATTTGGTTTACATAAAAATGCATCTGGTTAAAATTTAAGCCTAAAAACCGTTAAAAAGTGTTGAAAACTATGTTAAAAATGTTAATACTATTTGTAAAACCGAAAAATAAAAATTAAATTATGTTTAGTTATAAAATTTCTGATTTCATAAAAATTCACAATATTTTATTTACAATCTAAAGATTTTGTGATAAAATATGTTCAACTAATTATGTCTATATGTAATTTTAACTTTATTTTATATAAAATTATGGGAGTGAACTTTTTTGCTTCAGAAAACTAAAAAAATACTTGGACTCATAGCCTTGATGCTATGGGATGCTTTTTCTATGGTTGCTACAATATTTTTAAGCAACCTTATTGTTGATTATGAAAATGTATTCAGAGGTCAGGGTGAATGGTATAATCCTATCACTTGGATTTCACCGACTTTTGCGCGTGATTCTTCAGAGTATTCGATGTACGGAATCAATTTGCATCATTTAATTATTTTTATACTTGTTGCTGTCGGCGCTTGGCTTCTTCTTAATATTATTTTCGGAAATTACAACAGCGTTTTAAAACACTTCGGATTGGGAGAAGTGCTTAGATGTATACTTGCATGCTTGTCATTCGGTGTTTTATTCTATGTATTTAATATATGCTTTGTAGGTATTTATGAGGGCAGTGAGTTGCAGTATACTATTTCAATGACTGCAATTATCTTAGTGCTTGCGCTTGCAGGAAGAAGCTCGGTAAGGATATTTAATGAGCTTCATGCAAGGATTCATGCGGTTTCGGCTCATAAATCCGGCGAGCAGGTAAGAACTCTTATTTTCGGCGCAGGTGAGGCGGGCGCATATTTCTGTGCAAAACATAAAAAAGACCTTTATACAAGGGTTTATCCTGTTGTTTTTATCGACGATGACCCTGCTTTGCTTCATACAAAAATCCACGGAATTAAAGTTTACGGCGGCTCGGACAAGTTGGAAGAGGCCATAGATAAGTTTGAGATTGATGAAGTTATTGTAGCTATACCTACTGCTTCGAATCAGGTTTTGAAAAATGTTGTTGATATTTGCCGCAGAAAAAAATGCAAAATCCGACGTTTCGGTAATGTTGATGATGTTGATTTATCAAATGTAAAGCTTACAAATATTAATCTTGTTGAACTTTTGCGCCGTGATAAGGTTACGCTTAATATGAAAGCGGTGCAGAATTTTGTTAAAGATAAGGTCGTTTTGGTAACAGGCGGCGCCGGCTCAATCGGTTCGGAAATTTGCCGTCAGGTTTTGGCATTTGGATGCAAACATTTAGTTGTTTTTGATATTCATGAAAACGGACTTTTTGAAATTGAGAATGAATTGAAAAGAGATTATGAAGGCAAGTTCAGCCTTCGATTAGGCTCAATCAGAGATACCGAAAGACTTGAAGAAGTTTTTAAAGAATTTCAGCCAAGCCTTGTTTTTCATGCTGCTGCTCATAAGCATGTTCCTATGATGGAGTATTCGCCTAAAGAGGCAATTAAAAATAATGTACGCGGTACTATAAATGTTGCAATGCAGTCTATAATTAATCATGTAGAGAAATTTATTTTGATTTCTACCGATAAGGCTGTAAATCCGACAAATATTATGGGCGCTTCAAAGCGAATTGCAGAGCAGGCTATTCAGCTGCTTGATACTATGTCTGATACTGATTTATCGGCTGTAAGATTCGGTAATGTTTTGGGTTCAAACGGTTCGGTTGTTCCTGTTTTCAGAAAGCAAATTGAAGAGGGCGGTCCTGTTACCGTAACTCATCCTGCTATGCGCCGATATTTTATGACTATTCCGGAAGCGGTTCAGCTTGTGCTTGAAGCCGGAACCATGGCAAAGGGCGGCGAGATTTTCGTTCTTAATATGGGTGAGCCTGTGAGAATTTATGATTTGGCTTGCGATCTTATCAGACTTTCGGGACTTGAGCCTGAGGTTGATATTGATATTGTATTTACAGGGCTTCGTCCGGGCGAAAAGCTTTTTGAAGAAATCAGTATGCGTGATGAAGATGTTACAAAGACAGCAAATGATAAAATCTTTATTATGAAGCCTATGGAATATGATTCGTCTGATTTGTCTAAGAAGATTAAAGACCTTGAAGAGTCTTTGGACGGTGATGTCGATGAGATGTTTAAAAAGGTTAAGATATTGGTTCCTACATTTAAACATAAGTAATTTTGTGAGGTAAAAATTGAAAAAATTTGAAGATTTACCAAAAGAATTTCAAAATCATGAAGTAAAAGAATATTATGATATATTGTCAGAAAAAAAAGCAACTTTGATTATCAAAAAGTTGCTTGATTTTCTTATTGCGCTGATTGCTTTCGTGATACTTTTACCGGTATTTATTATTCTTGCGGCAGCAGTTAAATTTACTTCAAAAGGCGAAATTATATTTAAACAAAAGCGCGTTGGAAAATACGGCAAGGAATTTTTTGTTTTGAAATTCAGAACAATGGTTACCGACGCCGAAAAACTCGGTAAGCAGATTACCGTAGGTGAGCGCGATCCGAGAATAACAAAAATAGGGCATTTTTTGCGTAAATTCCGTCTTGATGAATTTCCTCAGCTTATCAATGTGATAAAAGGTGAAATGAGTTTTGTAGGCGCAAGACCCGAAGTGCCGCATTATGTTAAGTGTTATACTGATGAAATGATGGCGACATTGTTGTTGGAGCCTGGAATAACGGGAACTGCTTCAATCTTTTTCAAAGACGAGGCAAAAATGCTTGAAATTGAGCCTGACGCTGAAAAATGTTATATTAATCACATATTGCCGAAAAAAATGAGACTGAATTTAGATTACTTAAAAGATTTATCAGTGTGGTATGATATAAAACTGATTTTTAAAACAGTATTCGCAGTATCAAAAGGATAAAAATCCGAGAGTTTCTCTCGGATTTTTTTAAATATTTTTAAAATTGCAGTTAACCATTCGACGTATTGTGCAACTATATAAATGAAAGCTTTCAATGACTAAGGTTGGTGAAATTTTGGAACAAGAAAAATTAGGGACTTTAATTTCTGAAAATTTAAAAAGCATTTTCAGATTCTGTATGTCAAAGCTGTATGATAAGCAAGAAGCCGAAGATTTAACTAATGATATAATTTGTGAGATTTTAAAATCCGCACATAATCTTAAAAATGATGAGGCATTCTATGGGTTTATGTGGAAAATTGCCGAAAATCAGTTCAGAATGCATATACGCAAAAAGAAACTTGTAAATATGCCTTTTAAAGACAATGTTATGGGTACATATTTTGATTTTGTCGATGAACAGTTAATGGAAAATGAACTGCTTCAGCGTTTGCGCAGAGAGTTATCCTTATTGTCAAAGAATTATAGAGAAGTTACAGTTGCTTATTATATAGAAGGACAAACTTGTTCCGAGATTGCAGAAAATTTGAATTTAAGCTTGGAAATGGTAAAATATTATCTTTTCAAAGCGAGAAAACAAATGAAAGAAGGTATTGATATGGAACGAAAGTATGGTGAAAAATGCTATAATCCCGGTACTTTAAAGCTTGATTTCTGGGGCGGAAAGAATTATTACGGAAATTTATGCGACAGGCGTTTGCCTGCAAATATTGTTCTTTGCGCTTATGAAAAACCTCTTACTCTTAAGGAACTATCTATAGAATTGGGTGTTGCGGTACCATATATTGAAGATGAAATTGAAATTTTAATGAATAACGGTAACATTATCAAAAAAATAGGAAATAAATATCAGACTAATATCGTCATTTTCTCAGATGAATATGATAAAAAAGTAGCAAAAATTATAAAACCTATTTGTGAATATGCCGCTGAAAGGTTTTACAAAGAATTTATTAAAATCTTTTCACAGCTGGATAAAATACCGATTAAAGGCGGAAATTATAATAGAAACTGTAAAATGTGGATATTTTCAAACATAGCATTACTGCAAGCCGAATATTTTGCAAAGGATATAGGGCGTAGAAAATTCGGTGATTATCCGTATTTAGGAAATAATAATTACGGATTTATTTATGCTTATGATAATGATTATAAAAATCATCATTTTAACGGAATGTGTTGGCGTTGTGAAAACGAAGAGCATACTGCCTACTATTCAGTAGAAAATTATAAAATTATTGAAAAATCGCAGAAATGGCAGTTTAGAAATTGGGACCAAACTAGCAAAGCAATGTATGATGCAATACTTGAAAATGATGCTGATGAAAATAATGAAATGCTTGTTAAATTAATTGATGAAGGGTTTATATCAAGTGATAACGGTAAATTATCAGCAAAATTTCCTGTTTTTGATGAAGATATTTTAAATAATGCTTATTCAATTTTAGAACCATTGAGTCGTGAATTATGCGATTGCATTATAAGAATTTGTGATATAGCTTGTAAAGAACTCATAAAAGTTGTTCCATCTTCACTTAAAGAGAAATGCGGACAAATCGCATTTGTTCATCATTCTCTTGATGTAATGGCTTTTATTATTGAAATAATGGTTGAAAAAGATTATCTCACATTGCCAAACAATGAAAAAACTTGTATGTTTGGTGTAATAAAATAAATAAAGAAGTAACCGCAAATTATTTGAGGTTACTTCTTTATTTATTCTACAAATATTCTTTTATTATTTTCCATTCATTAATCAGTCGTTCAAGTGAAAAAGCGGCGTTTGCGGGTGAGGTAGACGGAAGATATATCGGATTTATATTTGTTTTCGGAAAAATATATTTATTATAAAGATTATAGGAAGCTTTTCCGTTTGTAAAAATTGCTTTAATATCGGCAGTATCGAGAATTACACTTATATCATTTGGCTTGACATTTTTAATACTGCTGTCGGACGAGCCCAAAATATCACAGGAAGCGATAACATCCCAAAGTGCTATGTTGTTTTTAATCAGCATTATGCGCTTTTCATCAATTGTTTCCGGTAACGGCTCGCAAAGTATTGCCGAAAGCACTTTCCAAAACCGATTTTGCGGATGCCCGTAAAAAAATCCTTGCTCTCTGGATTTTACCGACGGAAAACTACCGAGAATAAGTATTTTTGAATCTTGGTTAAATAGATTTCCTATATTGTGATTCTGCCGCATTTAAACACCTCCGTAATGCTTTTTAATTGTAACACAGCTTTAGGTATTATACAAGTAATTACTATATATAGTGTAACTCATATTGACAATTAAAAACCAATGTGGTAAAATACTATTATTGTTATGAGTTATAAAATTAATAAGATTAAGGAGATATAAATGGAAAGGCTTCTTAAATTAAAAGACAGAATTGTTGCGAAGATTTTTAAAATTTTAACTTTGGATTTTATTTTTCCTTGGGTTTACAGAAAAGCTGCTAGAAAACCACTTGATCCTAATAAAGTGGTTTTTGTTGAGGTTAGGCTTCCGGCGGTTACAAACAGCTTTAAGGTGATTTTTGATGAAATAGTAAGTAAATATGATTTTACTGTTCATACTCACTTTTTACGAAATAACGCAGAGCGTAAGAATATTTATTTGAGACGCTGTACCGATATGCTTCGTGATATTGCTACTGCCAAATATGTATTTATGAATGAGGCTTCAAACTGCATAGGCAGTGTAAAGCTTCGCCCGGAAACTAAGATAACACAGCTTTGGCATGGTTGCGGTGCATTTAAGAAATTCGGACTTTCAACTGCTGACCTTATTTTCGGCGATACAAGAAAAGAGCAGTTAAAACATCCGTATTATGAGAATTACAGTCTTGTTACCGTTTCAAGCCCTGAGGTTGCTTGGGCTTATGAGGAAGCAATGAATTTATCCAGCCGTAAGGAGATTATTAAGGCTACCGGCTCTTCAAGAACCGATGTTTTCTATGATGAAGAATTCATTAAATCAGCCTATGAAACTTTATATGACATTGTTCCTCAGGCAAGGGGTAAAAAGGTTATCCTTTATGCACCGACTTTTAGAGGAAGAGTAGCAAGAGCTCAAACATCTAAAATGTTTAATATTGAGATGTTTTATGAAAATTTCTCTGACGAGTATATTGTGCTGTTCAAACATCATCCGCTTGTGCAGAAGTTGCCGGTTATTCCGCATGAATTTTCTGATTTTGCTATTGATGTTACACGTTTGATGGATATTGAAGATTTGCTTTGCGTTTCGGATATTTGCATTACTGACTATTCATCACTTGTTTTTGAATATTCTCTTTTTGAAAAACCTATTATTTTCTTTGCTTTTGACCTTGATACTTATTTTGACTGGCGCGGATTTTATTATGATTATTTTGAAATGTCGCCGGGCCCTGTTTGTTCTACAAACCTTGAAATGATTGATTATATCAAGAATATTGATACTCGATTTGATAAGCAGAGAGTTAAAGATTTCAGATATAAATTTATGCGTTCTTGTGATGGTAATGCAACAAAACGTATTTTAGAAGAAGTTGTTGGTAAAGACGAGCTTGAAAAGCATAAGAAAGAAAATCCTGTTGTTTTGCCTTATAATCTTGTGCCTACCTGCAACGGTTATTACAGAAATTATTTAGCTAAGCTAAAAAGTCTTGAAAAAGAAAAAAATGCGCTTCGTTCGGAATATAAAAAGTATATGAACGAAGAAATTGTTCCTAAAAAAGCTGTTTTATTGAATTGTTCCAAGGAATTGAAAGCAGCTGTTAAAGTTTACTGTCCTGATATTATTTCAGTCAGAACAAGTAAAACTGATACTAAAAAGAATAATGAAGCTATTAAAGAAATTGCTACCGCCGAGTATGTTTTTGTAGAAAAAGACAACTCATTTCTTGATATGCTTACTCTTAAAGATGAAACTAAAGTGGTTTATATTCCTTTAGTTGGTATGCCTTTCAGAAAATTCGGTAAGGCTACTTTGAGATATAAGAGTGAGTTCTTTAAAGATAAATATGCTATTGCACCTAAAAACAATAAAGTCGATATTGTTTCATCTGCAAGTGAGCTTTATAACGACATTTATTGTGAATCATTAGGTGTTGATAAAAACGCATTCATCTATTCAGGCGATGTTAAGTCTGACTGCTTCTTTAATAATAAGTATGCCGCTAAGGTTAAAAAGAAACTGTTTAAAACCACAGGCGATATCGGCAATAAAAAAATATTGCTTGATTTAGTTGTGCGCGATGACGCAATCTCACCGGTGCCGGATTATGAAGCAGAGTGTGATAACTATTTATATGAGTATCTTAACAAAGATTATATTATTCTTAAGTATTTTGTAAATAATTCGGGTAAAAAGCTTCAACTTTTAGAGAATCAGTATTCTCCTACAATGAGAAGCTATGTTAAAGGCATTTTTGATGTCACATATTTGCTTAATGAATATGAGGCTATTGCAGTTGCCGATGTAGTTATCGGGTCGTTTTCTGATAGCTTTTTCACAAGCTTTGCTGCCGGCAAACCTGTTTTTGCATTTACGCCGTTTTGCAGAAGAAGACTTCATAATTTGCAGACAAACTTCAAATACGAGGCAATTTTACCTTGCCCGTCGTTTACTGAGCCAAAAGAATTGGTTAATGCCATTCTTGATGTTAAGAATTATGATTATTCAAAAATTAATAAATTCAAAGATACTTTTATTTGCAATAATGACGGTAAATCAACCGAAAGATTGCTTGTAAAATTAGGACTAATTAAATAAAATTAACCCCTCTTTCTTAATTGAAAGAGGGGTATTACTTTTTTTATTATTTATTATTTAAATCAGCTTTTTTATTTCTGTCAAATCGTTTATAACAGGACACCCGAACTTTTCAAGCAAGCGCCTTGGCTGATGCCCTTTGCAAATAAGAACACAGGCACAGCCTACATCTTTGGCGGTGATGTAATCTGCCTCGGTATCTCCAATATAAAGAATGTTTTTTCTTGGTATATCTTTTATTAAATTAATTGCTCTTTCGGATTTAGGAGCACAGTTAATGTCGTTATCACCGCTAATCTGTTCAAAATAATCATAAACTTTAAAATATTTGGTATATTGAATAAGACGATTTTTTTCAAAAGAAGAAACTATATATTGCTTTGCACCGTTATTCTTAAAAAATTCAAGCATTTCAATAGCGCCGCTCATTAAATGAGCATCACCTATAAAATTTTGATAGTTGTTTTGAAAGTTTTCGGTACACAGTTCATATTTCAATTCGCAGTTTCTGCTTTTAAACAAGTTTTCATAATACTTATATAATGGTATATCCATCATCTGATAATATTCATCAAGATTTGTTTCAGCCTTGTTCATCTTCTTCAGCAGTACATTTACGCAGTCAATAGAAATCATTACATCGTCAAGTAATGTACCGTTCCAGTCCCATAAAATATGCGTGTATTTCATTTTTTACGTCCTTTCAATTCATTTAAATCAAAAGGGGTGTGTTGGTAGACGATGTAGTTAACCCAGTTAGAGAAGAGA
>JBJEIS010000125.1:0-11433 GCA_051877275.1 Acutalibacteraceae bacterium | reverse complement strand
GCTCATAACCCGAAGGTCGTTGGTTCAAATCCAGCCTCCGCAACCACTTGAAAGCCTTTAACCAAGATGGTTAGAGGCTTTTTATTTTTGATAATATAAAAGTAATAATTTTGCTATCTGCGAAGTAAAAAAGTCCCTGTATTATAATATCTATACAGTGGACTTTTTATACTAATTTAAATATTTTGATTATCTAATCTGTTTTCAATTCTTTTGCAAACTTCGCTCATATTAACATTCATAGCATAACAAATTCGATAAAAGGTTTCTAGGGTAGGTTTTCTTTCCCCACGTTCAATAGCACTTAAATGCGTTCTGCCTATATCAGCAAGACCGCTTAACACTTCTTGTGAAATTCCTTTCTCTTTGCGTAGTTCAGATATAATTTCGCCGACAATTTTTGAATCAAGCATTGGTACAAACATAAATACACCTCATTTCAATTTAAGTGTATACTAATTGAAATGAATTTATGAATACATATGTTGACATTTGTGCACATATGTGTTATAATTTTACTAGTAAAATTTATTGTAAACAATTAGGAGGAATAAAAATGTGCAAAATGTGGGAAAGAATATGAAGATTGTGAAAAATTCTGAGGAATTTATGGAATTGACTTAAATGCTTTCTTTGTTATGACGGCTGCAATTTTTATACGGCAACGAAAGTGTGGATATGTATGAGCGAATTGGTGATGGAATGACTAAGAATACTAATTATATTATTGGCAATGCATGCGCAACAATTGATGACTACACTGTAATTGTTCTTGCTGTTAGCGATGCATTAATTGCTGGTTTTGAAAAACCATATTATATAAATTATTTTGATTAATTAAAAAACATTAAAACTAATGAAATTATAAGGCAGCAATACATAAATTTAAAATTCTAAGGAGGAATAGCAAAATGGCTGAAAATGAAAAATCAGGAGAAGGAATAATATCTGGACTTATATCCGGAATTATTTCTATTGTTATCTTAGTTATATTTATTTCCAATATTTTTAAAAGCTGTGGATTGGAAATATCCGGAGATAATTTCACGGATGCTGATACCTACAGCCCTGCATCAGTATCTTTTTATCCGGAATGTCCTGAATGTGGTCATATTTCAGGTTATAGAAATGTAAACTTATCTTCTGGTGAGGAACATAAAGAGTTATATTTTTGTGAAAAATGTCATGAAGCTTATGTCATATACATTAAAAGAAAATAAGACATAAGGTAGAAATTGTCATTTATTAAACTATAAAAAGTAAATATTTAGTTTAACTCATTTTCTGATTCTAATCTTTTAATATATCTTTCTCTTGGCACAAAAAATCCCCCCTTTTCGGTAGCAATTTTATTCTACCATAAAGGGGGTGTTTTTCTATTGCCCGTTTTTACTGGACTTGTTTTTAACAGAGTCAGGGTTTTGTTTACTAATACATTTAATCGGTTAAAGGAGTTTTAAGTATTCCTTGTTCCCAAGGTAAATAATCATCAGTCCAGCTGTTGCCGCTAGTTCTCCACGAGAAAGGACCGTACCACTCGTAATGGTCGTGTTCCACCAAATGCAACTGACCGAATGTATTTATTCTTGTGCCGTAAAGCCGCAATGTAATATCGGTTTTGCCTTTGATATCAAATGTATAAGGGCTGTAAATAATTTCACCGAGTGAATTGTTACCATCTAAAACCTCAATTAATCCGCCTTTGTAGGATGGAATATAGATTTTATCCGCATTAAGCTCGGTTAAATGATAATCGACATTACCGCCGTAGAATAAAAGTCCCTGTGAAGAAATATCTCCGAATTTCAGTTTTTTAGGCAATTTATCAATATACGGAGATTTTGAATCATACACGCCGAAATCACCTAAAATATACATATTTTCGGTATCGGTTGTGAGACCGAAAGGCATTTCAACAATTAATGTGTTGACACCTTTTTTTATCGTGCCGAGCTGTACTTTGTTAATACATTTGTCAACAAACCAACCGACAGGGGTATTGTCAATCTTTTTGTTGTTAAATATAATATTGCAGTCTTTTGCATTTTCAAGTGCAAGAATAGCATTTTTATACCTGATTCTACTTGTGAATTCACATTTTAATGTAATTTTATGTCCCGGCTTAGGCTGATTCAAGTTTACCCAAGGCTGTGGAATACCTTCGCCGCGTTGAACGATTCCGAGTTTTTTGCGGAATACATTGTCTTGGCGTAAAATATCCTGTTCAGGCTCAAATTCGCCGTCATCAAGCTTCATTTGTGCCTTATCAATCAAAAATACATTTTCTTCTGTTAATGAAAATTCAACCTCGTCTGCAATTTCATTTTTAAAATCCGCAGTTTTTATCGGCTTTTCCGTTGTATTCTTTTCTTCTTTTTTGCCAAGCTTGAGCATAACGCTGTCTTGTGCAAAAACACTCAGATTTATAACGGTAAAACCGTCTTCTTGTGAATAATCGGTTTTGTAAATATCACCGTTTTCACAGTTAAACTCGGTAGGAATGTACTCGCCTTTAACCTTGATTGTGATTTTATGAAGTTTACATTCTGTTTTATCAGGATCAACTGCTTTCGCGATAAACAGCCATCTGTCATCGCCATCATTTCGCAGCTGACCGCAGTATTCATTAGAACGCGTATTGTTTTCAATAATTTCAAAATCACGGTATTCATCAACTGTTTTGATAATATTTTCAATGCTGAAAGGTTTTACTTCAAAAAGCTTATAAAGCTCGTTCGGAACAATTGATTTTTTAGCGTCCATATATTTCGGTGAATTACCGAAAGCTACTACTCTGCCTTTGTTTTCATTAACTGTTTTTAATACTTCAACAGTTGAAGAAGCCAAAGTAAGCATAGGCGGAATGATAAGAATATCATATTCGCATTTATCAACAACTAATTTGCCGTTTTCAAAATGAATATTCTGCTTTTTAAAATTGCTTTCGCTGATAAAGTCAAAGTCAACATGGTTTTTAACTAATTCTTCGGTGAGTTTTAAAAATTCATTGTTGAGTTTTTCAACTGTTTCACCTGTATCCTTCCTTGTGCCCAGAGTAAGCCATACATTGCGAACAGGATGTAAAACAGCAACTTTACATTCAGCATTGCCGCGGGTAAGAATTGTGTTTACTCTTGCAAAATAATCCTCAATCAAGTGATATTTATTACACCAAGCAGCCTGATAGCTAATGGTAGAAGGATAATCTCTCTTAGCCTCGCCGTTCATTGAAACCCAGGATAAATGAGGCACACGCAAGGTTACACCGAGTGCTGCCTGCCAATCTCCGTGAAGCTTATGACCTCTGAAATCAAAATCCCAGTTTGTAACGCCGTCAAGCTCGCAAAGCACACCTTCAGCGCCTTTTTGGCGCGCAACTGAATTTGCCTGTTTAATAGTGGAAAACTCATGAAAATTAAGGAGCATATCGCAACCCGGCATTGTAAAGCCGAGATAATGACGAAGAGGGTCGCCTACTGAGACAGTTTGACCTATAAGATTGCTTTCGTTCATAATGTGGCCTGTCATAGCAATGCCGTTGTTTTTGCACCAGTTTCCGTATTGGTCTGAAAAGCTTGTGGCAAACATTTCAGTTGAAAGTTCGTGGAAATTATATCTCGTTTGCGAATATGTACCGTCATTTTTTTGGAAGAAAATTTCAGGTATTTTATCCGTAATATCTTCACCATATTTTTCAATATATTTTTCAACAAATTTGCCGGTCCAAGGAAGCATAAAATTATCTTCAATATAATCAAATAGATTTTTTTTGGTTAGCTGTGGCTCATCGGTGAATATAGACGGAATTGATTTTGAAAACTCACTTCCTAAATGACTTTTATAAGCTTCGTGAGTAACTCTTAAAAATTCGGCTATTGCTTCCGGATTGAGCATATCAACATAACATTGATTATTAAACCAAGGGTTGCCGACAGGCTCCTTATCAATGTAAGCATACCATTTCTGATGCTGTTCGGCATCATTTTCATTGATTCGTTTATATTCAATTGTGTTATCTTTATTAAATTTAATATCAAAAACAGCAAGTAGCTTTGCTCTGCCGTTTTCAACGGTAGATGTACCGAATTTCAGGTAAACCTGACGGAATTTTTCATTCTTTGTAACAAATCCGCCGCCTGAGCCTGAAGGCCATCTATCCTCGTCATAAAGATATGTCAAGAGGTCTTCGGTTTTACCCTTCTCATTACAATCTTTTACAAGTTCAAAGAATTCTTCCGAAAGATACGGCGTAGCCATACCGACTCTTGAATGAATATGAAATCCGCCGCATCCCATCTTTTTAAAAATCTCGATTTGACGCATTAATTCATCCTTATCAAGCTTAGTGTTCCATGCCCAGAAAGGAGCCGCTCTGTAATGCTTATCTGGATTTTTGAAGTTTTTGATTGAAAAATCTTTTTTTGACTGTGGGTAAAACATAAAATTCTCCTTAAAGGTTCAAAAAGTCTTTTCTGTAATCAACTTTAAAGAACTCTGCTAACTCTTTCATTTCCTCGTCTTTAATAGTGTTTTTGCGTGGCAAATTGGCAGTGAGCATATAGATTTGAGCAGCTTTTTCAACTGTTTCTATAAGACCGAAGGTTTCATCTAAATCTTTGCCCGCACCGTAAATACCATGCATTCCCCAAATAACAAGCCTGAATTCTTTCATTTTTTCTGCGGTTGCTTCACCGATTGAGTTTGTTCCGCAAAGCATCCAAGGTAAAATACCTACACCGTCAGGGAAAACAACAATACATTCAGTACACATTTCCCATAATGTGTGTGTGAATTTCTTTTCATCAAGCTCATGAACATAGTTCATTGCCAATGTGTTTGTAGGGTGAGAGTGAATAATAACTCGGTTTTCAGGATTAACTGAGAGTCTTGCAATGTGGCTCATAAGATGAGCAGGTAATTCAGATGTGAATTTGCCGCCTGATTTGTATCCCCATAAAAGCTCGGCAGTAACGCCGTCATCTGCAATTTTGATGATTCCTAAATTCTCTTCAGGGTCAAATTCAACATTTTTAAAATATTTACCTGTACCTGTAACGATAAAGGTTTTTCCGATAAGTGCTTTTGCATCGAATCCGAGCGGGATTGTTCGGATTACATTGTTAATATTGAGATATTCTTTAACTTCATTTTCATCAAGCATATAGCTGATGTTTCCGCCGTTACGCTCATCCCAGCCGAGTCTGTACATATTTGCAGTAGTTCTCATCATTTCAACTACAAAAGGTGCTGTAATTACATTTTTCATTTTCTGTTCACCAAAACTTCCTTTTCATATTTTACTACTTCAGATAAATAATCTTCTTTTATACCCTGACGATTTAAGTATTCAGACCAAACTGCGCCGAAAGGCATTGTTTTAAGCTCTTCCTGCATAACCATAAGTTCGGTAAAGTTGCTGTTTTTCTGCAATTCTTTTAATTTTTCGCAAGGAGATAATAGTGCAAAAAGCAATGCTTTCTGAACACTGCGAACGCCTGTTATCCATGCAGAAAGTCTGTTTATAGAAGCGTCAAAATAATCTGTTGCAATCATAACTTTATCAAGTGCGTTATGATAAACAATTTCTTTTGCTATTTCTTTTGTTTCATCATCAAACAATACTACGTGGTCGCTGTCCCAACGAACAGGGCGTGTAATATGTAATGCGATTTTATCATTAAACAAAAGCAAAGATGAAATTTTATCCGAAACTACTTCGGTAGGATGGTAGTGGCCGTTATCCATAAGCGGCATAATATTATTCTTTGCCGAGTAGGAAAGACAGAATTCTGCCGAGCCTACCGTATAGGATTCCATACCGATTCCGAAAACTTTGGATTCCAGTGTAACAAACACCTTATCTTTATTATAAGGGATAGAAAGGATTTCATCAAGAGATTTTTTAAATCTTTTTCTCGGAGATAATCTGTCAGCAGGAATATCCTTGTATCCGTCAGGTATCCAGAAGTTTACAACGCAAGGCTGATTAAGCTCATTTGCAAAATATTCGGCAATTTCAAGACATCTTTTTCCGTGTTCAACCCAAAAAGAACGGACTTCTTCATCAGGTGAAGATAATGTTAAATTATCTTTAACCATTTTGTGAGAGAAAAATGTTGGGTTAAAGTCAATACCCAAATTTCTTTCTTTTGCAAATTCAACCCATTTTTTAAAGTGCTTAGGCTCTAATTTATCTCTGTCTGCGAATTCGCCGTTTTCAAAAACAGCATAGCAAGCATGAAGATTGATTTTGTTTTGACCCGGAACAAGACTTAAAACCTTATCAAAATCAGCCATTAATTCTTCCGGAGTTCTTGCTCTGCCCAAATAGTTTCCCGTGGTTTGAATACCGCCTGTCAGCGGTCCTTCCTGGTCAAAGCCCACTACATCATCACCTTGCCAGCAATGAATGGAAATAGGTACGTCTTTTAAGCTTTCTAATGCTTTTTCGGTATCAACACCGAGCTTTGCGTAAGCCTCTTTTGCGTCTGAATAATTAATCATAAATTACACCTCTTTAATATCAAATGATTTTACAATAAGCTCTCTGGCTTGTTTTAAATTAATGTCTTTGTTATTATAAATCAACTGAGAAATCATATTTCCCGTTGCAGTAGCCTCAATCGGTCCGGCATAAACCTTTTTCCCTGTATATTTTGCGGTTAAATGGTTAAGATACACGTCTTTGCTTCCGCCGCCTACTATTCTTATGCCCGAAAAAGTTTTGCCTGTAATTTTTTCAAGCTCTTTTACCGATTTCGCATAATATTGTGAAAGTGAATGATATACACAGCTGATAACATCACCAATCGGCAATTGGGGTTTATTTAGCTTTAACTTAACTGCTTCAACCATATTTTCAGGAGCTACAAACTCCGGAGCGTTTACATCGACTGTTTCGGTAAAGCTACTGTTAATTGCCATTTTCATCATTTCGTCATATGTAAACTGCTTATTTAAATTCTTGCGAATATTTTGGAAAAGCCACATTCCCATGATATTTTTAAGAAATCTGAATCTGCGGTCGATTCCGCCTTCGTTTGTAAAATTTGCGGCTCTTGCTTCGTCACTTAGAATCGGCTTTTGATTTTCGCAGCCGATTAAGCTCCAGGTACCTGATGAAATAAACAATTCATCATCACAAAGCGGGCAAGCGGCAACTGCGCTTGCGGTATCGTGTGAAGGGCAGAGAATAACTGTTGAATTAAATCCGACCTTTTCTTTGATTTCTTTTGAAAATTCGCCGATGTCGGTGCTAGGCATATAAAGCTTTTCAAATAATTCTTCAGGTAATTCGAGCTTTTTGATTAAATCATAATCCCAGTCAAAGCTTTCAGCTTTTAAAAGACCGGTGGTTGAAGCGTTTGTATATTCTTTTTTCATTTTGCCCGTAAGCTTGAAAGAAAGATATTCCGGGATCATTAAAAAGTGTTTTGCATTTTTAAGTCTGCCTTTTTGTTTGTCATCAAAAAGCTGAAAAATTGTGTTGAAATTTTGCTTTTGTATTCCTGTTTTTTTATAAAGCTCTTCAAAAGAAACAATTTTTTCAACTTCTTTTACCGACTTTTCGGTTCTGTTATCCCTGTAACAATAAGCCGGTAAAATTTCGTTGTTGTTTTCATCTAAAAGCACATAATCAACACCCCAAGTATCAATAGATACTGTTGAAGGGATTTTGTTTAAGGTTTTACATTCTTTGATACCGTTGATTACCTCGTCTGTTAAATGGGAAATATCCCATATAAGAGAGCCGTTTTCTTGTTTTAAATTGTTTTCAAAACGGTATATCTCTTGCAGATTGAGTTTTCCGTTTTCAAGCCAGCCTAAAATGTGCCTTCCGCTTGAAGCGCCGATATCAATGCTTAAATAGTATTGCAAAATAATAACCTCCTTTTTTTATCTTTAATCTAAGGTGATTATATCATAAAAAAGGAGGCGCTTTAAAGAACTTTATTTGATAAAAAAGTGTCCTTATTTGCAGTTTCGGTATTCTCTCGGAGTTTTGCCGAATTTTTTGTTGAAAATTCTATGAAAATAGCTTAAATTCTCATATCCTACGGTTTCGGCGATATCTGAGATTTTGGCATTTGTATTTTTAAGCAAAAAAGCTGCTTTTGCAAGCCGTTTTTCCTGTAACAGTTCGACATAGGTTTTACCTGTTTTCTTTTTGATTTCTCTTGAAAGCCAATAAATATCATAATGAAGCTTTTCGGCAATTTCCGTAAGGCTGCCGTTTGCATAATGACTTTCAATATAATTGAGTACCTGAATTACCGCTTCCTGTTCGGCATTTTGACTGTAGAGCCTGTCGGTATAATTCATCAGCTGCATAAAAAGCAGTCCCATCGTGGTTTGATTGATTTTTCTCTTGTTCGGTGTGTTATGTATTAAAGTGAAAATGAGATTTTCAATAAGATTTTGAATAGGAAGTATATCTGCAACTTTAAAATGCAAAAAAGCAGAATTACTGTTTCCGTTTAAAAGACTGTCTACAATAAATTTTCTAAGCGGTGTTTCTTCGTCGCCGAGCATATGAATCATTTGGTCGAAAAATTCAGGCAGAATAATGAAATTAACTGCAATGTCATTTTTATCGGCACGCAGAATTTCCTGCTTGACATTTTGATTTAAAAACAGCAGCTCGCCTGTGTTTAAAATCAGCTTTTCACCGTTAATAATATGAGTTGTTTTTCCTGAACACATATATACCACTTCTATATAGTCATGAGTATGCGCAGGAAAATCTACAAACCTTGAATGTTTTCGTACCGTTATCAATTTGCCGTCTGCAAGCAGCTTTTTGCTGTTTATTACATTGTGCTTTCCGCTCATATAAATTGAACGGTCAAAGCTTTTTCCTTGAAGCAATTGCTTTTCTTCATCGGTAATCGGGGAAAGCGCGTCAATTATCTCTTTGCAAATCACATTTTCACCTACTTTCAAGGCTATTATAACATTATATTTTTTTAGTTTCAACATCTATAATTATCATTTAAAAAATAAGTTTATTAATAAACTTTAAATTTTGAAATTAGTATTTGCGTTTTTATAGTCTATATGATATAATTATCAAATAATATAAAATGGTATCAGTATATGAATTTTTGGAGAATGTATGATAATTTTGGGAATTGACCCGGGCTACGCAATTGTCGGTTACGGTGTTATAGAATATAAGGCTAACAAGTTTAATGTAATAAATTACGGCGCTATTACCACATCTAAAGATGATGAGCTTAACGACCGTCTTTTGCAGATATATAATCAGCTTTGCAACATTATGGATACCTATAAACCCGAAGCTATGTCAATTGAGCAGTTGTTTTTTAATACAAATGCTACAACCGCCATCGGAGTTGCCGAGGCGAGAGGAATATGTATTCTTGCAGCTAAGCAGAGAAATATAGATGTAGCCGAGTATACTCCGCTTCAAGTTAAGCAGGCGGTAACCGGCTACGGCAAAGCAGTTAAACAGCAGGTTCAGGAGATGACAAGGATGCTGCTGAATTTAAGAGCGGTTCCAAAACCTGATGATACTGCCGATGCGTTAGCGGTAGCAATATGTCATGCTCATTCTGCCGGGTCGCTGGCTGATAAACTAAGAAAGTTAAAGTAATTCTGAAAGGATTTTATAATGATTTATTCTTTAAACGGCAAGCTTACTTATACCGACCCTACAACTGCGGTTGTAGAGTGTGCAGGAGTCGGCTATGGATGCAGAGTAACATATAATACTTTGCGTCAGCTTCCTGAAATAGGACAGCCTGTATTTTTATTTACATTTTTAAATGTTCGTGAAGACGCAGTGGATTTATTCGGCTTTTATACCAAAGAAGAGCTGGAATGTTTTAAGCTTTTGATTACTGTAAACGGTGTCGGACCTAAAGCCGCAATAAGCATTTTATCGGAGCTTTCTCCAAACGCTTTGTGTGTGGCTGTTTCAAGCAGTGATTCTAAAACCATCACAAGAGCGCAGGGCGTAGGTCCTAAAATGGCGCAGAGAATTGTGCTTGAGCTTAAAGACAAGGTCGGTGCAACCATTTCTGACGATACGGGTGATGAGGTTATTATTTCAGAAAACACTTCGTCTGACAGTAAAAAAGAAGCTGTTTCTGCACTTATGGCACTTGGTTATTCACAGTCTGAAGCGCAAAAGGCCGTTTCAAAATGTGATTCTTCAAAAGATACCGAACAAATAATTAAAGATGCTTTGAAATTTTTATTCTAATTAAGAGGAATATATAATGAATGAGATGGATTTTGAAAATCGTATAGTTTCGACAGAGTTTTCTGAGAACACAGATGCTGATATCGAAGTTTCATTGCGCCCTAAAACGCTTGATGAATATATCGGTCAGGATAAGGCTAAAGAAAATCTGTCAATTTATATGAGCGCCTCAAAAAACAGAGGCGAATCGCTTGACCATGTTTTGCTTTACGGTCCTCCGGGACTCGGTAAAACAACTTTAGCCGGCATTGTGGCAAATGAAATGGGTGTTAATTTGAGGGTTACTTCGGGACCTGCTATTGAAAAGCAGGGCGATTTAGCTGCTTTGCTAACAAATTTGCAGCCGGGCGATGTTTTGTTTATTGATGAAATTCACAGGCTTTCCCGTTCGGTTGAAGAAATTCTTTATCCTGCAATGGAGGATTACAGCCTTGATATTATTATCGGTAAAGGGCCATCGGCAAGGTCAATCAGACTTGATTTGCCGAAATTCACACTAATCGGCGCTACTACTCGCTCAGGTCAGTTGACCGCTCCTTTGCGTGACAGATTCGGCATTCTGCTTAGACTTGAACTTTATTCTCCTGAAGAATTAAGTGAAATAATTATGCGTTCTGCAGGAATTCTGGGCGTTGATATCACAAAAGACGGTGCGCTTGAAATTGCTTCTCGTTCACGCGGAACTCCGCGTATTGCAAACAGGCTTTTAAAAAGGGTGCGTGATGTGGCTGAGGTGCAGTATGACGGTGTTGTTACCGAAGAGGTTGCGATTGACGCACTTAACAGGTTTGAGATTGATGAGCTGGGTCTTGATGAATTTGACAGACGGTTATTGAATATAATTATTAACACTTATAACGGCGGACCTGTCGGACTTGAAACTTTGGCAGCCGCATTAAATGAAGAGACGGTTACAATAGAAGATGTTTATGAGCCTTATTTAATGCAAATCGGATTTTTATCGCGAACTGCGCGTGGCAGATGTGTAACGGATTTGGCATATAAGCATTTAGGACTTACAAAAAACGGACAAATAAAATTTTAATTAAAGGGGTATTTATTTTATGGGAAGACTATTCGGAACCGATGGCGCAAGAGGCGTTGCAAATGTTGAATTAACTGCTGAACTTGCTATGAAAATAGGCAGAGCTGCAGCTGAAGTGCTTGCAAAACACAGTGATAAAAAACCTGAAATATTAATTGGT
>JBJEIS010000124.1:0-2718 GCA_051877275.1 Acutalibacteraceae bacterium | reverse complement strand
ATATCACCGTTCGGATTTTGTTTTACATAATATTCATTATCAGATCTGTGCCGAATAGTTTGGTGCTTCCTTGGTAATATAAATATCGTGAGGATGCGACTCTTTAAGTCCTGCGCCTGTGATCTTTACAAACTTAGCTGTCTCGTGCAGTGTCTGGATATCGGGACAACCGCAATAGCCCATTCCTGAACGGATACCGCCCACCAGCTGGAAGATCGTATCGGACACTGCACCCTTGAAAGGTACACGACCCTCAACGCCTTCAGGTACAAGCTTTTTAGCGCCCTCTTGGAAATAGCGGTCGCTTGAGCCGTCGTTCATAGCGGCAATTGAACCCATTCCGCGATAAACCTTGAAGTTTCTGCCCTGATAAATTTCCATTTCACCCGGTGATTCGGCACAGCCTGCAAACAATGAACCGAGCATTACGCAATTTGCACCTGCTGCAAGCGCTTTAACAATATCACCCGAATATTTTATACCGCCGTCGGCAATAACAGGAATACCATATTTAGATGCTACACAAGCAACATCATAAACAGCTGAAATCTGCGGAACACCGATACCGGCAATAATTCTTGTTGTACAGATAGAACCAGGTCCGATACCTACTTTAAGGCAGTCAGCGCCGGCTTTAATAAGGTCTTCAGCCGCCTCGGCAGTTGCTATATTACCGGCAATAAGAGTAATATCAGGGAATTCTGCCTTAATCTGTTTAACCGCATTAATTATATTCTTTGAATGGCCGTGTGCCGAGTCAAGCGAAAGAACATCAACCTGTGCGTCTACACAAGCGCGAACACGCTCCATCATATTTGCAGTAACACCGATAGCTGCACCGCAAAGAAGTCTGCCTTTTTTATCTCTTGCTGAATTCGGATACATAACAGCTTTTTCAATATCTTTAATTGTAATTAAGCCTTTTAAGCTAAAGTCATCATCAACAATAGGAAGCTTTTCAATTCTGTGTTTACGCAAAATTTCCTGAGCTTCTTCAAGAGTAGTTCCGACAGGTGCGGTAATGAGATTATCTTTTGTCATAACTTCACTGATTTTAACATTAAAATCAGTCATAAATCTCAAATCACGGTTGGTAAGAATACCTACCAGCTTGCCGTTTTCACAAATCGGAACACCTGAAATACGGTATTTTGCCATTAATTCGTTTGCATCATAAACGAAATGGTCAGGTGAAAGATAAAAAGGATTAACAATAACGCCGTTTTCAGAGCGTTTAACCTTATCAATTTCATCAAACTGTTTTTCAATAGACATATTTTTATGAATAATACCGATACCGCCTTCACGAGCCATGGCAATAGCCATTTTTGACTCAGTAACAGTATCCATAGCCGCCGAAACAAGAGGGGTATTAAGAGTGATATCCTTTGAAAGCTTTGTTTTTAGCTCAATATCTCTCGGAATTACCTCTGAATAGCTCGGAACAAGCAATACATCGTCAAAGGTCAAGCCTTCTTTTGTAAACTTTTCATCAAAATTTGTATTAAGCATACAGCACCTCCGTATTAAAATTTAAAATATATATTTTTATAATTTTAACACTAACAACACCTGTTGTCAATGTTTTTTTATCTTTGGTGACAACATGTTTTCCGATTAGGCTCATATTTGATTTATAAGAAAAACGAAAAATTAATATTTTTTATCAAAATAATAATACATTATTTCTTTAATATATGATATAATTACCCGACAGTAAATTATTCGGAGGGTAATATGTATTCATTACTACTTGCAATAATCTATATCTCTTTCATAAGCCTCGGACTTCCCGATTCGCTTTTAGGCTCGTCATGGCCTGTTATGCATAATGATATCGGAGTTGCCGTTTCGTTTGCGGGAATTGTTTCAATGATAATTGCAGGCGGAACAATAGTTTCAAGTCTTTTATCCGACCGCCTGACCGCCCGATTTGGCGCAGGTTTGGTAACTGCTTTCAGCGTTTTTATGACTGCGGCGGCACTTTTCGGATTTTCAATCTCAAATTCATTTATAGCTCTTTGTATTTGGGCGGTGCCTTACGGTCTCGGAGCAGGCGCAGTTGACGCCGCGCTTAACAACTATGTTGCGCTTCATTATGCCTCGAAGCATATGAGCTGGCTTCACTGTTTCTGGGGCGTCGGCGCTTCAATAAGTCCATATATAATGAGCTTTTGTCTTAGCGCAGGTTTTGGCTGGAGCAACGGCTATTTATCGGTTTCAATAATTCAGATTATTCTTACAGCCGCGCTTTTTATCAGCCTGCCGCTTTGGAAAAAAAGCAATCCGCAAAACAGTGAAGAAAAACGCAAACCGCTGGGATTGAAAAACGCAATTAAAATCAAAGGCGTTATTTATGTGTTGCTCACATTTTTCGGCTATTGTGCATTAGAAACCACCGCCGGTCTTTGGGCGAGCAGTTATTTTGTTGAATACCGTAATATTTCCGCTGACACTGCGGCGCTGTTTGCTTCTCTTTTCTATCTCGGCATAACTTTCGGCAGATTTTTATGCGGATTTGTCGCAGACAAGCTGGGAGATAAAAAGCTGGTAAGACTCGGCATTGTTGTTATAATCATCGGCATTATATCGGTTGTTATTCCTACCGAAGTTAATTTCTTTGCACTGGCGGGTTTGCTTATTATCGGTTTCGGCTGTGCACCCGTTTATCCGTCGCTTATACATTCAACTCCAAAAAACTTCGGCGCTGAAAACTCA
>JBJEIS010000123.1:0-11482 GCA_051877275.1 Acutalibacteraceae bacterium | reverse complement strand
GCGGCAGAAGCGTTGAACACGAGGTTGCGGTAATCTCGGCGGTTCAGGCTATGAACTCTCTTGACTCAGAAAAATATGATATTACCCCTGTTTATATCACAAAAAACGGCGAAATGTATCATAGCGAACAAATGATTAATATTGATGAATTTCGCAACATTCCTGCATTGCTTGAAAAATCAATGAATGTTACTTTGGTAAAACAGGGCAATAAGTTTAATATTATTGAGCTTAAAAAAGGACTATTTAAAAAGGTTATTGCCTCGGTTGATATTGCTTTTCCGATTGTTCACGGAACAAACTGCGAAGACGGTTCAATAGTAGGCTGGTTTGAACTGCTCGGCATTCCTTATGTCAGCTGTGATGTTTTATCGGCAGCCGTTGGTATGGATAAAGCGGCTTTTAAATGCGTGCTTCAAAAAGCAGAAGTTCCGGTTCTCGACTGCGTTCAGTTTTATGCAAAAGAATATATTGCAAAAAAAGATGAATTTATTTCACAGATTGAAAATAAATTCGGCTATCCGGTTATCGTTAAACCTGCAAACTTAGGCTCTTCGGTAGGTATTTCAAAGGCGGATACAAAAGATGAATTGCTCGCTTCAATTAAAGACGCTATGAATTATGCAACTAAAATTTTAGTTGAGCCTGCCGTTACTTCGCTTCGCGAACTGAATTGCTCGGTAATAGGCGATACCGATGACTGCGAAACATCAGTTATTGAAGAGCCTGTTATGAGCGGAGAGATTTTATCTTATGACGATAAATATAAGGGGGGTTCAAAAGGCTCTAAAGGCGCAAAAAGCGATATGCCGAAAGCCGGCTCAAAATCAAGCGGTATGGCGTCGCTTTCAAGAAAAATCCCTGCCGATATTATTGATGAAATAAAGGCAGAGGTTGAAAAATACGCTAAAAAAACTTTTAAAGCGCTCGGCTGCAACGGCGTTGTAAGAATCGACTTTTTATATGACACCGAAAAAGAAAAGGTGTTTGTAAATGAAATCAACACAATTCCGGGCTCGCTTTCATTTTATCTTTGGGAGCCTAAAGGCGTTAAATATAAAACACTTTTAGACAAGATGATTGAGCTTGGATTTAAAAGAGCGAGAACAAAAGAAAATCTTCAGTTTTCATTTGATACAAATATTCTTGAAAACAGTATGTCCTTCGGTCAAAAAGGTACAAAAAAATAAAGGGGATTTTAAAATGAGTAAAAAGGAAAGAAAAAAATCAACATTTTTTGCAGACTTTAAAAAATTTATTACAGAGGGCAACGCAATTTCAATGGCAGTCGGCGTTATTATAGGTGCCGCAATGAAAGACCTTGTATCTTCACTTGTTGAAAATATTTTTAACCCTATTATAGGCATTTTTACAGGCCGCGTTGATTTTTCAAAGCTTGCTATAAAAATAGGTGATGATTTAACAATCAGATACGGCGCATTTTTAACTGCGCTTATCAACTTTATCATACTTGCTTTTGTTGTATTTTTAATTGTCAGAATAATTAATAAATTCAATGAAAGAATCAAAGAAATCGCGATTGCTAAAAAAAGCGATGAAGTTGAAGAACCAACCACCAAAACCTGTCCTTTCTGCCAAAGCGAAATCAGTATAAAAGCAGTAAGATGTCCTCATTGTACATCGGTGCTTGAGCAGGAAGATGAAGAAGCACTTTCCAATTAAAAATAGTTTGATTAATTTATAGATGTGTGTTATACTGATAGTGTATCGGCATTATAAAACTTAAACTATCACAAAATAATACCGTTTTTTCAGTCGGAGTAATTAAAAAGGAGGTTTTTAGGTGAGAAAAATATTAGCGCTTGCGCTTTGTGCGTTTGTATTGTTCAGCCTTGTTTCTTGCTCAAAAAAAACCGCCGAGAATAACGACGAAGAAGAAATAGTCATTACCGATGAAAACGGTGAAACAAAAAAGGTTAAAAAAAGCAGTAAAAAGATTTCACTTTATTTTTGTTATTCCGACAGTCTTGACCCTTATAAAGCAAAAAGCTCGGGAAACCGAAGCGTTTGCGGATTGCTTTTTGACCCGCTTATTAAGCTGGATAACGACCTTAATCCGCATAAAGTTATTGCGAGTGATATTCAACAAAGCGGTAAAACAATAACAGTTACGCTGGGCAACCGCAGTTTTTCAGACGGCTCATCGGTTACAACCGATGATGTTATATATTCAATTGAGCGCTGTAAAAAAGCTAAAGAAGGCGCCTATGTTAATCAGCTCGAAAATGTTAAATCCTATTATGCATCGAGCGGCCGCGTTATAATCACATTAAAAAGATACGATAGAAACGCTGTTAATTTACTTGACTTTCCGATTTTAAAAAGAGGAACAGCCGGTAAAACAAATGATGACGGAAAACCGATTCCGCCTGTCGGCTCTGGAAGGTATGTTTTTGTAGATGATGTAGGCAATTATTCATTAGAAGGTAATGAATATTATTATAAAGGTAAACCTAAAAACAAAATAAAGCTAAACAGTATTCCTGATTATGAAGCGCTTGAATATCTTATTCGCTCTTCTTCAATCAGCGTTTATTACAGCGGTTTTGACGCAACTGAAATGCCTGAATTAAAAGGCAAAACAAAGAGCGTTACGCTGACAAATTTAGTTTATTTGGGAATTAATCATACGCGCAGCGTGCTTGGAGATAAAAATATCAGAAAGGCGCTTTCGGCGGCGGTAGACCGCTCTAATATTTCTCAAAAATGTTACTATTCATTATCTGTGCCTGCATTAAGCCTTTTTAATCAAAAAAATAAAGCTATTGAGAATGAGAATGATATTTTTAATCTTGAAGATAACGTTCCTTCTGCCGCAGAGTTTATGAAAAAAAGCGGCTACGGTGTTCTTAACAGCAACGGCTATTATGAGAATGAGCAAAATCAGCATATAGAGCTCGGATTGTTATATAATAAAGATAATAATATTCAGAATATGGCGGCGGATAATCTTATTAAGCAGTTTAAAGCCGCAGGTTTAAGTATTAAAGATGACGGCGCAGTTTCAGATACTTACAAAAGCAGAGTAAACAGCGGTGATTATGATATTTATCTTGCAGAAATAAGGCTTACAAAAAGCTTTGATTATACAACCCTGCTTAATGAAAAAATCGTTACCGCTGCTCAAAAAAAGAGTGATGATAAAAAAGCTGACGATGAAGAAGGCGACACTGAGACTGAAAAAGAAACAGAGAAAAAAGAAAATACCAATAAATTTTCAAAAGCTTATGAAAGCTATATGAAAGGGAACACTTCGGCAAATAAAATGTTAGAAACATTTGCTGACGAAATGCCTTTTATTCCGCTGGTTTTCCGTTTGGGAACAGTCAGCTATTCCGATGATTTTTCGGATGAGCTTATTTCTTCAATAAGCGATCCATATTATAATATTGAAAGCATTTCTCTAAAATAAAATTCCAGAAAGGAAGATAAATATGATCCGTTTTGAAACAAGATACGGCGAAATCACTATTGAAAATTCATTTTTTGCAGAGTTTATCGGAAACGCGGTTACTTCTTGCTACGGTGTTTCCGGAATGGTTGCTAAAGGCACACAGAAAATCAGAAGATTATTTACTAAAAAAGATTATCATGATACCGGCATTGTTGTAACCGGAAATATTGATAAAATTAATGTCGATTTATATATCACTGTTATGTACGGTGTAAATATCAATGCAATTTCAAAAAGCATTGTTCACAAGGTTAAATATTCTGTTGAAGAAGCAACAGGTATTCAGGTTAATAAAGTTACTGTCCATATTGACGGAATGAATATAAACGACTGAATTTTGTCGGATTTGAAAGGATGAATTACAATTGATTACCGGTGATATTTTTAAGAATGCGGTCATTTCCGGAGCTAATAATATTTCCAACAATCGTGTCCAGGTTGATGAATTAAATGTTTTCCCTGTGCCTGACGGCGATACAGGTACAAATATGTCGCTTACTATCGGTAATGCGGCTAAAGAGCTTAATGTTGCCGATTCCGAATCGGTTGCAGAAATTTCAAAAATTACTGCCGGCGCACTTCTTCGCGGCGCAAGAGGTAACTCCGGAGTTATTTTATCCCTAATTTTCAGAGGCTTTTCAAAAGGCTTTAAGGATTGCGAAACCGCTGACGGTGCAGAGCTTGTTGAAGCATTGAAAAAAGGTACAAAGTCAGCTTACGGTGCGGTTATGAAACCAACTGAAGGCACTATTCTTACCGTTGTGAGAGAAGCAACCGAGGCTGCTGAAAACGCGCTTAAAAACGGAAAAACAGATTTTGTAGAAGTTTTTGAAATCGCTGTTGAAGCTGCAAAAAGCGCGCTTGCAAAAACTCCTGAAATACTCCCGGTTCTTAAAAAAGCGGGCGTTGTTGATGCTGGCGGTGCAGGTTTGCTCAAAATTTTCGAGGGCATGCTTTCTGTTTTCAAAAACGGCGCTGTTATAGAGAATAATGAGGCAGCTGATTCTGCTCCTGTTACAAAAACCGCTTCAAGCGCTGCGGCTGAATGGGAAGGCGAAATCACATTCACATATTGCACCGAGTTTATAGTTAAAAAAGAAGAGGGCAAAAAAGATGACGCTTTGACCTTACGTACTTATCTTGAAACTATCGGAGATTGTGTTGTAGTTGTTGATGATGACAGTATTATAAAAGTACATGTTCACACCGATAATCCGGGTAAGGCTTTGCAAAAAGGTCTTGAAAACGGCTCGCTTATCAATATGAAAATTGAAAATATGCGCGAGCAGCATGAAGAAGCAAAAAGAAATGCAAAAATTGAATCGACAGTTCAGTCTGACGATGACGGCTCATATACTCCTGTTAAGCCTGAAAAAGATTACGGCTTTGTTGCAATTGCCGCAGGCGAAGGAATTCAGGGATTGTTTACAGACCTCGGCGCTGACCATATTGTTTCAGGCGGTCAGACAATGAATCCATCTACCGATGATATTTTGCGTGCAGTTGAGCTTACACCGGCAAAAACCGTATTTGTTTTGCCGAATAACAAAAATATTATTATGGCGGCAGAGCAGACAGTTCGTCTTTCAACCAGAAAAGTTGTTGTTTTGCAGACAAAATCTATTCCTATGGGAATTTCAGCTATGCTTATGTTTGACCCTGACGCAGACGCCGAAACCAATGCTGATAATATGCAGTCTGCGGCAGACGCCGTTGGAACAGGTATGATTACATTTGCCGCAAGAGATTCCGACTATGAGGGACACAGCATAAAGCAAGGCGAAATTTTAGCCCTTGAAAACGGAAAGCTTGCGTTTGTTGAACAGGATGCAGAAAAAGCGGTTGTTAAGCTTACAAAATCTTTGTTTAAAAAAGAAAGCCAGTTTGTAACTCTTATTTACGGTGAGGATGTTTCGGAAGAAGCGGCTATGAAAGCAAAAGAGGCGCTTGAAGCTAAATTACCGGCTGAAGCAGAGGTTACATTGATTCCCGGCGGTCAGCCTGTTTACTATTACATTATTTCAGTTGAATAACTTTTCGGTACTCCCAACTGCTTGGCTTTGGGAGTATTGTTTTATTGATAACATTCATTACATAATGCTTTAAGGATATTTTTATGATTAATTGTATTGTTGTTGGTTTAGGCGGATTTATAGGAAGCGTGCTTCGCTATCTCATAGGATTAATCCCTTTGAAAACAGACGGAATATTTCCGCTTAAAACACTTGCTATAAATATAATCGGCGCATTTGCTTTAAGCTTGATTGTTGCCTTTGCATCAAAAGACTGTTCTATTTCTCCGAGAATTGTTTTAATGCTTAAAATCGGAGTTTGCGGAGGATTTACCACATTTTCAACCTTCGCCTATGAGGCAACTGATTTGTTTACAAACGGAAAAGTCTTATTTGCGTTCACTTACATATTATTAAGTGTTGCTTTAAGCGTTGTTGCCGTATTTTTAGGACAGATTTTGGTTAAATAAGAAAAATCCCCGTCTCCACAAGCTTAATTTGGAGAGATAAAGAGAAGAGGTGAAAAAGTGTATACAAACAATATTAAAATCGAGCAGTTAAATGGATTGGGTACAAAGCGCGCGGCTTTATTTAAAAAGCTCGGCGTTAATACCATTGACGACTTGCTCGAATTTTTTCCGCGAAATTATGAAGACTGGAGCAATTGCTACTCGGTGTCTGACGCACCGCTCGGCGAAAACTGCTGTGTAAAAGGCTTTATTTCAACAAAAGTAAATGAATACCGTGTCAGAAAAGGTCTTACGCTTTATAAATTCACCGTTACAGACGGCAAAATGAATATGTTTGTAACACTTTTTAACACTAAATATGCCGCACAAAAGCTTTACCGAGGCGGTGAGTTTTTATTTTTCGGTAAAGTTTCGGGAACTCTTTTCAGAAAAGAAATGAGCTCACCCGCGATTGAGAAAGCTAAAAGCGAAAAAATCCGCCCGATTTACCATACAACCGAGGGATTAAACTCAAAATTTATAGAAAAGTGTGTTGCTCAAGCGGTAAGTCTTATAAAAAATGACCTTGAAGACCCTATACCCTCAAGTATAAGACAAGAATATGAGCTTTGTCATAAGCGATATGCTATTGAAAAAATTCATTTTCCCGACGATATGAAAGCGGTTGAAATTGCGAAAAAGCGTTTGGTTTTTGAAGAATTGCTCAATCTACAATTGGGATTGTTAAGACTTCGTAACCGCACAAAACAAGAAAAAACTGCAGCTTTTTCAAATGATTTCACTGATGATTTCATCAAAAACCTTCCTTTTTCACCTACAAACGCTCAAATAAAAGCTATTAAGGCGGCAGCTGCAGATTGTCAAAAAACAATTCCTATGAGCAGACTTTTGCAAGGTGATGTCGGCTCGGGAAAAACCGCTGTTGCGGCGGCGCTTTTATACAATGCGGCAAAAAACGGTTTTCAGTCGGCATTTATGGCGCCGACCGAGATTTTGGCAATGCAGCATTATTCTTCGCTTTCAAAAATGATGAAAGGTAGCGGCATTTCAATAATGTTGCTTACAGGCTCAACGCCTGCCGGCGAAAAAAAGCGTGTTTATGAGCTTTTAAAAAGCGGCGATATTGATGTGATAATCGGCACTCACGCGCTTATTCAAAATGATGTTGAATTTAAAAAATTAGGGCTTGTTATCACCGATGAGCAACATCGCTTTGGCGTTGCACAGCGAGCAACCTTAGGTGAAAAAGGCGAAAATCCTCATACTCTCGTTATGAGCGCAACCCCAATTCCGAGAACGCTGGCTTTGGTTATTTACGGTGATCTTGATGTTTCGGTGCTTGATGAAATGCCGAAAGGCAGAAAGCCGATTGAAACTTATGCTGTAAGCTCAAAAATCAGAAAACGCGCATATACCTATGTTAAAAAACATCTTGACGAGGGGTTGCAAGGATATATTGTCTGCCCTATGGTTGAAGAAAATGAAGAATTTAATCTGGCCTCAGCTGTTAAATTTTATGAAGAGCTGAAAGACGGATTTTTCAAAGACTATAAACTCGGTCTCTTAAACGGAAAAATGAAGCCAGCCGAAAAAGACGCCGTTATGAGCGACTTTGCAAGAGGCGATATTCAGCTTCTTATCGCAACAACCGTTATAGAAGTCGGCGTTGATGTACCTAATGCAAATATTATTGTGATTGAAAACGCCGACCGTTTCGGGCTTTCACAATTGCATCAGCTTAGAGGACGCGTCGGCAGAGGCAGTTCGAGTGCGACATGTATTTTAATTTCCGACGCTGAAAATGAAGAAGCAAAAAAGCGCCTTGAGATTATGTGTAAAACAACCGACGGATTTAAAATTGCCGATGAAGACTTAAAACTGCGCGGCCCGGGCGACTTTTTCGGCTCAAAGCAGCACGGTTTGCCATCGTTGAAAATCGCAAGTATTTTCGATGACAGAGAAGTGCTTAAAACTACTGCAAAGGTTGCAAGAGATATTTTAAAAGAAGATCCTTTACTTGAAAAACCGGAGTACAGCGGACTTAAAGCAAGCGTTAATGCGTTATTTTCAACAAAAGTTTCATCTTAAACAGGTATCTTCTCCTAGTCAAAGCGTAGCTTTCTTCGCCGCGCTCCGCTAAAAATGACATAGATCGTAAAAACGGCGCTACTTTTCCTATTTAAAAAAAGGATACAGAAGCTTTTTAGCTTTTGTATCCTTTTTATTCTATAAAGTTTTTAGATTCTTGCCTTCATGAGAAATTCTTTTTAATTCGCCCTTATCGGTGAAAAAATAAAAACTATCTTCATCAATAGAAATACTTTCTGCCTTGCCGTCATAAATCACTTTAGTTTTTTTCTCGTTGCTGATTAATTCGTTAATATCGGCAAACATCACCTTGCTATCAGCCGTATAAACCATTGTCGAGCCGAAAACGGCATATTCATCGGCTTTAACAATCTTTGCTTTTAAAATTTCATTATCTTTCAGCATTGCCGAATGAACAAAGCCGTTGTCTATATAAAAAATATACTGACCGTCAATAGAAAGCTTTGAAGCATTAGCGGTTATAAAAAGCTCATCGTTTGAACCGTCAAAGCTTGTTTTTCTAATGTTTCCCGAATCATCTGTATAATAAATTCGCTTGTAGTAAACTACAAATTCCTGCACCTTGTTTTTTGCAGAATCAATAACAGTACTTGTGGTATCATTTTGTATAGAATATTTTTTGAGGTTACCTTTTTCATCAAGATAAAAAATCAACGAACCCACAACAAGAGGCTTTTCTGCATAATCGACAATAACTTTTTGGCGCTCACCATTCCAGTCGCAACCGACAAGCCGATTTGAATCAACAAAAAAGTAGGTGTTGTCAATAACCTGTAAGAATCCATCACCGATATCGGTGATTTTTTTCTTTTCAGCAGTATTATCGGTTTTTGCCCTGTAAATTCCTTTTTCATTCGGCAAAGAATAAAGCAAAAATCCCTCGTCTTCAAGTATTCTACCGCCGTTTGTTAAATTAATGGTGTAATTTCCGGCAGTTCCAGCAACAACTTCAGACGGCGTGTTATAAATTGCCACCGATGTGCCGATAATAACAACAGCCAGAAACAAAATAAAAATTCCTGCAATTAAATTGGTTTTTTTCACATTCATAAACAAAGTCCTCTGAAAAATCTATTCAATTAATTATACCACGAAAAAAATATTTTTAAAGCGATTTTCATAATATTAACTGTTTGTTAATAAATTTAAGTATAAAAAATGATAAAAATAAAGAATTTTTTCAAAAATTTATCATTTTAGTATTGAAAAGTAGACTAAAATGGTATATTATATATGTACCTTATAAAAAAGGAAGGATTTTATTTTGGAAAAAAGATTTGTTTATGCCGATAATGCGGCAACTACGATGATTACCGAGCCTGTTAAACAGGAAATTATCAAAGCGCTTGATATTTACGGTAATCCGTCCAGTCTTTATACTCTAGGTGGTCAGGCTAAAGCTGCAATTGAAACCGCCAGAGAAACTATTGCAAACTGCATCGGCGCAAAGCCGAGTGAAATTTATTTTACCTCTTGCGGTTCTGAATCTGATAACTGGGCTATAAAAGGCTCGGCGGATGTTATGACTAAAAAGGGTAAAAACCACATTATCTCTACTGTTTTTGAGCATCACGCGGTATTGCATCCGCTTCAAACTCTTGAGAAAAAAGGTTACGATGTAACTTATCTTCCTGTTTATGAAAACGGAATTGTAAAGCCTGAGGATCTTGAAAACGCAATTACCGATAAAACAGGCCTTGTTACAATAATGTTTGCCAATAACGAAATCGGTACAATCCAGCCTATAAAGGCTTTAGGCGAAATCTGCAAAAAGCACGGAGTTCTTTTCCATGTTGACGCAGTTCAGGCTTTCGGCAATGTTCACATTGATGTAAATGAGCTTGGAATTGATATGATGTCTGTTTCGGGACATAAAATTCATGCACAAAAGGGTATTGGTTTTCTCTATATCCGAAACGGTGTAAGAATTTCAAACTTTTTAGAGGGCGGTGCGCAAGAGCGCGGCAGACGCGCAGGCACCGAAAATCTTCCGTCTATTCTCGGACTTGCAAAAGCTGCTGAAATCGCTTGCAGCAATATTGATGAAAAGACTGCATATGTTAAAAAGCTGCGTGACAAATTCATTGACGGCGCATTAAAAATTGAGCGTTCAAGACTCAACGGCGACCGCGAGCAGCGTCTTGCAGGAAATGCCAATATCTCTTTTGAGGGAATTGAGGGCGAAAGTCTTCTTTTATTGCTTGATATGAACGGTATTTCAGCTTCATCAGGCTCTGCTTGCACATCAGGCTCGCTTGACCCGTCGCATGTGCTTTTATCAATCGGACTTGTGCATGAAGTGGCACACGGTTCGCTTCGTATATCGCTTAATGAGTTCAACACCGAAGAAGATGTTGATTATATACTTGAAAAATTGCCGCCTATTGTTGAAAGGCTTAGAGCAATGAGCCCGCTTTGGGAAAAAATTAAAAAGAAAGAAGGAACTATATAATGTATACAGAACAGGTTATGGACCATTTCGCAAATCCGCGAAATGTTGGTGAAATTGAAGACGCTGACGGTATCGGCGAGGTTGGCAACGCAAAATGCGGTGACATTATGAAAATGTACATCAAGGTTGATAACGATATTATTACCGATGTAAAATTTAAAACTTTCGGTTGCGGCTCGGCTATTGCAACATCATCTATCGCAACAGAGATGATTAAAGGCAAACCTATTAAAGAAGCGCTTGAGCTTTCAAACAAAGCCGTTGTTGAAGCGCTCGGCGGTCTGCCTGCTCACAAAATTCACTGTTCGGTTTTGGCAGAACAGTCAATTAAAGCAGCTATCTCGGATTATTACAAACGCCAGGGTATTGACCCTGAACCGATTGTCGGAAAAATTCCGGTTTGTGAAGACGGTCATTGTCATTAATTTTATAAACAAAACGCCTGACATATTGGTCAGGCGTTTTATTGTTGTAAAGTAATTATTTATCCTGCATTATAAATTCCGTCGGCTATCATTTTAAAGATAGGTGCGGCGGTTTTTCCTCCCGAATTGCCGTTTTCACAAAGCACAACTATTGTGTACTTTGGATTTTTTGCAGAAAAAAATCCGCCGAACCATGTTTGATAAACCTCGTTACCGTTTTGGTCATAAATACCCGTCTGGGCTGTGGCGGTTTTACCGCCGGCTCCGCCCGAATTTGGCTTTGCAGCCTTACCCGTTCCTTTATTAACTGCGTTTATCATATATTTACACAGCGTATCGGCGTCATCTTTGTCTAAAATATATGTGGGCAAGGTCTTTTTTTCTTTTGTAATAAGCTTACCGTTTTCATCGGTTATACCCTCAACAAGCGTCGGCTTGATAAGCTTGCCGCCGTTGGCAATACACTGAATCATTGAAGCAATCTGAAGCGGCGAGGTTAAAATTACACCTTGTCCGAATGAAAAATTTGCAAGTTCGGC
>JBJEIS010000122.1:0-2736 GCA_051877275.1 Acutalibacteraceae bacterium | reverse complement strand
GAAAAATGGAATATGAAATTTGTTCGCAGAATTTCACCTGAAATCGCAGGAATTATCACAAAAATTGACCGTAAATTTAAGCAAGAGCTTAAAAAATCAAATTTTCCTGAAGAACTTTTACCTCAGGTTGCGATTATTCAGAACGAAACAGTTCATATGGCATATCTTGCTTGTTATTGTTCAAAGTATATCAACGGCGTTGCTCGTATTCATACAGAAATTCTCAAAGATGAGGTGCTTAAATGCTGGTATGAAATGATGCCTGAAAAATTCCAGAATAAAACCAACGGAATTACTCAGCGCCGCTGGCTTGGTCTTTGTAACCCTGAATTATCGGCATTCATTACCGAATTATTAGGTAATGATAAATGGCTTACTAATCTTGATGAATTAAAGCAGCTGGAGAAGTACGCTGATGATAAGCAGGTGCTTGATAGGTTTATTGAAATTAAACAAAACAACAAAAAAGTGCTTGCTGATTATGTTATGGCGCACGACGGTGTTAAAATCAATCCGAATACGGTTTACGATGTACAAATTAAAAGACTTCATGAGTATAAGCGTCAGCTTTTGAATATTCTTGGAATTTTAGAGCTTTACTTTGAAATAAAAGACGGCACACTAAAAGATTTTAAACCGACAACATTTATTTTCGGAGCTAAATCCGCTCCGGGATATTTCAGGGCAAAGGCAATTATAAAGCTTATTGACGAAGTCAGAAAACTAATCGAAAAAGACAGCGAAGTAAGCAAGTATATCAAAATTGTTTTTGTTTCAAATTACAATGTTTCTTATGCTGAAAAAATTATAGCTGCCGCTGATGTTTCGGAGCAGATTTCAACTGCCGGTACAGAGGCTTCCGGTACAGGAAATATGAAGCTTATGTTAAACGGTGCGGCAACACTCGGAACATTCGACGGTGCTAATATTGAGATTGTTGAAGAAGCAGGAGAAGAAAACAATTTCATTTTCGGTGCCAGAGTAGAAGAAATTGAAAAAATCAAGGAAAGCTACAATGCTGAAGAGTATTATAATAAAGATAAAAGAATCAAGCGCGTGCTTGACGCACTTATCGACGGTACTCTTGACGATGATAAAACAGGTATGTTTAAAGAGCTTTATGACGCACTCTTAAAAGGCGCATCATGGCACGAGCCTGACCATTATTTCTTGCTTCTTGATTTTGACAGCTATATTAAAGCAAAAATTGATATTAATAACTGTCAGAAAGATAAGTATGTTTATGCAAAAAAATGCTTTATAAATATGTGTAATGCAGGTAAATTCTCGTCTGACAGAACAATTGCAGAGTATGCTGATGAAATATGGCACATTAAAAAGGTTTAATTTCAAAAAAATACTTGATTTTATTAATAAAATGTGTTAATATAATTAAGGTATGTATATTGTAGTAAAGGAAGAGTGGGTTGACAAAACCCGCTCTTTCAGTTTTATTACACAAAAACAATAAAAAGGAGTTGTTTCAGTGTCTTCTTCCAAGCAAAGTGTTGCAGAAAAGGTTTTGACTATCATTGCGCCTATTGCTGAAAATCAGGGGCTTAAAATCTGGGATGTCAGATATTTAAAAGAAGGTGCGTCTTATTTTCTTAGAATATTTATTGATAAAGAAGATGGCGTAACAATTGATGATTGCGAAACTTTTTCACGAGCTATTGATGAACCGCTTGATAAAGCGGACCCGATTAAAGAAAGCTATTTTTTAGAAGTTTCTTCGCCGGGGCTGGGCAGAGAGTTAACTAAAGAGGAGCATTTTAAAAAGTTTATCGGTGATGAAGTGATTGTAAAGCTTTTCAGACCTATTGAAAAACAAAAAGAGTTTATCGGAAAATTAGTTGATTATGAAAACGGTAAGGTTGTCATAGAATGTAATGATGAAACTATTGAATTTCAAAAAAATGATATTTCAAAAGTTAATCTTAATGATATTGATTTTTAAAAAATAAAGAAAAGGTGAATTGAAAAAATGAAAAACAAAGAATTTTTTGAAGCGTTGAAATTGATGGAAAAGGAGAAAGGTATTCCTGCTGAATTTCTTGCAGAGAAAATTGCAAATGCAATTGTTGTTGCAGAAAGAAGAGATTATGACGGACTTGATATAGTTCATTGTGATATTGATACCGAAAAAGAAAAAATCGACGTTTATGTTACTAAAGAAGTTGTAGACGAAATAGATCCTGAACATGAAAAAGAACAAATTATTTTAGAAGATGCTTTGAAACATTCAAAAAGAGCAGTTGTAGGCGGTACTGTTAATATTAAGCTTAATACAAAGAACTTCGGCAGAATTGTGGCACAGACCGCTAAACATGTTATCCGCCAGGGTATTCGTGAAGCTGAACACGGAATGGTACTTGAAGAATTCCAGTCAAAAAACAGCGAAATTGTTTCAGCAACAGTTACTTCAATTGATCCTGTAACTGAAAATGCTACTTTAAAAATCGGTAAATCCGATGCAATTTTACCGAGAAGCGAACAGGTTCCTAATGAAACATTGACAGAGGGACAGATTATCAAGGTTTATATTGTTGATGTTAGAGAAACAGAAAAAGGTCCTAAAATAATGATTTCAAGAACTCATCCGGGCTTTGTTAAAAGACTTTTTGAAATGGAAGTTCCTGAGATTTTCGACGGTGTTGTAGAAATAAAAGCTGTTTCTCGTGAAGCCGGCGCAAGAACAAAAATGGCTGTTTTCTCTAAAGACGAAAATGTTGACCC
>JBJEIS010000121.1:0-11563 GCA_051877275.1 Acutalibacteraceae bacterium | reverse complement strand
TTGATAATAATTGTATTTATAATAACAAAAGTAAGCCTTTGGATGGAAACGGCATTCGTTTCTGGTATAAAGCATCTGGTTCTGCAACTTTTCAGTTTATCGGCGGCGGAACCACTCTTACCTATTCGCAAAGTGCAGTTCCTGAAGGCGGCTGGGTAACGATTTATTATAAAGATGTTATTTCTGACGGCGATTTAAGCGCATATTATCAGATTAATCTGAAAAACAATTCAACTTCCGGATATTATGTTGATGAGCTTCATACGATATGGGAAAAAGAAGGAGACGTCTCTTATGAATTAAACGGTGACGGAACTGCTTCTGTTGTAGGATACAATTTAAGGCTTGAAGAAGTTGTAATTGCTGAAACATATAAAGGCTGCCCTGTCGTTTCAATTAAAGATAATGCGATGTCAGGCTCTTTAACATTAAAATCAGTTTCTTTGCCTGACAGCGTTATTTCAATCGGTGCAAATGCATTTGACGGTTGTCTTAATTTAAAATCTATTAATCTTGAGAATGTAACAACAATAGGTGACGGAGCTTTTAATAACTGTGAAAAGCTTACTGATTTAAATCTTTCTGATGATACAGAAAATATATCACCTACTGCCTTCACAGGCTGCAATGCTTTATATATCAATGTAGAAAATTCAAGTAACCAAAAACTATATGCTGTTGAAAACAGTCTTGATTATAAATGTGTTACTGACAGCGGATTACAGTATTATAGAGATTTTGATGAAGACAGCAGTACAGTAAATATAATCGGATATATCGGTACTGATGAAAACATTGTTGTGCCTTCACAGATTGACAGTACAAATGTTGTAAAAATCGCGTCGGGTTGTTTCTCGGAAAATACTTCTATAAAAAGTGTTGATCTAGCAGATACAGTTACAACAATTGAATCCGAGGCATTCAGTTTATGTTCTTCTTTGACTACTGTTAAGATGTCAGGAGTTGTAACACTCGGTTCAAGCGCATTTTATAAATGTGGTTCTTTAGAAACTGCCGCTGTCGGTGATAATATTTCAACTATCGGCTCTAAATGCTTTTTCGACTGCACTTCGCTTAAAGAGTTTTATTTTGCTGATAGTTTGACTTCGATAGCTGAAAACGCTTTTTATAATACAACTCCTGTTGCGGTTATGTCAGATAATACATATACAACAAAAACAGGATATTCATATGAATATGTCAATAACAATAATTTTAAGTATTACCCGGGAAATTCGGATGTGTTTGATTACTATGTTGTGAAGTATATTGCAACTATTTCCGGTTATAAGCAGAATAATCAAACTGTTAATATTCCAAGTGATATTGATGGTTATGAGATTACCGGTATTGGTGAAAATGCTTTTAAAGACAACAAGGTAATTGCTTCTGTTATTTTTAATGATAATATGAGGAATATTGATGATTACGCTTTTTACGGTTGTTCAAATTTAAGCAGCGTAACATTCCCAAATTCTCTTAGAAATATTAATGATTATGCTTTTGCAAGCTGCGAATCTTTGGCTGAAGTGTCTATTACAAACGTAGTCGTTGTTGCTCCGACAGCATTTGATGATACAACAAAAATTAATATAATACAAACTGATTTTATTAGAAGCGCACTTGACTATGTTGACGGAATGACTGCAGGCTGGAATTTGGGCAACACCCTTGACGCGCATAGCGGAAATTACGGCTACGGCGATTTAACTGTAACAGAAAGCGAACAGCTTTGGCGCCATTACAATTATATATCTCAGGATTTATTTAATATGGTAGTCGAGAAGTTTAATACAATCCGTATTCCGATTACTTGGAACGCTTTTATCAATCCTAATGATAATTATAATATCGACAAGGACTTTATGGATAGAATTCAAGAAGTTGTCGATATGTGCTATAAAGCGGGATTTAAGTATATAATTATTAATACCCACCACGATTCCGACTATTATTTTAATGTTCACCCAGATAATGACCACGAAGTATCAAAGGTAGTAATAAGAAGAGTTTGGGAGCAGATTTGTGAGCGGTTTGCCGATTATGATGAAAAATTGATTTTTGAGTCAATGAACGAGATTCATTCGCAAGGCGCCGATGTAGGCGGTAACGGCGATTGGTACGGTCATTCTGATGATTTGTTTGTAAGACTTAATAATCTTAATAAAATTTTTGTTGAAACCGTAAGAAACAGTGGCGGAAACAACGCGCAGCGTTATCTGATGATTCAGTCCTACGGCGGACAAAAGGATAACTATCAGTTATCTAAAATGTGGCTACCGAGTGTGGAAGAAGATGATCATATTATAGGCTCGGTGCATTGGTATATTGAAACTCTGACAGAGGCTCATTATACTCCTAATCTTGAACGCTTGCAGAATTATTTTGTAAACAAAGGAATCCCATGCGTTATAGGCGAGATTGGCTTGCCGGCATATTACGATCAAGGCGTAATTACTGTTTATAATGATGATTACAGAGAACAATGGGGCTCGTTTGTATTCGGCTTGTTTGAAAGATACAGGTTAAAAGCGATTATTTGGGAAGACCACGGCACTTATTCAACCGTAAGCTGCAGCGGGGGTAATTATTCATGGAAATTCCCGAAATATGTTGAGTCAATCTACAATGCAACAAAGAAGGAAAACATTGTTGAGAATACGGTAACTATTGATGGTGAAGTATATAAGACTGTAAATGCAGGCAGTGAGCTGATTTTACCTGATTCCTCAGCAGACAATTTTGTTTGTTACTATGATGGTTCAAATAGCTACAATGCCGGAGACAAGATTACTGTAAAAAGTGATATTACCCTCACTTCGTTGACGTTAGGAAACATATCAATGCTTTCCGGCGCTTCAATGAGATTGACAAATATCAGCGGTATGCGTTTTTATACCAAAGTTGATTCTGATAAAATTCAGAATTTGAGAGATGCCGGTTTAACAGTATCGCTTGGTACAATAATTGCTCCTAAAGACTTGCTTAGTGATGGTGAACTTACTTTTGAAAAAGCTACTGTTTATCAACCTGGTATGGTTACAGGGGAGTATCAGTGCGTTGATGTTAAGTATGAATCGAGCAGTTATTTCCAGGACGGAAATACTTTTGTCGGAACTATTGCAAATGTGAGAAATGACAATGCTGCAAGAGATTTCGTCGGCAGAGGATATGTTAAAGTAACTGTTAACGGTACTGAAAAAACATTTTATGCTGGTTATTATGATAATGATATAAATAATAATTCTCGAAGTATCGGTTATCTTGCAACAAGCGTAAAAAATGATACAGATACTTATTCTGCACTATCTGATGAAAATAAGGCTATTGTAAATAAATATGTATCATTATATGTTGATTCAATTTCATAAATATGATAAATAAAAAATAGCGTTTCTTCTTTTTGAAGAAACGCTATTTTTGATATATTCAAAATTAATTATTCTTTTATTACTCTTACAGAGATTACTGCTTCAATTTCTTTGATTTTAGCAACTGCTTCATCAGAAACGCTTGCGAGATCAACTACTGTATAAGCATAATCACCGCGAGAATTATTTACTAATTTGTCGATGTTTAGACCTGCATTAGAGAAGCAAGCAGAAATTTGAGCAATCATATTAGTTACATTTTTATGAATTACACAAACTCTTGCGCCGTTTACATCGCCAAGATCGACATTAGGCATATTAACCGAATTAATGATTGAACCTTTTTCAAGGTAAGCGATAATTTCATTCGCAGCCATATATGCGCAATTTTCTTCGGATTCCGGTGTGGATGCGCCAAGATGAGGAATAGCGATAACACCGTCAACATCAAGAACTTTTTCATCAGGAAAATCAACTACATAAGATGCAACTTTTCCTTCTTCAAGCGCCTTAATAATCGCATCTGAATCAACAAGACCGCCGCGAGCAAAGTTTAAAATTCTTACGCCGTCTTTCATTTTTGCAATTGTTTCAGCGTTTACAGTATTCTTTGTATCATCATTAAGCGGTACATGAATTGTAATATAGTCACAGTTTGCAAAAATTTCATCAAGAGAAGTAGAGTGTTTAACATTTCTTGATAAGTTCCAAGCGGCATTTACTGAAAGAAATGGGTCATAACCGTAAACAGTCATTCCGAGTTTTTCTGCTGCATTTGCAACTAAAACACCGATTGCACCAAGACCGATCACACCAAGGGTTTTTCCCATTATTTCAGGACCGGCAAAAGCGGATTTTCCTTTTTCAACAAGTTTACCTACCTGATCGCCTTCGCCTTTTAATGTTTTAGCCCATTCAATACCCGGAACAACTTTTCTTGATGATAATAACAAGCCCGCAATAACTAATTCTTTTACTGCGTTTGCATTAGCACCGGGAGTATTAAATACTACAATACCTTGTTCGGCACATTTATCACAAGGAATGTTGTTTGTACCGGCGCCGGCTCTTGCGATTGCTTTAACGCTTTCAGGCAAATCCATATCATGCATAGAAGCTGAACGAACAAGTATTGCGTCAGGATTTTCAATTTCGTCTGCATATGTATATTTTGTTTCGTCAAACTGTGAAAGTCCGACTTTAGAAATTTTGTTAAGAGTTTTAATATTATACATTATAAAAGCTGCTCCTTATTTATTGTTTTTTTCAAATTCGGTCATAAACTCAACTAATTTTACTACACCCTCGTATGGCATAGCATTGTATATAGATGCTCTCATTCCGCCTACTGTTCTGTGACCTTTAAGATTAACAAATCCGGCAGCAGTAGCTTCTTTTACGAATTTTGCGTCTAATTCTTCATCGCCAGTTACGAAAGGTACATTCATAAGAGAACGGTCTTCTTTAACAACAGTGCCTTTAAATAATTCACTGCTATCAAGGAAATCATAAAGAACCTTTGCTTTTTTCTCGTTTAATTCTTTCATTTTTTCAAGTCCGCCTAATTTTTTCAGGTGCTTGAAAACCTTACCGCAAATGTAAATTCCGTAAGCAGGAGGGGTATTATAAAGAGATTTTGCGTCTGCTTGTGTCTTATATTTAAGCATTGTAGGAGTGCCCTCCATAACATCATCTCTGATTAAATCTTCACGAATGATAACTACTACAACACCGGCAGGACCTACATTCTTTTGAACGCCGAAATAGATTAAACCGTAGTCTTCAACATTAACAGGCTGTGATAAAATATCCGAAGACATATCTGCAACCAAAATCTTACCTTTTGTGTTAGGCAATTTTTTAAATGTTGTACCGTAAATTGTATTGTTATGACAAATATAAACATAGTCAGCATCATCTGAAATAGGCAAGTCAGAACAATCCGGTATGTAGGAAAATGTTTTGTCTTCGGATGAAGCAATTTTGTTTGCTTTTCCGTATTTAGATGCTTCCTGATAAGCTTTTTTAGCCCATTGACCGGTGATAATATAGTCAGCTACACCGTTTTTCATTAAGTTCATAGGAATTGCTGAAAACTGCTGTGAAGCGCCGCCCTGTAAAAACAAAACCTTGTAATTATCAGGTATTTTCATCAAATCTCTTAAGTCTTTTTCCGCGCTTTCAATTATTTCCTGAAATGCTTTGGAACGGTGGCTCATTTCCATAACACTCATGCCGGTGCCGTTGTAATCAAGCATTTCATCTGCAGCTTCCTGCAATACTTCAACAGGTAGCATTGACGGACCTGCTGAAAAATTATAAACTCTACTCATAATAAATTCCTCCAAAATAATTATATTAAAATTTATAATAACAGATTCTATTATATACCTTTTTCAATAAAAGTCAACAAGATTGACAAATAATTAACAATAAAAATATAAAAATATGCAAATCAGAGATAAAAGAATGTTAAAAAAATAACAATATTTATTTCTGACTTGCAGTAAACTTAAAATTTGAAATTTTCTACTGTGTTTTTAATTAGATTAATTTTATCAAAAAATTCTGTATCTTTATTATCAAAAGGTGGGGTATATGGAATGTCTAACACACTTTTACCTGTTAAAACTTTATACCATGTAAGTCCTAAAGCATATCTGCCGAAGATAAAGTCCATATGAAATGTATCTCTGCAAAGAGACGCTCCGCCGTTTTTGTAATCAAATAGTTTTGTTTTTCTTAATTTATTTATTATTTCTCCGTCGGGAATAATGATTTTTATGTTTTCTCTTTTTGCTACTTCTTTATTTGTTTCAACTATTTGTTTAAACATTTTATCGGTATCATAGTCATAGTTCTTAAAATCAGGATGATGACTGTTTTGTTCATAACTCCAAGTTTGGTGAAGAAGTATTTTTACATTTTTACATATGCTTTTTACATATTTAAGAATTTCTGATATAAAGGGATAATATGTTTCAATCATTCCGCTGTAACTGCTTACCTGTTGTACGGTAATATAATCCCAATTATCACGCATTAAAGCACTTTTTATTGAAATTTTTTCATCGGTATGCTCACCGTTAACCTGCCAATCATAATCTGCAACATCATTCACAATATTATTATAATGTCTTTCAAGAGAGCATCCGCCGATATATAAATTTGCGCAATAAATATCATCACCGTTGCTTTTTGCTATCTGATGAATATATCTTTGAGCGTCTTCCGAAAAACTGTTGCCGATTGAAAGTATTTTCATAAAATTATCTCCCTTGTTATAATCTTTTTGAATTATAACACAAATATATTAAAAATTAAATAGAAAATAACAATATTTATATTGTAATTTTGCTTTTTATTTGCTACAATTAACAAGGTAATTTTTATAAGGAGAAATATTATGAATCAATACAGGTTAGAAAATGACACATTTGTCATTGAAAATTATGACAGAAAAGTACCGTTTTGCAGTTTTTTACCCGGATTAACGGGAGAAAAAGGAGTTCCGATTTGGTCTTTCTATGTTAATAGAGGTCAGTGCATTACAAGTTTTGGAGTTGACCATAAAGACAATCCTATTATGGAGTTTGCTCCTGCAAACATCGCTTATGAAAACACATCTGTAAAAGGTTTTAGAACTTTTGTCAGAAAAAACGGTGAGTTTTTTGAACCGTTTGCGGTTACAACTGAGAAAAACATTAAAAGAGATTTGTTTATAAAACAAAATTCATTTAAAATCGTTGAAACCAATGCTAAAATGAATTTTAAAACTACTGTTGAGTATTTCATTTTACCTGACGAGTCATTTGGTGCAATGGTAAGAAATGTTACCTTTGAAAATCTTGATGATAGTGCTGAATTTGAAATTTTAGACGGTATTCCGAGAATTATTCCTTACGGTGTTTCGGGTTCGGATTTTTCAAGAATGGCGTATCTTATGCGTTCTTATAATAATATCAGCAATCTTGAAAATAAAATCCCTCTTATTTATAATAAAATCAGCGGCGATGATGATTCTGAAGTAAAAATTAATACCGGCGGTTATTTTTACTTAACTTTTGATAAAAACGGTGTGGTTTGCCCGATTTATGACCCTAATGCGATTTTTGCAGAAGAAACCGCACTTATTTATCCTGAAAACTTTGCAGAAAAAGGATTGGATTTTGTTACAGGCTTTAATCAGCACGGAACAAATAAAATCTGCGGCTGCTTTACACCGATTAAAACACAACTCGGCAAGGGTGAAAAGTACCAGATTAGTTCTCTTTGCGGTTATGTTCACTCCGCTGAATTTATCAATAAAAAAGCTGAGTCGATAGCGAACTTTGATTATATTGCAGAAAAATTAGAGCGTGCAAATGAATTAAGCATTAAATTTACTGACGATATCGGAACAAAATCAGGCAATCCTGTTATGGATATGTATTTCAGACAATGCTATCTTGATAATTTCCTTCGCGGCGGTTACCCGTTTATATTTGAAGGAGAGGATAAGAATAAAGTTATTCATCTTTTCTCGAGAAAACACGGAGATCCTGAGCGTGATTATAATTTCTTTTCAATTGCCGCCGAATATTATTCACAGGGCGACGGTAACTTCAGAGATGTTTTGCAAAATCGAAGAAATGATGTTCTTTTTCATCCTGAAGTTGAAGATTTTGATATTGAAATGTTCTTCTCATTAATTCAGTTTAACGGTTATAATCCTCTTTGTGTAAAGGGTACTACTTTTACCGTTTTAGAAAATAAAAAAGATGAAATTTCAAAAATAATAGAAGAAAATGTTGTTGATAAAAAGCAAGTTGTAAAAGAGCTTATAAAAGAAAACTTTACCGCCGGCTCACTTATTAACGGAATTGCAAATAACTATGTTAAGCTTTCGGTGAGTGATGATGTATTTCTTAAAATGGTGCTTGCTTGCTGTATACAGAATTTTGAAGCTTCTACCGATAAACACGGCAATTGGTCTGACCATTGGGATTATCTTCTCGACCTTGTTGACTGTTATTTAAAGGTTTATCCGGACCGACTTAAAGAGCTTGTTTTTGATAATTGCGATTATAAATATTTTGACAGTGATGTATTTATTACACCGCGTGATGAAAAGTATTATTTTAACGGGAAAGAAGCGCGTCAATTTGAATCGTTTACTGTTGATGAGGATAAATATGCAAAAGGCTATATCAAAGACGGTACTAATTGGTTAAAAGATAAAAAAGGAAATATTTATAAAACCAATTTAATTGAAAAACTTATTTCGCTTTGTATAAATAAATTTGCACTTCTTGACCCTTGTCAGATGGGCATTGAAATGGAAGCAAACAGAGCAGGCTGGTGTGACGCGACAAACGGACTGACAAGTATGTTCGGTAGCGGCATGAGTGAAACCTTTGAGCTTTTAAGACTTTGTGAATTTACGATTGACATTTTCAAAAAGTACGGCGAAGAAAAGGTAAAAATACCTGTTGAGTTAATTGATTTTTATAATGCTGTTAATAAAGCGGTTGATTCATATGAATCCGAATTTACCTATTGGGATGAAGTTGCGACTGCAAGAGAAAAATTCAGAGAAATTACCCGTTATGAGATTTCGGGAGAAACAGAATGCTTACAATTAGATTCGTTTATCAAACCTTTTGAAAAATATATTGATATGATTAAAAAAGGTATTGTTAAAGCAGTTGAATTCGGTAACGGTTTTTGCCCTACATATATTAAGTATAGAGCCGAGGAATTTGAGATTATAAAAGAAAACAAAGGCGGTTATCCTAATGTTAGGGTTAAAAAGTTTACCGCTGTTCCTGTTTCAAAGTTTTTGGAAGGTCCTGCAAAACAAATAAGAGAGAGCAAAGACAGCACAAAAGGTCTTGAAATTCTTAACAAAGTTAAAGCATCTGATGTATATGACAAAAAGCTTAAGATGTATAAAACAAGCGAAAACATTGAAAAAGAAGGACTTGAATTCGGTCGAATTGCTGCATTTACACCGGGTTGGCAGGAAAATGAGTCAATTTTTCTTCATATGGAATATAAATTTTTACTTGGAATTTTTGAAAGCGGTAATTATAAAGAGTTTTATGAAGAAATGAAAAATGTGTTTATTCCGTTTCAGGATCCTGCAGTTTACGGAAGATCAATTCTTGAAAACTGTTCATTTTTAGCTTCTTCGGCAAATCCTGATGAAAATCTTCACGGCAGAGGATTTGTTTCGCGTCTTTCAGGCTCAACAACAGAGGTTATTTCTGTTTGGGCAAATATGTTCTTAGGAAAAACACCGTTTGTTTATGAAAACGGGGAATTAGGCTTGCATATTAAACCTATGCTGCCTGACTTTATGTTTGACGAAAACGGTGTAGCTGAATTTAACTTTTTAACAACCAACAAAGTTGTTGTTCATAACCCTCTAAAAAACGATGTTTATGATAAGCAGGTTAAGTATTTTGTAGTTGACGGTGTTCGTTTTGACGGTGATACTGTTTGGGGTGAGACCGCCCAAAGAGTCAGAAACCAAAAACAGTCCAAAATTGAGATTTATTTCTAATAAAAAAGGCTTGTATTTTATAAAGTTTGGTGATATAATTAATTGGAATATGTTTGGTTGTATTCCGATATGATTATGCAGCTTGACAATATAATATGCCTCCTTGAAATAAGGAGGCATTTATACTGTCTTAAAGAAAGGTATGAATTTTATAATGAAAATTTACGATGAAGTTATTATCGGCGGCGGTATTTGCGGAATTATGGCTGCAAAAAGACTGATGGATAATGACTCAGACAGAAAAGTTGCTATTATTGAAAAGGGCAGAGAGCTTACTAAAAGAAAATGTCCTGCATCGGATACTCAGCCTTGTCTTCATTGCGGTATTTGCAGTATTACTTCCGGTGTTGCAGGAGCAGGTGCTTTTTCAGACGGTAAATTTAACCTCGGCACCGCGTACGGCGGAACATTGGGCGAAGAATTAGGCGAGACAAAAGCAAACTTTTATATTAATGAAGTTGACAGAATTTTAAGCGAGCATGCTGAAGATTATCCTGAACTTTTTCATTCAAATGACGAATTGAAATTAAAATGTTGTCAGAATAATTTAACATTGCTTGATATGAATGTACGCCACCTCGGAACTGATAAAAATTTCAAAACCATGTTTAATCTTATAGAAGAGATTGAAGAACGCGGAGTTGAAATTTACAGTGAGACTACCTGTAAAAAGGTAAGAATGGAGGGCGATTATTACAGAATTATTTGTGATAATGTTGATTATCTTGCTAAACATGTTATTGTTGCAACCGGCAGAACCGGCGCTACATTTGTTGAAAAATTCTGTAATGATTTTGGTGTTAGACTCCATGCAAACGCTGTTGATATAGGCGTTCGTGTTGAGATGAAAGATATTATCTGGAGAGAGTTTTCTTCAAAAATTTATGAGCCGAAAATTCTTTATAAAAGTAAAACCTATGAAGACCGCTGCAGAATGTTCTGCTTCAATCAGGGCGGTTATGTTTCAGCTGAGAATAACGACGGAATTGTTACTGCAAACGGACATTCATTCGCTGATGCTGATAAAAAGAGTGAAAACTGTAATTTTGCAATTCTTTCATCAATCAAATTTACCGAGCCATTTAATCAGCCGACAAAATATGCCACTAACATTGCGGAAGATATGAATATGGTTGGTGCCGGAAATGTCGTTGTTCAGCGCTTTGGAGATTTGGTTAAGGGCAGAAGAACTACTGCCGGCAGACTTGCTATAAATTCAGTTATACCTACATTAAAAGCGACTCCGGGCGATATAGGTATGGTTATGCCTCACCGTCATATGACAAATATTATTGAGACTATTTATGCGCTTAATAAGGTTGCTCCGGGTACTGCGAATGACGATACTTTGCTTTACGGATGTGAAAATAAGTATTATTCAATCCGTCCTCATTTTATCAACAAGAATTTTGAGGTAGCAGAAGGAGTTTATATTTTAGGTGACGGTTCGGGTATTTGCCGCGGACTTTCACAGTCGGGTGCTATGGGTATTTACGCCGCAGACTGTATTTGCGGTAAAGTAAAATAAGTAATTTTTACGGCGGGACTTTGCTCCCGCCGTTTTTTATAAAAAGCCTTCCTGACGGAAGGCTTTTTCATTCTATATCTTTTGCTTTAGTTATCATTTAGACCAAATTTAATTGTT
>JBJEIS010000120.1:0-2756 GCA_051877275.1 Acutalibacteraceae bacterium | reverse complement strand
GCTCGGTGAAATCATAAGCTTGCATATTATAACACCAAACATCATTTTTGTCAAGTGTTTTTATTTATTATTGAAAAGGATTTATTTTTCTGCTATACTATACCATAAAATAATTAATATTTCAAGGATAATAATATATGAAAATAGGTAATTTAGAGATAAAAGGGAATGCTTGTCTTGCTCCTATGGCCGGGGTTGCAGACAGGGCTATGCGTGAGCTTTGCCGCGGCTACGGCGCTGCTTTTACTGTCGGCGAATTAACAAGTGTTAAAGCTTTGACTCTTGGCTGTAACAAAACAAAAGAGTTTTTAGAGGTATATGAAAAAGAGCGCCCTATGGGAGTTCAGCTTTTCGGCTATGACCCTGAATGCTTTAAAACAGCAACAGAAAAAGCCATGCAATATTCCCCTGACTTTATTGATATTAATATGGGTTGCCCGGCGCCTAAGGTCGCAAACAACGGCGGTGGTTCGGCTTTGATGAAAGACCCTAAATTAGCCGCTGAAATAGTAAAAGCGGTTAAAAGTGTTTCTTCGGTACCGGTTACAATAAAAATCCGTGCAGGCTGGGACAATGAAAACATTAATGCGGTCGAAGTTGCAAAAACTTGTGAGCAAGCAGGTGCACAAGCGGTAACTGTTCACGGCAGAACCCGCCCGCAAATGTATTCTCCTCCTGTTAATCTTGATATAATCAGAGATGTTAAACAGGCTGTTTCTATACCTGTCATCGGAAACGGCGATATACGCGACGCAAATGACGCGGCAAAAATGTATGAATACACAGGCTGTGACCTTGTTATGGTCGGCAGAGCCGCATGCGGCGCACCTTGGATTTTTCAGCAGATAGACGCATATCTTAACGAAACAAGATATATCCCCGATCCGCCTGTTTCAGAACGCATGCTCACACTTTTAAAACAGGTTAAAATGATGATTGAATATAAAGACGAGCGCACAGCAATGCGCCAGGCAAGAAAGCACGCCGCTTATTATATGCGCGGAATCAAAGGAGCTTCCGGCTATCGAAGAGATTGCGGAATGCTTAACACCTATTCTGATTTGGAAAGACTTTGTTTTAAAGTATTTCAAGAACACAAAGATGACGATTTGATTGAAGACTGAAAAAACGGCTGATTATTCAGCTGTTTTTTAATAAATAATAAAAGTCGAAAATTATCGAATTGTTTACAATTTGATAATATCTTAAATTAATTTTAAAGTTGAATTTTAAAATAAAAAGTAGTATAATATAGCGTGCTTTATTACATTAAGCCGGAGGTCTAAAATGACTAACATCAAATTGAATACAAATTTTAATGAAATTTTACTTGGTATTGATATCGGATCAACCACTGCTAAAATTGTTGTTGCTGAAAACAACGAGGTTATATACGAAAAATATGAAAGACATTTTTCTTTTGTCCGTTCAAAAACTTTATCTATGATAAACGAAGTAAAAGATTTGTTAATCGGAAAGAGAATTAAACTTGCAATTTCAGGTTCTGCAGGCCTTGGTATGGCTGATGCAGCAGGGCTTCCTTTTGTGCAAGAGGTATTTGCTACTGCTGAAACAGTAAGAATGTTAGAACCTGACACAAGCGTAGTAATAGAACTCGGCGGTGAAGATGCAAAAGTTATTTTCTTTGACGGCGGTCTTGATGAGCGTATGAACGGCACTTGTGCAGGCGGTACAGGCGCATTTATTGACCAGATTGCTTCTCTTTTAAATGTTACTAACGAAGAGCTTGATGCGCTTTCTCTCGCACATAAAAGAATATACCCTATTGCATCACGCTGCGGCGTTTTTGCAAAAACCGATATTCAGCCGCTCCTTAACCAAGGCGCACAAAAATCAGACATTGCGGCGAGTATATATCAGGCGGTTGTAAACCAAACCATCGCCGGACTTGCTCAAGGCAGAAAAATTGACGGAAAGGTTATGTTTTTAGGCGGTCCTCTTTATTACTGCAAGGGACTTCGCGAACGTTTTCAAGACACATTAAAGCTTGATGATAAGCACGCTCTTTTCCCTGAATACGGCAGATTTTCCGTCTCAATGGGCGCTGCAATTTATGCGTCAAAACAGCCTCAGGAATATACTTTTGATGAAATTTACAGCGCGCTTGATAATGCGGCAAACCAGAAAAGTGAAATGCCTCATTCCGCTCCGTTATTTGTCGATGAAAATGACTATAACGAATTTATTGAGCGTCATAAAAAAGCTACTGTTAAAACCGCTGACCCTAAAAGCTATAAGGGCAACGCATATCTCGGTATCGACTGCGGAAGTACAACAACAAAGCTTTTCTTAATGAGTGAAAATAATGAAATGCTTTATTCTTATTACGATTCCAATAAAGGTAATCCTGTTGAAATTGTAAAAGAACAATTAAAAGCTATATATAAAATATGCGGTAATAATATTACAATAAAAAGCAGTGCGGTTACAGGCTACGGTGAAGAGCTTATAAAAAAAGCTTTCGGTGTTGATTTCGGAATTGTTGAAACAATGGCTCACTTTACCGCTGCAAAATATTTCAGTCCGAATGTTGATTTCATACTTGACATCGGCGGTCAGGATATAAAATGCTTTAGAGTACATAACAATTCCATTGACTCAATTATGCTTAATGAGGCTTGCTCATCGGGCTGCGGTTCATTTATTGAAACATTTGCAAAAGCAATGGGATATTCGGCAGAAGAATTTTCAAAAATCGGTCTTTATTCAAAAGCTCCTGTTGACCTCGGCACAAG
>JBJEIS010000119.1:0-2761 GCA_051877275.1 Acutalibacteraceae bacterium | reverse complement strand
AGACTGTACCGTTTTCGAGTGATACCTCGTTTTTAATCCCTTTTTCATTTAATGCGTCTGTAATTCTTTTAACGCAATTCTCACAATGCATTCCTTCAACATTAATTATTTTCATCTTAATTACCTCGCTTTATCTAATTTTTTTGTTCTTAATCTTAAGGCATTTCCGACAACGCAAACCGAACTTAATGACATTGCTATTCCTGCATACATTGGATTTAGTAGTATTGAAAAAGCAGGATAAAGAACACCTGCGGCAATCGGTATGCCAATACAGTTATACAGAAATGCCCAAAATAAATTCTGCTTAATATTTCTTATAGTCAGCTTTGATAAAACTACTGATTTTAAAACACATTTTAAATTTGAGTTCATTAGAACTATATCAGCGGATTCAATTGCAACATCGCTTCCGTTTGAAACGGCAGCACCGATATCAGCAGTAACGAGAGCAGGGGAATCGTTGATTCCGTCGCCTACCATCATAACTGTGCCCTCTGATTTTAGTTTTTCAACAATTTCAGCTTTTTCAGAAGGTAAAACCTGGCTAAAAACTTCATCGATACCTACTTGATTGCCTATATAATTTGCAGAAAACTGATTGTCACCGGTTAGCATAACTGTTTTTATATTCATATTTTTAAGTGAAGAGATTACTTCTTTGCTTTCTTCACGCAAAACATCTGAAACAGCTACAATTCCTACTACTTTGTCATTTTTTGAGAGATATACTACCGTTTTACCTTGTTTAAGCATATTTTCTGCGCACTTTTCAAATTCATCGGTAGAAATTTTGTTTTCATTGAGCAATCGTTTGTTACCGCAGTAATACTCGTCACCGTTATAACATAAAGCATATAGTCCTTTGCCCGAAATGTTTTGATATTCTGAAAAATCGTTTGTATAGGATATATCTTTTTGCTTGGCATAATCACATATAGCTTTTGCAACAGGATGTTCTGATAGAGATTCAATAGCAGATAGCTGACTGATAAAATCGGATTCGGTTATGTTGGTACTAACAGCACTAACAGTCATTTTTCCCGTTGTGAGTGTGCCTGTTTTATCAAATACTATGATTTTTGTGTCATTTGCTCTCTCAAGCGCTTCGCCGCTTTTTATCAGTATACCGTTTGCTGCGCCGAGTCCCGTTCCGACCATTATTGCGGTAGGAGTTGCCAGCCCTAAAGCACAAGGGCAGGCAATAACCAAGACACTGACAAACGCTTTTAGAGTAAGTGATGTATCACCTGAAACAATAATCCATACAATTGCGGTTATTACTGCAATTGCTAAAACAGCAGGTACAAAGACGCCGGAAACTTTATCTGCAATCTTAGCTATTGGAGCTTTTTTGCCTTGTGCATCTTCAACTATTTTAATGATTTTTGAAAGAGTTGTATCCTCGCCTATATGTGTAACTTTTGCATACAAAACACCGTCGCAATTTAAACTGCCACCTGTTAAATTATCTCCTAATACCTTGTGAACAGGCACGCTTTCTCCTGTAAGCATTGATTCATCAACTGAACTTTCACCTTTTAAAACTACACAGTCAATTGGAATTTTCGCGCCAGGTTTAATAATGATAGTATCATCAATTTTTAGTTCGCTTGTTTGAACTGTAATCTCTTTTTCATCTTTTATTAAAATTGCTGTATCAGGCGCTAAAGATAAGAGTTTATTAATCGTATCTTTGGTTTTTTCTTTATTTCGGTTTTCTAAAAATTTGCCGAGCATTATAAAGGTCAGTACAACCGCGGCGGATTCATAATAAAGCTCATGCGCGATATTATGATGTGAAAACGGAATTGTAAAAGTAATATATAAACTGTATAAAAATGATGCGCTGCTGCCGATGGCTACTAAAGTATCCATATTAGGATGTAGTAAGAATAAAGATTTAAAACCGTTTATGAAGAATTTTCTGCCTATAAACATAATAGGAACAGTAAGAAGCATCTGTATAATTGAAAAATTATAAGGATACTTTTCCGGATTTGCTATTTCAGGAACAGGTAAACCTACCATATGTCCCATAGAGAAGTAGAGGAGTATAAAACAAAGTACAAATGAGGTTATTATGGGTGCGGAACTTTTGGATTTTTTAGGTTTTTCAGTCGGCTGGTTTTGCGGTTTTTCCTCGTTTATTGTAAAACCGGCCTTTTCAACCGCTTTAATAATTTTTTCTTCGATATTTTCATCGGTAAAGGTTACATTCATCTTATTTGTTGTAAGATTTACCGAGCAATATTCGACTCCCTCAATACGTTTTGTGACTCGTTCGACACTTGCGCTGCAAGCAGCACAGCTCATGCCGCCGATTATATAAACTTTTTCAATCATATAAAAATCCTTTCTTTGTTACAACAATTATATACCTACATAAAACAAAAGTCAACAAATTTAGTATAGTTTAAAATAAAATTAGTTATATTTATTTTTTAAGAAGGTTTATAAATTATTCAATAGTATTTGTTTTTATTGAAAAAGTTTAAAATATATGATAGAATTTATTTGTAAATATTTGATAGGTTAGTGTGGAAACTATGAATTGGTTTAATTATTACGGGCTTATAATTGTCGGTATTATGATGATACCGAATATTCTATGCGGAGTATTTGATAAAAGTGCATTTGTGAATTATTATCATAATAAAGCAGTTGAAACAGTTGAACAAATCGGCAGATTTGCATGCTTTGCCCTTATGATTATTAATATTCCATATACTTATTTCGGATTTTGGTTTTCATTTGCGAA
>JBJEIS010000118.1:0-45461 GCA_051877275.1 Acutalibacteraceae bacterium | reverse complement strand
GGTAACTCATCACCTTCATAAACATATCCGCAGATTTTACATACAAAACCTTTTTCTTCTTATTTTCAGGTTTTGGTTTGACATTATCAAAATAGTATTGATATGTCATTGATTCATTATCAGAAAGAATTTTTGCCTCGGTTACTTCGGCAAAAAATACAGTATGTGTTTCAAATTCAACTGTTTCTGTAACTTTTGCAGAAATAAAAGCATTTGAATATTTTGAAAGATAAAAAACACCGTTTTCTGCACGCATAACATCTTTAAAATCAGCAAATTTATCGTTTTCTTTACCGCTTTTAAATCCGAAATTCTCAAAAACAGAGAAAGGGGCGGAGGTGTCAAGAACCGAAACGGTAAATTCACCTGTTTTTTTAATTATTTCGTTTGTATAATTAGATTTGTTTACTGCAATCTGTATTCTTAACGGTTTTTCTGTAACCTGCATAACGGTATTAATGATACATCCGTTATCCTTTTCACCGTCACGAGCAGAAAGCACAAAAAGTCCGTAACTTAATTTGAATAAAGCATTGTTTTCAACAGCCATTATCATCACTCCTATTCATTTATATTTTTATTATATCTCAACAAAATAAAAAGTCAACAAAAATTAAAAACTCTTTTTTAAAACAAATTAAATTAACTTATTTAAGCGGTCTTTTTTCATCGGTAAGACCGATAAAATAATCGGCTGAAACATTATAAAAACGACATAGTTTAACTAAATCGTCGATTTTAAGCTCGGCTCTGCCGGCTTCAATGTGATTATAACCTTGCTGTGATTTGTGAATAATTCTTCCTACCTGGGTCTGCGTTAAATCACTGTCTTCTCTTATATCTCTCATTCTTGTTCTGTAATCCATTTTTACAAAATCCTTTCTATAATAAAGTATTCCATAAAAATGTTATCATACTCAATATTTGAGTATTGACAATTACTCAATCTTTGAGTATAATAAATTTAGTCGATATTCGACAAATTTATACAAAATTATTTTAAAGGAGTGTTTTTTATGAAATTTTGTGAAAAATGCGGAAAAGAATTAAATGATCAGGCAGTAGTTTGCCCGGGTTGCGGTTGCGCCGTTCAGAAAAAAGAATCTGCTTCGTCGGTAATACCGAAGAAAGCGAAGAATGCAAGAATTTTCGGTATTTTGGCAGTGTTGCTCTTGTATCCATTGGGTATTCCGGCTGTGATTTTAGCACAGCAAAGTAAAAAAGAAACTGATGGGGTTATGTGTGGCCCGGCAAAAGCAGGATTTATATGCGGTATCATTGCATTGGTTATTTGGGGAATAGCAATGATAAACTTGTTATAGTGTTATGAGATACTGTAAATATTGCGGAAAAGAAATAGCTGACGAGGCTGTTATTTGTTTGAATTGCGGTTGTGAAGTTAAACCTATTAAAATGCCTTATGCAAATAATACTGTAAATTCGGATGTTCCCCAGGAAAGCGATAATTCTATGGCGCTTTGGTCTATGGTTTGCGGTATCGTAAGCTTTTTTATTGGTTGGTTTGCTTTAGGCATTACGGCGATAGTGCTTTCCAACCTCAGTAAAAAAGATACAGGCGAAAGATGCCCTATGGCAACCGCAGGGTTTATTTGTGGAATTATCTCTACAGTAGTTTATTCGTTTTTGTTTGTTGTCATTATTTCGATAGCAGTCAGCTTCTGATTAAATTCGCAATTATAAAAACAAAAAACAGACATCAACCAATTGGTTGATGTCTGTTTGATTTTTTAATAAACTTAAATTACTTAAGTTCAACAGTTGCGCCTGCTTCTTCAAGCTTAGCTTTAAGAGCTTCAGCGTCATCTTTAGAAACGCCTTCTTTAACTGCTTTAGGAGCGCCGTCAACGAGTGCTTTAGCCTCAGCAAGACCAAGACCTGTTGCTTCTCTAACTGCTTTGATAACAGCGATTTTCTGTGCACCTGCTGATGCAAGAATAACATCAAATTCTGATTTTTCTTCAGCAGCAGCGCCGCCTTCAGCACCACCTGCAACTACTACAGGAGCAGCAGCTGATACGCCGAATTCTTCTTCAAGAGCCTCTACGAGCTCAGCAAGCTCTAAAACTGAAAGAGCTTTAACATCATCAATAAATTTTGTAATTTTTTCTGAAGCCATTTTATTTTTCCTCCAAAATGTATTTTTTTAATAAATTTTTGCCTTTAAGGCATTATGAAAATTTTTGCACTTATACATCAAGTGCGGGAAATGCTTAATAAATTAAGCGCTCTGCTCTTCATCAGCCTTGTCTTTAATAGCATTAAGAGCATAAACGAGGTTGCAGATAGGAGCTTTCAAGCTGCCGAGAGCTTTTGCAATAAGACCTTCTTTTGATGGAAGCTTAGCAAGACTCTTAACCTTATCAACACCTACTACTTCGCCGTCCATGAAACCGGATTTGATTTCAAAGTAACCTTCTGCTTTTTCAGCAAACTCATTAAGAATTTTAGCAGGAGAAACATAATCATCAGCGCTCAAAGCAATAGCGGTTGTTCCTTCAAGAACATCTTTTAAACCGCTGAGGCCTGCTTCATCAGCTGCAAAACCGAGCAATGAGTTTTTTACTACAAAGTATTCAACGCCTGCCTCACGAAGAGATTTACGAAGAACTGTATCATCAGCAACTGAGATACCTTTGTAATCAACAACTACACCTGCACATGAAGCTTTAAGCTTTTCAGTAAGTTCAGCAACGACCTGTTTCTTCTGTTCTAAAACAGCTGTACTTGGCAAAACAATTCACCTCCGAATAAATTTTAAACTGTTCGTTTAAAGTTTATCAAAAAACAAGAAAAACCTTTCCGTAAAAATATACGGAAAGGCATAAAAATACACAAATTATTAATCAGTGCACCTTTCCTCGGCAGGCGGTAAAACTTACGAGAATAACTTCTCACCTGCTGTCTTTAGAACGGACAGTGCTAATATAATAACACAACACTAATTATTTGTCAAGCTTTTTTTAAAAATCATTCGCATATAATTGTGGTTGTTTAATTTGCGTCTGTTTCAAAAAACTGCGGATAAGTTTCTTTAATATAGTCTGACAAATATCCTGCTAATTCCCAATGGTTTTCAATGTTCGGATGGCTGTCTCCTCCGCTTTGTCTTGCTGCGGAATGATAGAAGTTAAGATATGTATAGTTTTCTGCAAGAGTTTTAAGACTTTGAACAATTTTTGCATTTTGCGGAACAGAATTCATACCGATTACCCAAAGAATTTCAGCGTCAGGGTTAGCTTCGTGCATGTTTTCAATTATAGAACTGCATTCGAGTTCAAAATCTTCTGTGTTTATGTTTTCACGGTCTCTTGAATAGTCATTAGTACCGAAGTTGATAACAATCAAGTCAGCGTCATAATCGGTAACCGACCATTTGGTATTTTGTGAAAGGTCGCTTGTGCTTTTTACTATTGAATAGTCAAAGTAATTCTTATAAGTGCCTACGCCGAGCTTGCTGTAATTACCGAGCACACCGTGACCGGATGCGGAAGCAACTGCAAAATCTGCATTTAAAATATTTGAAACAAAGGTTGCATAAGTCTGTCCGCCGTCCTGCCAGGTCCATTCACCTGCGCTGGTCTGACCGTTGTAAGTTAAGTTACCGTAACCGCTTGTTATTGAATCACCGTAAAATTCTATTTTAAGCGGTTTTTCTTGCGGTTTTTCAGTGCCTTTTTCGCCGAAAATAGTTATTTTATTTATTGTTACAAGATTATTTTGCGACCATTCGGTAGCTTTTAAAACAGTGATAGTATGTTCACCTGATTTAAGACCGAGTTCAGCCTGATATTTCTGCTTTTGTGCATTTACATCAATAGTAGTAACATTCTTATAGTCATCATCTACTATAACATCAACTTTTGCATTTCCCGCAGTTGTAAGGTAAAGAATGATATCGCCGCTGCAATTTGCTGTAAATTTAAAACCGCTTGCGGTTTGTGAAAGAAGAATAGAGGACTCCTCCATAACAGCTCTGCCTACTAAATTCATACAGTCGGTCATGCTATCCATTGTGAAAGTTGAACTGGCTTCCAAAACTTCTACTTTTGCGAGGTGCTTTCTTAATTTTGAGGCGTCAACAGCATTTATGGTTCCGTCGCCGTTTATATCTGCATTATCACGGTTAATAGCCGAGTTACCTACAACTTTAGCAATGCGTTGCCTTAACAAATGCATATCTTTCATATTAACAACGCCGTCGTCGTTTACATCACCGAACATAATTTCAGCGCCTAAAACGCTTGCACCGGTAAAAGAAACAGACAGCATTATTACTATCGATAAAATCAAACAAATAATTTTTTTCATAATCAATATCTCCTTAAATTTATATAATAAATATATCATATTTTGTTAATCTTTACAATAATAAAAAGCACCAAATTAATTGGTGCTAATTTATTAAAAATTACTAATGATTATTCAATAATGCAATCGTATTCGCTTAAAAAGTAATCAAGTTGAATAAGCCATGCATACAATTGCGGTTTTGCCATCAACTGTCCAAACCAGGTTATATTTTCTTGTTTTTTCAATGAATCATATACATCAAAATCAAGGATTTCCGATAGAATGCTGCCGCTTTTTATTCGGTTTTCAAGCATTTCGGTTACAATTTGCTCGTATTTTGGGTTATGGGTTTTCGGGTAAGGTGATTTTTTACGCCATAAAATCTTATTCGGCAGAAAATCTGTCATAGCGTTACGCAAAAGAGCTTTTTCAACATTGTTTTCAAATTTGATTTCCCAAGGCACATTATAAACAAACTGAGCCAGTCTGTGGTCGGCAAAAGGCACTCGCACTTCAAGAGATGAAGCCATACTCATTCGGTCTTTGCGTTCAAGCAGATTTGTCATAAAATATTTTACCGAGAGAATTGTTGCAACTCTTGCAGTTTTTGTTGCGTTTGAATCAGTTTCAAGACATTTAACCGAATTTATATCATTGCGGTAGATTTTAGACATATAATCGTAGCCTTCGTCTGCGTAGGTTTTGTTTTTATTAAATAATTTGATTCGCGCAAACGGATCATGAACAAACGGAAAGAAGTTTGAATAAAGCATTTCTTCACGGTAAAACCAAGGGTATCCGCCGAAAATTTCATCAGAGCATTCACCCGACATAGCTACGGTATGATTCTTCTTTACTTCTTCGCAGAAGTAGAGAAGTGACGAGTCAATATCCGCCTGACCCGGAAAATCACGGTGATAAACCGCTTTGGTCAGATAATCGGCTACGGTTTTTGTAGGAACGGTTAGAACTGTATGATCGGTGCCTAATTTTTCGGCTAAATAACAAGCAAATTCATCATCACCCTGTGGTTGAAAAAGCGACTGTTTAAAGTTTTTCTTGTTATCTTCATATTCAAAAGAGTATGTTGATAAAATTCTTCCTTTTTTTATATATTCTCTTGAGGCAATAGCAGAAAGCGCCGAGGAATCCAGCCCGCCGGAAAGGAATGTGCAAAGCGGAACATCGGAATTGAGCTGACGAGAAACAGTATCGCACAGCAGACGCTTTACTTCTTTTGCGGCTTCGTTGGGAGTAACATCAAGCTTTTCGGGTGTTAATTCAAAGTATTTGTAAAGAGATAAGCCTTTTTCATTGAAAAATCCGCAATATCCCGGCTTTATTTCAAAAATATTTTTAAAAACCGTTTGCCCTTCAAGTGTTATCGGAGATAAGAATAAAAGCTGCCAGATTCCTCTTTTATCAATAATCGGTTTTATTTCAGGAAGCGTCAGCAAGGCTTTGATTTCAGAGGCAAAGGCAAATGTGCTGTCGTAAAGCGAATAAAAAAACGGCTTTATTCCGAAACGATCGCGAGCTAAAAAAATGTTGTTCTGTCCGTCATAAATCGCAAAAGCAAAAATTCCGTTCAGCATTTCAACACATTTTTCGCCATAGTAAATATAAGTATATAAAACCACTTCTGTATCGCAATTGGTTTTGAATTTTACACCTTTATCGCAAAGGTCTTTTTTAAGTTCATCACAGTTGTATATTTCGCCGTTATAAACTATTGTATATTCTTTTCCGTTTTTTACTGCGCTCATCGGCTGTTTGCCGTTTTCGGGATCCATAACTGCAAGACGGTTGTGCTGAAACGCGCCGTAATCAAAGCAAAATGCGCCGTCGTCATCCATTCCGCGATGCTTCATAACACTACCCATTTTCTGCGTTTTTTCGAGCGCATTATCTAATTTGTTATGAAAGTCAACTAATCCGCAAATAGAACACATATAATCACCACTATTAATCAATTTGTAATTATTATATGTAGTTTTTTCTTGAATTGTTATAAAACAACTGTTTTTTATAAAATAAAATGCTAAAAATATTTAAGTAATACTTTAAATCATCGAATTTTCATCACATTTGCGTGTTAATGTAACTATGAATTTTATTAAGATTTAAAACTTGTATATTTTATCCATTCTGATCCGAGGAAAAATCTTACTAAAAAGCCTTGAATTTCAAAGGATTTAGAGGTATAATAAAATGTAATATTTTATTTGGAGGAAAAACATTATGTCAAAAAAGTTTTATATCACCACTCCGATATACTATCCATCGGGTAATCCTCATATCGGACATTGCTACACAACCGTTGCCTGCGATTCAATCGCTCGCTACAAACGAATGCAGGGATATGATGTAATGTTTTTGACCGGTACTGATGAACACGGTCAGAAAATCGAGGAAAAAGCAAAAGAAAAAGGTATAACTCCTAAACAGTATGTTGACGAAATTGTTGAAGTTTTCAAAAAGCTTTGGAGCTATATGAATATCAGCTATGACAGATATATCAGAACAACTGATGATTATCATGTTGAAACAGTTCAGAAAATATTTAAAGCACTTTATGATAAAGGCTATATTTACAAAGGCGAATATTCAGGAAAATACTGTACCCCTTGTGAGTCTTTTTGGACCGAAAGCCAATTAGTTGACGGAAAATGTCCTGAATGCGGCCGTGAGGTTATTGAAGCAAAAGAAGAGGCTTATTTCTTTAAAATGGCTCCTTTTGCCGACCGCATTGAGAAGCTTTTAACCGAAACAGATTATTTGCAGCCTAAAACCCGTGCGGTTGAGCTTGTAAATAATTTTATAAAACCGGGTCTTGAGGATTTGTGTGTTTCGCGTACTTCATTTAAATGGGGTATTCCTGTAACTTTTGATGAAAAACATGTTGTTTATGTTTGGATTGACGCGCTTTCAAACTATATTTCGGCGCTCGGTTACGCTAATGAAAAATTTAATGATTATGATAAATTTTGGCCTGCCGATGTTCATATGGTAGCAAAGGATATTATGCGTTTTCACGCTATTATTTGGCCGGCAATGCTTATGGCGCTTGACTTGCCGTTGCCAAAACATCTTGCTGTTCACGGCTGGATTACTTTTAACGGTCAGAAAATGTCAAAATCAATCGGTAATGTTGTTGACCCGTTTGTTTTAGGTGAGCGTTACGGTGCAGATGCGATTCGTTATCATATTTTGCGTGAGATGGCGCTCGGCGCTGACAGCTCATTTTCAAATGAGATTATGATTAACCGTATCAATACCGACCTTGCTAACGGACTCGGAAATTTGGTTTCGCGTACTGTTGCTATGGTTGAAAAATATTTCGGCGGTACTTTGCCTGAAGAAAAGCAGTCGGGCGAATTTGATGATGATTTAATCAGTGTTTGCACATCATTGCGTGATAAATGTGATAATTTTATTGATGAAACTCAACTTAACAATTGTTTGATTGAAATTTTCAAGGTTGTTTCAAGAGCAAATAAATATATTGATGAAACTGCTCCTTGGGTACTTGCAAAGGACGAAGCGAATAAGCCAAGACTCGCACAGGTACTTTATAACTTGCTTGAAGCAATTCGTATTGCTACAACACTTCTTTGCCCGTTTATGCCTTCGACAATGCCGAAGATTTTTGAACAAATCGGAGCTACAGACGATGATATAACTTATGAGAACGCAGGCAAATTCGGCGTTTTACCTGCAACAGTTACTGTTAAAAAAGGCGAGGTTTTATTCCCTAGAATTGACGCTGAAAAAGAAATTGAAGAATTAAATGCCATTATTGAAAAGCAAGTAGCTGAAGCTAAAAAAGAACAAGAAAAACCTCAGGCAGTTGCGTTTTTAGATGAAATCTCAATTGATGAATTTGCTAAAATTGATCTTAGAGTTGCTAAGGTAAAAGATTGCGAGCCTGTAAAACGCGCTAAAAAGCTTCTTAAATTAACTCTTGATGACGGAAGCGGAAACGATAGAATTGTTGCGTCGGGAATTGCACAGTATTATAAGCCTGAAGATTTAATCGGTAAAAATGTTGTAGTTGTTGCAAATTTAAAGCCTGCAATGCTTTGCGGTGTTGAAAGCTGCGGTATGATACTTGCCGCCGATACAGAAGACGGAGTTAAGGTAATTTTCCCTGAAGGCTTGCCGGTCGGTGCAAAAATAAGATGATAATTGATACACATGCTCATTATGATGATGAGCGGTTTGACGATAATTTAGCCGATATTCTTTCTGAAATGAAGCAAAACGGCGTGGAAAAAATTATTACCTGTGCGGTAAATTATGATAACGCCGAAAAGGTTTTAGAGCTTTGCGATAAATATGAAATGCTTTATGCCGCAGTCGGAATTTATCCGCATGAAACTTCGGGTCAAAACTGGGACAGAGATAGGCTTGAGCGTTTGGCAGGTCATAAAAAGGCAGTGGCAATCGGTGAAATCGGTCTTGATTATTATTACGATGATTCATCGCGTGAAACACAGCTTGATATTGTTAAAAAGCAGATTTCACTTGCCAATGAGCTTGGGCTTCCTATAACTTATCACGACCGTGAGGCCCATGCCGATACAATGGAAATACTCAAAGAGTATAAGCCTAAGGGCGTTATTCATTGTTTTTCGGGTTCTGTTGAAATGGCAAAAGAAATAATTAAGCTGGGAATGTATCTCGGCATCGGCGGAGCATTAACTTTTAAAAATGCTCGCGTTTTGCCGAATGTGGTAAAAGAGATTCCGCTTTCAAAGCTGGTGTTGGAAACAGATGCACCTTATATGACGCCTGTACCTTTCAGAGGCAAGTGCAACCGTTCTGACTATATTATTTATATTGCTGAAAAAATTGCTGAAATCAAAGGCGTTTCAGTTTCTGAAGTTTTAAAAGTAACAAGTGAAAACGCTGTTAAGATTTTTGAATTTTAATTGAAAAGGAACAAAGTTTATGAGCAAATTTTTTGCGTTTATTTCGCGTATGAAATTTATAAATCGCTGGTCGCTTATGCGAAATACTTCGTATGAGTCGCTTTCGGTGCATTCACATGAGGTCAGCATTATTGCTCATGCTCTTTGCCTTATCGGAAACAAACGGCTCGGCAAAAATTATAATGCTGAAAAGGCTGCTGTTGCTGCTCTTTATCATGACGCAAGTGAGATTATAACCGGTGATATGCCGACTCCGATTAAATATTTTAACAGTGAGATAAAATCCGCTTATAAAGATATTGAGGCAAATGCTTGTGAAAAATTGCTTTTAATGTTGCCGGATGACCTTAGAGATGATTATAGAAAGATTTTGTTTTATGATGAATCTCTAAATAAAATTATTAAAGCCGCTGACAAGATTTCAGCTTTAATCAAATGCGAAGAAGAGCTTAAAATGGGCAATCTTGAGTTTAAAAAAGCGAGAGAGACCTGTTATGATGCAATTGTTAAATTAAATTGTGAAGAAGCTGATATTTTTATGAAAGAGTTTTTTGAAAGCTATTCTTTAACACTTGATGAACTTAATTAAATTACTGATTAGTAAATAGATAAAATTATAAAAAAGGAGGATGATTGATAATATGAAAAATAAGATTTCTAAAATATTAATTGCATTTTTATCGCTTGTTTTGATTGTCGGTAATTTTGCTCATTCTCCTAACGCTTCTGCTTTTAATTATCCGAAGATTGAGATTGGTAAAGAGGTCAGCGGTGAGTTGGAGGATTACTGGGGCGGAATTTATTATGAGCTTATTTTAAATGAAAGTAAAAGAATAAGTATAAGTTATTCCGGAATGCAAAAATCGGATTTTTATCTTTATGATAATAAGCTGAATACAATTTTCAGTTCTGTAAATGTAACAAAACTTCAAAAAAGTATAACGCTGTCAAAAGGAAATTATGTTTTCAGCATTTATAACCGTACATATGATAAAGGAAGCTATAAGCTTTTGATAAAAGATAAAACCAAGTATTTAAAGAATTTGTCTTTTGCTCAAAACATTTATTATATGGATTACGGTACAAAAATAAAACCCGTGCTTGTGAAATCTCCTTCAGGCTCAAATGCTAAAGGGGTTGTTTGGACATCAACCAATACAAATGTTGCAACAGTTAATAAATACGGACGGGTTCAAGCGGTTGGTATGGGTAAAACTACTCTTATCGCGAGACTTAAAAGCGGCAAACAGGCGGTTTGTTCAATCTATGTAAATAAAACAAATATTAATGTTTTTAAAAATACAACAAAAAAATTACCAAAGCTTAACGGCAAACGAGTTCAATGGACTTCTTCAAACACTTCAGTAGCAAAAACTTTGAAAAATTCAGTTAAAGGTGTTTCAAAGGGAAATGTTTCTTTTACAAAATATGAAGATAACATTACATATACCGTAAATGTAACGGTTACTGCCGCAAAAAGACTTGTAAATGTCGCCAAGGCCAAGATTAAAAGCTCATTGCCTAATAATAGAACATTAATTATTTTTCATGCATACAGAGGTTATGATAAAAACGGAAATGCCTGTGTTGTACTTGATTACGGCGAAAAAAGCGGTTCAAAGCTTTATTCAAGAGAATATTTCATCTGTTATTACAACAGGTCGTTTGCATTGAATTATTATTCATCAAGCATAAAACCGATTTTGACGAAACTGAAAGAAATTTAAAAAAGCTATAAAAAACCAAAAATCCGAGTCTCACATTTATTGTGATCTCGGATTTTTTGGTAGGGGGCGCGCAAAGGTTCCGTTTTGACGAGTTTTGGGACACGTGAAAATTATGTAAACTGACAAACATAGTGATTATGATGTTTGTCGGTCGGCCTGTGTGTTTATCGCGGCTTCGGTCATAATCATGGAGGGCGTGAATTCGGCGACTGTATGTCAGGAGTTAACTCTGTGAATGTGGGCGACCGCAATGGCCGCGCTCTATACATTTATTTAAAATTTTTAAAAAAGCACTTGACTCTCCCCTTAGGGAATGATGTATAAATAAATCAAGGAGGTAAGAATGTGTATAAAATAGGAGAATTTTCAACGCTTTCAAAAACAACTATAAAAACATTAAGATATTATGAAAAAGAAGAATTGCTGATACCTTCTTTCATAGATCAAAATACCGGTTACAGATACTATGAAACAAGTCAATTAGTAGATTTATCTAAAATAATATCATTAAGGCAGGTAGGGCTTTCAATCAAAGATATTAAAAGAATATTAGACGGGCATGATATGAAACAGCTGCTTTTAAAGAGAAAGCAAGAAATACAAGATGAGCTTATTTTATATAATTCTGAACTTTCTAAACTAAATTATTTACTGGAGGAACAGAATATGAATAACGAAATTATTTTAAAAGATTTACCGTCTTGCATTATTTATTACAAAGAGGGAATAGTAAAAGATTTCAGCGGTATAACAGATTTTATTTTATCTTCGCGCGACGAATGCCTTTCAACAAATCCTGATATGAAGTGCGCGGTGCCTGATTATTGTTATATTAATTATTTAGACGGTGAGTATAAAGAACAAGATATGAAAATCAGATATGCTCAGGCAGTAACCAAAATGGGTAAAGATAATGACACAATAAAATTTATGAATTTGGAGCCTGTTCAGGCGGTTTGCATTTATCATAAAGGCGCTTATGAAAATTTAGGAAAATCATACAGCATTATTATGAAATACATTGAAGAAAACAACTATGAAATAGTGGATTTTCCAAGAGAATGTTATATTGACGGCATCTGGAATAAAGATAATGTTGAAGAATGGTTAACTGAAATCCAAGTTCCTATTAAGAAAAAATAGGTGTTTATAAGGCAACAAAAAAGCCGACGCAACTATTAAATGCGTCTGCTTTATGTTTATTCAAATTATTTTTTTACATATTTGCATGGATTAATAGGATTGCCGCCGTTCGGTCTGACTTCAAAATGCAGGTGATTAGCAGTTGAGCGTCCTGTTGAGCCGACTTTTGCAATTATCTGTCCTGCAACAACCGTATCACCTTTTTCAGCAATCAGCTCAGAACAATGAGCGTATCTTGTTAATGTACCGTCATTATGCAATATATCGATGCAATATCCGTATGATTCAAACCAAGATGCTCTGGTAACCTTTCCGTCCATAGCGGCGATTATTTCTGTGCCTTTTGCAGCGATTATATCAATACCTTTATGCAACTTTCCGCTTCTTGTGCCGAATCCGCTGCTTATATGGCATGAAGCACCTTCAATGATAGGCCAAACATATTTTGCACCTTTTTTAATTTTAACATTAGGCAATTCTTTTGTACCTATTAAAACTACTTCATCTTTAACTTTGCTTGTAGTTTTTTCATCAAGAATTTTTGAATAAACTTTTTTGTTATCTTGATAAAAAGTGACTAATGAGGTTTTAGTGATGCCTTTTTGACCTTTGGTAATTACCTTTGTAACGCCTTTGTAAATCGAGCTGTCTTTTTTTTCGATGACTTTATAGTCTGTTTCGGTTGTTTTAGTTGAATAAACACCGATATTAACTTTAATTTTTGATTTGATAATTGAAAGAATTTCATCAAAACCGGCTAATTTTCCGCCAAAACTCAAACATTCTTTTACTTCTATGTTTTTATCAAATAATGCAATGTCGCCTTTTGATTTGCTGAAAACATCACTCTGATAATATTCCAATGCATTTAGTAATAATGTTTTGCTTTTGCTTGCTACAAGACATACTCCGTCTGCAAAGATTCCGTAAGCTTTAATGACATTTGTATTATTAATGACTCTTTCGGAAATCTCTGTTGCATTGTTTAATGCATTTGTAGGAATGAGAGTAAAGTTATATTCTGTTGATTTTGAAATCTTTTCAGGCATCTGTTCGTTGACAAGAGTTTCTGCTTGTTTGATAACACTTTCTTCCGAAACAAATCCCAATGACAAGTTATTGTATTTTACTTCATAAGCGAAAGTAAGTGTTGAAAACGGGAATACAGGTAAAAGAAAAGCCGCAATCATACAAATACTTATTATTATGCTTTTCTTTTTGATTGATGAGGTTTTTTCTTTATTGAATATTTTGCTAAAAAACCCGTATTGCTTTTTTAAAAAAACAACCGCATTGTTTTTTGCCTTTAATATTTTCATAAAAACACCTTTCTTTTCTGTGAAACTCACAGAATGATGGTTACAAAAATGTAACAATCTGAATACGATTATAATTCAAAAGTAACAAAATTGCAACCTTTTTAAAGGTATTTTGTATGATTATATAATTAATTTGAACATTTTAACATAATTTTCAACATATTAGATAATAAAAATTACATATACTGCATATTTTCCACGGTGAGAGGTTTCAAAATTTTTACCATTTTCTCCGCTTCTTCTTTTGCAAGCGCTAAATTATGGTCACGATAGTTTCCGCATTCAACAGCAGTTGAACCGGGAATTTCACCTTCAAAATTTGCAATAAAAGAAAAAGCGTCTTTAATAATTTGCAAAACAACGGCATTATCGAGATTTCTTGTTAAAAAGTAACAACCTGTTCTGCAACCCATAGGTCCGAAGTATATAACATGGTCTTTGTATTCACAGTTTCTTGCATAAGTAGCAAACAAATGCTCAATTGTGTGAATAGCGCCGTTGTCAAGCACTTCTTCAACATTAGGTTTTTTCATTCTTATATCATAAGTTGTAATATCTCCGTCTATGCGCGAAACATAAATGCCTTTTTCGAGCTTTGTGTGGTCAACACAAAATGATGCTATTCTGTCCATGCTTATTCTCCTTTATTTATGCTTTTGTTGTTTGAGCCAAACGTTCATTGTAAAGTTTTTTGATGCGAATTTCACAAGAATCGCCTGCACCTTATTATAAAAGCTTGGTATCAGTAAAACCTTTTTGCTTTTACTGATTTTTTTAAGCGCGTAATCCGCAATCTGCTCGGCTGTAAACCATTTATTGAATTTTGTAACCGCTCCGTTTTCATTTCCTGATTCATTGAAAAACTCGGTTTTAGTCCATCCGGGGCAAAGTGCAAAGACACGGATATTTTTGCTTTTTAGCTCTTTGTCAAGCGCTAAAGAATAGTTCATAACAAAAGCTTTGGTGGCACCGTAGACATTTAGATAAGGTATAGGCTGAAAAGCTGCAATGGAATCTACTTCAATAATTTTTGAACCGTCGGTCATATAAGGAATACAGATTTCCGACATATAAACTAAAGCTTTGCAATTAAGGTCAATCATTTTCATTGAATCGTTTATTGCAATTTGATCATATTTACCGAATCGTCCGAAACCTGCACAGTTAATCAGCAGATGAATATCAGGATTTTTTTCTTTTAATATACATTCAAATTTATTAAGATCGTCGGCGATTGTTAAATCAAGCGCTATCGGAACAATTTTTTCACCGTATTTAAGTTCCAAGTCCAAAAGTCGTTCTTTCCTTCTGGCAATAATCCAAATTTGTTCGAATTCAGTACATTTCTGAAGCTTTTTAACAAATTCAGTTCCGATACCGGAACTCGCACCGGTTACTACTGCAATTTTCATATTTATCATTCCTTCTTTAAGATAAAAATCAGCTTTAATTAAATTTAACCACACTTTACAGTAAAAATCAATCGAATTTTTTATTAAAACAGTTGAAAAATTTAAAGAAAAGGAGTAAAATTATAAAAGATTAAATTTAAGGAGAAAATAAAAATGGATAAGTTTATTATTGAAACTTCTGCAAGACACGTACATGTTTGCGAAGAAACACTTGAGACACTTTTCGGTAAAGGACATACTCTTACAAATAAAAAAGATTTGTCACAGCCCGGTCAGTTTGCCTGCGAAGAAAAAGTCAGAGTAATAGGTCCAAAGCGTGAATTAACCGCTACAATTTTAGGCCCTACAAGAAAAGCAGATCAGGTTGAGCTTTCAGCGACTGACGCGCGTTCAATCGGTATTGCAGGCGTTATTCGCGAGTCCGGCGATGTTGCAGGAACACCGGGTTGCAAATTGGTAGGCCCTTGCGGCGAGGTTGAAATTGTCGAGGGAGTTATTGTTGCTAAAAGACATATTCATATGACTCCTGCTGATGCAGAAAAATTCGGCGTAGAGGATAAACAGATTGTAAGCGTTAAAGCTGAATCTGCTGACCGCGGATGCATTTTTGAAGATGTTGTTGTCAGAGTAAACGATAATTTTGCACTTGCTATGCATATTGATACTGATGAAAGCAATGCAGCATTTGGCGTTAAAGAAGGTTATATTGTAAAATAAGCTGATATGAATAATCAGGAATTTTTGATAAAAACGCCGGCTTGGTTTGATGAGTTTTATGATTCGCTTACCAAAAGAGAGGTTTACTCTCTTAAAACAAGTGAAGTTATAAAGCGTTCGGGCAAATCGCGCGAACATTTAAGCCGACTTTTTAAAGAGGCAACAGGGCAGACGATAGGTGCTTATCTTAATGATTTGCGTATTGAACACGCTGCCGCTATGCTTACAACTACATATCTTGATATAATTGATATTGCGCTTGAAAGCGGTTTTGAGAATCTTTCGACTTTTTATCATTTATTTAAAAAGAAAAAAGGTATTTCACCTAAGCAATATCGCACAAGATACTCATTTATTTATTAAATAATGAAATAAAAAGAGGATTGAAGAAAAACTTCAATCCTCTTAATTTTTGTTTTAAATTACGCTTTGTTGAGTTTTGTAACAAGTGCTGATTTTTTTCTTGCAGCATTGTTTTTATGCAACAAGCCTTTGCCTGCAGCCTTGTCAATAGCGGTAACTGCGATTTTAACCTGCTCTGCTTTGTTGTCAGCGTTTGAAGCGATTGCTGCATTAGCTTTTTTAATTTCAGTTTTAAGTGCTGAGTTCATTGCTTTGTTACGCTCTGTTTTTGTAGCTGTAACTTTAACTCTTTTTTTAGCTGATTTAATATTAGGCATCAGGACACCTCCTTAAAATATTTACCTTAAACGGTATTTTGATAATCTGCACGAACTATAATAACACTTTTTTGTAAAAAAAGCAAGAGTTTTTTTGCTTTTTTTGAAATAAGCTTACTGATTTTGTTTTTTTTTGAAAAATAATCACTGATTATTATGGGTATGTTAATATAAAACAAACAGAAAAGAAGTGGTTAAAATTAATTTTCGTACTGACCTTGCGATAGAGCGCAGAGAAGTTTCGCCGCATACCGACGACGGCTTAAAAGTAGATGAATATACTGTTGACAATGTTAAAATTACTGCAATTGAGGTGTTGAATAAAACTGGTGAAGCGGCTATTCAAAAGCCTAAGGGAAACTATATTACAATTGAAACCGAAAAACTTGACACAGGTGAAATGGTGGATAAAAATCTGGCAAAAGTAGTTGCGGGTGAGCTTGAAAAAATTTTGCCGAATGGCTCGGCTTTGGTTTGCGGAATAGGCAACAGTCACATTACACCTGACGCATTAGGACCTGATTGCATTTCACATATTCTTGCTACAAGGCACATCGGCGAAGAACTTGCAAAAATGATAGGATTTGATAATCTTCGCAGTGTAACTGCAATTTCACCCGGTGTTTTAGGACAAACCGGAATTGAAACGGGAGAGATTATCAGAGCGGTTATTGATAAAACAAACCCTGATTTTGTAATAGCAGTTGACGCGCTTGCATCTCGAAAGCTTTCAAGACTTGGCAGAACAATACAGATTGCCGATACAGGAATTATTCCGGGCGGCGGGGTTGCAAATTCGCGTAATGAGTTAAGCAAAAAAACGCTTGGAGTGCCTGTAATATCAATCGGCGTGCCTACGGTGGTTGATGCAAACACTTTGGTTAATGATATTGCTGATAATGAGATTGAGTATCAGGGCGCTTCGGCTATGATAGTTACACCTAAAGAGATAGATTTGCTGATTTCTCATTCAGCGAGGTTGATTTCTCATTCAATAAATTGTGCTTTACAGCCTGATATTGACGAGGACTCGCTTTTAATGCTTACAGATTGAAATAAAAAAAGACATCCGATCGGATGTCTTTTTTTATTTTTCAGCTAATGCACGCTCAAGCCAAATTGCGCCGATGTCCATTGCATTGTAAAGTCCTTGTTTTTCGCTTTTTTTGATAATTCTTTTTTTAGGATCAAGCGAAGTATCTGTATCAAGCAGTTGAACAAGTATAGTTTTTGCCGATGTAATGTCGCCGTCTTTTTCGCTGTCTTTAATTGTCAGCTGAATAACGAATTTATCCTCCATATTTCCGTAATAGAGTGTATCGCCGCAGCGAACTAACGGCTTGCCTTTATAATTCAAAAATTCTGCCAAAAGAATCAACTCCTAATTTAGTTTACACAATATTCTAACATACTTTTTATATTATGTAAAGTGTTTTTTGTGCTTGAAGTTTATACAGTAACAGAATAAAAAAGAAAATTCTTTAAAAACACTTGACAAAATGAAGGTTTTTGTATATAATTGCATAGGTGCAAAGGAAAAATACTTTGCAAGGTAAGATGGGAGTGACAGAATTGAGTTCAAAAAACTTAAATTTTTCTTCGCTTCTTGATATTTACGGAGGATTGCTCACTGAAAAGCAGAGAGCTTTTCTTGAATACTATTATAATGATGATTTATCGCTTGCGGAAATAGCAGAAAACGAGGGTATCACCAGACAGGGCGTTTATGATATTGTAAAGCGCGCTAAAGACCAGCTTGTCAACTTTGAAGAAAAGCTTTTATTAAATGAAAGATTTAATCAGATTTGGCTTGAGGCTGATAAGATTTTAAAAGGTGAAAGTCCTGAAAACTGCGCTGAAAATATTAAGCGTATTATCTATAAAGAGGAGGTATAATCTTGGCATTTGAGGGTTTGTCTGAAAAAATCGGTGCGGCATTTAAAAAGATGCGTTCAAAAGGAAAACTTTCAGAAAATGATGTAAAAAGCGCAATGCGTGAAGTTCGTTTGGCATTGCTTGAAGCCGATGTAAACTATAAGGTTGCCAAGGATTTTACCAATAAAGTAACCGAAAGATGTATCGGTGAAAAGGTTATGGAAAGCCTTACTCCTGCTCAAATGGTTATAAAAATTGTTAATGAGGAGTTAACCGCTTTAATGGGCGGTGAAAACAGCCGTCTTAATACATCTTCAAAAATTCCTACCGTAATTATGATGTGCGGTTTGCAGGGTTCCGGTAAAACTACTCATTCGGCAAAGCTCGGTAAATGGCTTAAATCAAAAGGTCACCGTCCTATGCTTGTTGCTTGTGATATTTACAGACCTGCGGCTATATCACAGTTAAAAATTGTCGGTGAACAGGTTGGTGTTCCGGTTTTTGAAATGGGCACCGAAAAACCTGAAAAAATAGCGAAAGAGGCTATTAAGCACGCACGCGATTACGGTCATGATTATGTTATTCTTGATACTGCGGGCAGACTTCATATTGATGAAGAGCTGATGAATGAGTTAAAACGCATTGTTGCAGTTGCAGAGCCTAATGAGATTTTACTTGTAATTGACTCAATGACAGGTCAAGACGCAGTTAATGTTGCAAAAAGCTTTAATGAAACACTTGAAATCAGCGGTGTTATTTTGACAAAGCTTGACGGTGATACAAGAGGCGGTGCGGCACTTTCTGTAAGAGAGGTTACAGGCAAGCCGATTAAGTTTGTCGGTACAGGTGAAAAGCTTTCAGACCTTGAAGAGTTTCATCCTGACAGAATGGCTTCAAGAATTCTCGGTATGGGCGATGTAATGTCGCTTATTGAAAAAGCCGAAAATGCGCTTGATGAAAAGCATGCTGCAGAGCTTGAGAAAAAATTAAAGCAGAATAAATTTGATTTAGACGACCTTTTGGCACAGTTTCAACAGATTAAAAAAATGGGTCCGCTCAAACAGGTGCTTGGTATGATACCGGGTGTCGGCAAACAGCTTAAAGACGCCGATGTCGATGATAAACAGCTGGTAAGAGTTGAATCTATTATTTATTCAATGACTAAAAAAGAACGCGCTAAGCCGGAAATTATAAATGCATCGCGTAAAAAGCGTATTGCTGCAGGTTGCGGTATGAAGGTTGAAGATGTAAACCGTTTGCTTAAACAGTATGAACAGATGAAGAAAATGTTTAAGCAGATGAACGGCGGAAAGGGTAAAAACCGCAGACTTCTTAAAGGACTCGGTGGAAACAATCTCGGCATTGACCCTAATACATTCGACCCTTCAAAACTCGGCGGACCGAAAGGTTTCGGCGGTATGTAAATTGTATTTAACGGATTTTTCCGTTTAATAATAACTTTTGAAAATAATTTGTGAGGTGAAATAAAGATGGCAGTAAAAATCAGACTTCGTCGTATGGGTGCTAAAAGAGCTCCTTTTTACAGAGTGGTAGTTGCTGATTCAAGATTCCCAAGAGACGGTAGATTTATCGAGGAAATCGGTACTTTCAATCCAAACACAGACCCTGCAGAGGTTAAAATTGACGCAGAAGCAGCTAAAAAATGGATTGCTAACGGTGCTCAGCCAACTGATACAGTTAAAGCATTGCTTAAAAAGAACAATATTATCTAATTGTCCAATTATTCGAAAGGATGATATTATTTATGCAGGAACTTCTTAAAACACTTGCACAAGGTTTGGTTAACGAGCCTGATGCGGTTAAGGTTTCGGTTGATGAACCTAATGAAGAAGGCGTTGTGGTATATCACCTCAGCGTAGCGGCTGACGATATGGGCCGAGTAATCGGTAAACAGGGCAGAATTGCAAAAGCAATTCGTGTTGTAATGCGTGCAGTTGCAAGCCGTAATGATGAAAAGATTATGGTTGAAATTGATTAAGGTAGGGGAGCAAAGTTTGTTTGCTCCTTTATTTTTATATGTTCATAGTATATTTACAGTGAGTTTTATATGCATATTGCAAGGTAATTATTTGATAAAGTGATTTTTATTATTAAAATTCATTAAAAATTAACAATCGGTTATATTTTGCACTTGATATAATCGCTAATAAATAGTATAATAAGCATATGAATGTTCAGTTTAACAGGCTGAAAAAACGGGCATATGTTCTATTAATTAAAATATATTAAAAAGTTGCTGATTTGTCTGCTTAAAAAACAATGCATTTTTTGAGTAACAAATAAGAAAAGGGGTAAAAAATGAAAGTCACAGTTTGCATTGGCAGTTCATGTCATTTAAAAGGCTCAAGACAGGTTGTTGAGCAGTTGAAAAATCTTATAAGTGAAAATCATTTGGAAGATAAGGTCAATTTAGCCGGCACTTTTTGCATGGGTAATTGTAAAAACGGTGTTTGTGTAACAATTGATGATAAAGACTATTCTTTGTCTCCTGACAATACTAAAGAATTTTTTGAAAAAGAGATTGTTTCAAAGCTTTAATAGATTTTGAAAATAAGAGATTTTAAAAGAAGCGGAAAGGAGTCGTGAAAAATGATAGTTCAGGTTTGTGTAGGAAGCTCATGTCATTTAAAAGGTTCGCATGATATTGTAGAGCTTTTTAAAAAAGCAATTTCCCAGCATAGCCTTGAAGATGAGGTTGTTCTTGCAGGCTCCTTTTGTTGCAATAAATGCAGTAAAAACGGTGTTACCGTTGTAGTAGATGATGAAAAAACTTCCGGAGTTACGAAAGAATCTTTTGATTCTTTCTTTAAAGAAAACATACTTGGTAAACTGGGTTGAGAGGTAATAGAAAATGTCAGAGTTTTTGAAGCTTAAAAAATCCAATTGCAAAAACTGTTATAAATGTATTCGTCATTGTCCTGTTAAATCTATCAGATTTTCTGCAAACCAGGCTCATATTGTAAATAATGAGTGTATTTTATGCGGTCAGTGTTTTGTAGTTTGTCCGCAGAATGCTAAAGAAATTACTGATGAAACCGAAAAGGTTGAGGTATTAATTCAAAGCGGCGATCCTGTTGTTGTATCGCTGGCTCCGTCTTTTATTGCCAATTATGAAGATGTTGGTATCGAGGGTATGACCGAGGCGCTAAAAAAGCTCGGCTTTACCGCGGTTGAGGAAACAGCCGTAGGAGCTACAATTGTAAAAACAGAATATGAGAATATGGTAAGAGAGAATAAGCAGGATATTATTATAACTTCTTGCTGTCATTCAATTAACCTTCTTATTCAAAAATACTTTCCTAATTTATTGCCTTATTTGGCAGACGTGGTTTCACCAATGCATGCACATTGCGATGATATAAGACGGCGTTACCCTAATGCAAAGACTGTTTTTATCGGACCTTGTGTTGCAAAAAAAGACGAGGCTTATTATTATAAAAGCTGTGATGCGGTTTTAACTTTTGAGCAGTTGACAGAATGGCTGAAAAGAAAAAATATTACTATTGAAAAGAAAATTCAGCCGAAAGAGAATTCAAAAGCAAGATTTTTCCCTACAACAGGCGGAATTTTAAAATCGATGACACTTGACAGCCCTGATTATACATATATGTCTATTGACGGCGTGGAAAATTGTATCAACGCTTTAAATGATATTGCCGACGGAAAGCTATCAAAATGCTTTATAGAAATGTCGGCTTGTGTAGGCTCATGTATCGGCGGTCCTGTAATGGAAAAATATCATCATAATCCGGTTAGAGATTATGTTTCGATTGCTTCTAATTCGGGCAGCAAGGATTTTGTTGTAGATATGCCTGAGTCTCAAGATTTAAGAAAAATCTTTGAGTCAATTCCAAAAGAATCTATGGAGCCGTCTAATGCTGAGATTCAGGAAATTCTAAAGAAAATGGGTAAAACCAAACCTGAAGATGAGCTCAACTGCGGTTCATGCGGTTATGATACCTGCCGTAAAAAAGCGGTAGCTATCTATCAGGGAAAAGCAGACCTTTCAATGTGCCTGCCTTTCTTAAAAGATAAAGCAGAGAATTTTTCTGACGCAATTATTAATAATACTCCAAACGGTATTGTTGTGCTTAATGATAAGCTCGAAGTTCAGCAGATTAACCGTTCTGCACTTAAAATAATGAATATTACCTGTGCCTCTGATGTTCTCGGTGAGCAGGTTATCAGAATTCTTGATCCTAAAGTATTTATTGATGTTCAAAATACAGGCAAGGGAGTTCATGATGAGCGTGTTTATCTCGCTGAATATAATAAATATGTAGAGCAAACGGTTATTTATATAAAAGATTATCATAGTATACTCTGTCTTATGCGTGATGTTACGGATGAGCAGAAAGAGCGTGATAAAAAAGAATCTATCAGTATGCAGACAGTTGAAATTGCTGATAAAGTGGTTGATAAACAGATGCGTATTGTTCAGGAAATAGCATCACTTCTCGGCGAAACTGCAGCTGAAACCAAAATTGCTCTTGCAAAATTGAAGGAGTCGATTTCTGATGAATAATTTGTGTGCAGATATCGGCTATCGCAGTATGAATAAAAACGGCGAGCAGCTTTGCGGGGACCATATTGATATAATTGAGCAGAATGAGAATTCTACTGTAATTGTTTTGGCAGATGGCTTGGGCAGCGGTGTTAAAGCGAGTATTTTGTCTACGCTAACATCTAAAATTATTTCAACTATGGTTGCTGAAGGCCTTTCGGTTGAGGAATGTGTAAAAACAATTGCGGCGACTTTGCCGGTTTGCTCGGTAAGAGGAGTTGCTTATTCAACTTTTACAATTATTCATATAATAGATAACGAAGAAGCTGAGATTATTCAGTATGATAATCCACAGGTAATTCTACTGAGAAACGGTAAAAATTATAACTATGCGCAAACCGAGATGAATATTGACGGTAAAACGATTTTTACCAGCAGAATCAAGCTTTATGAAAATGATATTTTTATTGCGATGAGTGACGGATGTATTCATGCGGGCGTCGGAACGGCATTGAATTTCGGTTGGGAACGGGATAATATCATTGAGTTTATGGAAACTTTTTATGATGTCGGTTTTACAGCCAAAACTTTGTCTACGATTTTGCTTGAAGAATGTTATAAGCTTTACGGTAATAAGCCGGGCGATGATACAACCGTTTGTACTGTTAGAATAAGACAGCGCAAACCGCTGAATATTCTTTTCGGTCCGCCTTCCGATAAAAATGATTGTAACAAAATGATGTCGCTTTTCTTTTCAAAAGAAGGTAAACATATCATATGCGGCGGTACAACATCAAGCATTGCCGCAAAATACTTAAATAAGCCGTTAAAACCTTCGTTGGAGTTTCAGGATCCGGAGATACCGCCTACTGCGGAGCTCGAGGGTGTTGACCTTGTAACAGAAGGTGTTATAACAATAAATAAGGTTGTAACTTATGCTAAAGATTATCTTGAGGATAATGAGTCTTATAAGCAGTGGAGTTACAAGCAAGACGGGGCTTCAAAGATAAGCAGATTGCTTTTTGAAGAAGCAACAGACATTAATTTTTTTGTGGGCAGAGCTATAAATCCTGCGCATCAAAACCCTGATTTGCCTATTAATTTTAATATTAAAATGCAGCTTGTTACAGAGCTGTCGGATTGTTTAAAGAAAATGGGTAAGAGAATAAAAGTAAGTTATTTTTAAAAATTCCGAGGTGTAATATGAGAAAGTTTGATACAAAAGTACAGCATTTAAAATACAAGGTGCTTCGTGAGGTAGCAAGATTAGCTTGGAATGACAAGCTGATAGAGAATTTGCTTGATATTCCTAAAACGATTGTACCCGGCAACACCCCTACAATGAGATGCTGCGTTTATAAAGAACGCGCAATTTTGGGTGAACGTGTTAAAATTGCTATGGGCGGATATGGCGGAAATCCAAATGTTATTCAGGTTATCAGTATTGCCTGTGATGAGTGTCCGGTCGGCGGATATGAAGTAACTCAGGCTTGCAGAGGCTGTCTGGCTCACAGATGCGAAGATGTTTGTCCTCGCGGTGCGATTTCATTTGACCATAACCACAATGCACATATTGATAAATCAAAATGTGTTGAGTGCGGCAGATGTGCTCAGGTGTGTCCTTACAGTGCTATTGCAAATAACAAGCGTCCTTGCGAGCAGGCTTGTAAAATCGGCGCTATCTCAATGGATGAAACAAAAGCTGCAAGTATTGATAACGATAAGTGTATTTCCTGTGGCGCATGTGTTTACCAGTGTCCTTTCGGCGCAATAACCGACAAATCATTTATACTTGATGTAATTAACCTTATTAAAAACAGTGAAAGCAACAAAAAATATAAGGTTTATGCGGTAGTGGCACCGTCTATTTCGAGCCAGTTCCAGTATGCTAATTTGGGCCAGGTTATTACAGGAATTAAAAAACTCGGTTTCCATACTGTAATTGAAGCGGCATTGGGCGCTGATATAGTTGCTTTTTCAGAAGCAAAAGAGTTAGCCGAAAAAGGATTTTTGACAAGCTCTTGCTGCCCTGCATTTGTATCATATATTGAAAAATCATTCCCGCAGATGGCAGATAATATTTCTCATAATCTTTCACCTATGGCTGCGATTGCGAAGTACATAAAAGAAACCGATGAAAATGCAAAGATTGTATTTATCGGACCTTGTACCGCAAAGAAAATGGAATTCCAAAAAGAAAGTGTTAAACCTTATATCGACAGCGTAATTACTTTTGAGGAGTTACAGGCTTTATTTGACAGTAAGGATATTGATATAACTACTCTTGAAGAAGGAGTTCTTGACAACGCGTCATATTACGGAAGAATTTTTGCTCGCTGCGGCGGACTTGCTGACGCAGTTGAAGAAGCTTTGAAAGAGCAGAATATTGAGTTTGATCTTAAAGCAACTTCTTGCGACGGTATTGAAGAGTGTAAAATGGCATTGCTCAGAGCATCTAAAAATGCACTTCCTGCAAACTTTATCGAGGGTATGGCATGTACCGGCGGTTGTATCGGCGGCGCAGGATGCTTGACTCACGGTGCTAAAAACAAAGCTGAGGTCGACAAATACGGTAAAGAGGCAATGGAAAAAACAATTTCAGATGCCATCAGTTGCTTGAAATAAGTTTTAAAATTTATCTTTTAAAAAAAGTACCGCTTAATTTAAGCGGTACTTTAATTATATATTAATTGATAAATATTAAAAAAAGCCACTTTAGGTTGATTTTTGCCTAAAAACGGCATGCGATTTATGCAATATTCACAAAAATACGTATAAAAATTCTATATATTTATTTTAAAGAGAGAAATTTCCCGATAAATAAACTTTTTCTTGCACTGACAGCTTGTTTATGGTATTATTATTAGGCGCGAGATATGCGTGAAACATGCGATGAAGCAGGAGGTGGCCACTCTTGAAGTGGGAAATTTCTGCCGAGTATGTCCGATTTTAAACCGGGCGAAATTATACTGTTTAAGTATTGTTCCTGTCGTCTTAATACAAGGCAATTGGGCTTTGTGAATGGGGCGTAAAGGACTTTTAGCCGGACCCGGAACGGCACAAAGTGTGCTGATTTCCGGTTTTATGTTGTAAAGACTTGAAACACCCGGCAGAGGGTTAAAGCAAAACTAATAACAGTATGTCACTGCCCGCCGCCAAAATTAAATTAGGAGGCGTCAAGCAAAATGGCAAAGGAAAAAATCAGAATCAGAATCAAAAGTTACGACCACGTTTTAGTTGACAAGTCAGCTGAAAAAATCGTCGAAACTGCGAAGCGTACAGGTGCCAGAGTTTCAGGTCCTATTCCGCTTCCGACAGAGAAGGAAGTTGTTACAATTCTTCGTGCGGTTCATAAGTATAAGGACAGCCGTGAGCAGTTCGAAACAAGAACACACAAAAGACTTATCGACATTCTTCGTCCGTCTAACAAGACAGTAGAGGCTTTACAGAGCCTTGAATTACCTGCCGGCGTTGATATCGAAATTAACCTTTAATATTAATAAGGTATTCGATTTACGCTACAAGGTCATGTTGGTTTAAAAGCCAACCAATAACCAAAAGGAGGAAAAACGATATGCAGAAAGCTATCATTGGCAAAAAGATTGGTATGACCCAGCTTTTTGACGAAAAGGGAAATGTTGTTCCCGTAACTGTTGTAGAAGCAGGTCCTTGCGTTGTTTCTCAAGTTAAAACTATCGAAAACGATGGTTACGAAGCAGTTCAGGTCGGCTACGGCGACTTAAAAGCAAGTAAGGTAAACAAACCTATGAAAGGTCACTTCGCTAAAGGCGATGTTGCTCCGAAGAAATATCTTCGTGAGTTCAGACTCGCTGATATCACAGCTTTAAATGTTGGCGATATCATCAAAGCTGACACTTTTGTAGAAGGCGACAAAGTTGATGTTGCAGGTACTTCTAAAGGTAAAGGTACTGCAGGCGTTATTAAACGTTGGAACTTCGGTCGTTTAAAAGAATCACACGGTACAGGTCCTGTTCACAGACACGCAGGTTCACTCGGTGCTTGTTCATCACCTTCACGTGTATTCAAAGGTAAGAAGTTAGCAGGTCACCTCGGTTCAGAGAGAGTTACTGTTCAGAATCTTTCTGTTGTTAAGGTTGACGCTGAAAACAACATCATCGCAATTAAGGGCGCAATCCCTGGACCAAAAGGCGGTATCGTTACTATCGCTGATTCGGTTAAGGCTTAAGGAAAGGAGAGATATTTATGCCAACAGTAGCAGTTGTAGATATGGCTGGACTTAAAGTTTCTGACTTGACACTTAATGACAGCGTTTTCGGTATTACTCCAAACGCAGTTGTTATGCACAGAGCAGTTGTAAATTATCTTGCATCACAGCGTCAGGGCACACAGTCTGCACTTACTCGTGCTGAAGTTTCCGGCGGCGGTAAAAAGCCTTGGAGACAAAAAGGTACCGGTCACGCAAGACAAGGCTCAACACGTTCTCCACAGTGGACACACGGCGGTGTAGTATTCGCTCCAAAGCCGCGTGATTACGCTAAAGACTTGAACAAAAAAGAAAGAGCTCTTGCTATTAAATCTGCTTTATCTGATAAGGTTGCTGAAAAAGCCCTCATCGTTCTTGATAAAATGGATGCTACAGAGTACAAAACAAAAGTTGTTGCTGATATGCTTAAAGCAGTAGGCGCAGGCAAAAAAGCCCTCATCGTTCTTGATGAGAACAACAAATTTGCTGTTAAGAGTGCAAATAACATTCCTGGTGTTAAAACTGCACAGACTAACACAATCAACGCTTATGATATTATCAATGCTGATTCATTGATCGTAACATCAGCTGCAATCAAAGCAATTGAGGAGGTATACGCATAATGTTCGCAGAGGATATTATTATCGCACCGGTTATCACCGAAAAAAGCATGACTGCTGCCCGCGAGAAAAAGTACACCTTTAAGGTTGCTTCGGGCGCAAATAAAATTGAAATCAAAAAAGCTGCTGAGCAGTTATTTGAAGGTATTGTTGTTGCTAAAGTGAACGTTGTTAATGTTCGCGGTCAGGAAAGAAGATACGGCAGATATACAGGCTATACAGAGTCTTGGAAAAAAGCTGTTATCACTTTAACTGATGCTTCAAAAACTATTGATTTCTTTGATGGAATGCTCTAAGAGCAAACCTCTTGCCTTATAAATTAAGGCATAAGCGAAGTATGGGGCTTATAGGGCATTTGTTTAAGCCTCGCAAAGCTAAAAACAAGGAGAGTGAATTAAATGCCAGTAAAACATTATAAACCGACCACTCCTGGTAGACGTGGTATGACGGTTATTGATTATTCTTCTCTTTCAAAGGTTGCTCCAGAGCGTAGTCTTTTAGCTCCTTTGAATAATAAATCAGGCAGAAACAGCTACGGTAGAATTACAGTTCGTCATCGTGGCGGTGCCAATAGAAGAAAATACAGAATTATTGATTTCAGAAGACAGAAATTTGATGTTTCTGCAACTGTTCAGACTATTGAATACGATCCAAACAGATCAGCATTCATTGCTCTTATTCAGTATGAAGACGGCGAAAAGAGCTATATCTTAGCTCCTGTAGGACTTAAACCTGGTCATAAAATTGTTAACGGACCAAATGCTGATATCCTTCCTGGTAATGCATTACCGCTCGTTAATATACCGGTTGGTACTTTCATCCACAATGTTGAGATTTACCCTGGTAAAGGCGGTCAGTTAGCAAGAGCAGCCGGTAATCAGGCTCAGCTTATGGCTAAAGAAAACGGAATGGCACTTCTTCGTTTGCCTTCAGGCGAACTTAGAAATGTTCCTGAAAAATGTATGGCAACAATCGGACAGGTTTCAAACATTGAACATGAAAATGTTAACTATGGTAAAGCCGGCCGTAAACGTCATATGGGTTGGAGACCAACAGTTCGTGGTTCTGTAATGAACCCTTGCGATCACCCTCACGGTGGTGGTGAAGGTAAATCACCTATCGGTAGACCGGGTCCTGTTACTCCTTGGGGTAAACCAGCACTCGGACTTAAAACTCGTAACAAGCATAAAGCGTCTGACAAATTCATTGTTAAACGCAGAAATGCTAAGTAATCGGACGAAAGGAGCGTTTTATTATGTCAAGAAGTTTGAAAAAAGGACCTTTCGTGCAGCCTAAGCTATTAGAAAGAGTTAAGGCAATGAACGAGGCCGGAGAAAAAAGAATTCTTAAAACTTGGAGTCGTTCTTCAACAATCTTCCCTGATTTTGTAGGACACACATTCGCAGTACATGACGGACGCAAACATGTTCCGGTTTATGTAACAGAAGATATGGTTGGTCATAAACTCGGCGAGTTTGCTCCAACCAGAACATTTAAGGGCCACGCTGGTTCTAAAACAACAAAATAAGAGGCCGAAAGGAGATTAGATTATGGAAGCAAGGGCAACCGCGAAATATGTTCGCATTTCCCCTAGAAAAGTTCAAATCGTTCTTGATTTGATCAGAAAACAGCCTGCTGATAAAGCTATGGCTATTTTACGCCATACACCTAAGGCCGCTTGTGAGCCTTTGGAAAAATTGCTTAAATCAGCAATGGCAAACGCAGAAAACAATCACAATATGGAAGTAGGCAACCTTTATGTTGCTGAATGTTATGCAGGCGCAGGTCCAATTCTTAAGAGAATCAGACCAAGAGCACACGGCAGAGCTTACCATATTTATAAAAGAACATCACATATCACCCTTGTACTCAAGGAATATGAAGACTAATAGAAGGAGGTAGTAAGAATGGGCCAGAAAGTTAATCCACACGGACTTCGTGTCGGCGTTATCAAAAACTGGAGCAGCCGTTGGTTCGCTGCAGATAAAGATTTCGGAGATACTTTGGTAGAGGACTACAATTTAAGAAATTATCTTAAAAAACGTCTTTACAAAGCAGGCATTCCTGAAATTGAAATCGAACGTGACGCTAAACGTGTTAGAATTTTCATTCATTGTGCAAAACCGGGTATGGTTATCGGCCGTAACGGTTCAGAAATCGACAAATTAAAAGCAGATTGCCAGAAAATGCTCGGCAAACCTGTTATTATCAACATTGTTGAAGTTAAAAACCCTGACCTTAACGCTCAGTTGGTTGCTGAAAATGTTGCAGCTCAACTTGAAAATCGTATCTCCTTCCGTCGTGCTTTAAAGCAGGCTATGGGCAGAACTATGAAGCTTGGTGCAAAGGGTATTAAAACTCAGGTTTCAGGTCGTTTAGGCGGCGCTGAAATCGCTCGTGCAGAACACTATCATGAAGGTACTATTCCGCTACAAACAATTCGTGCAGATATCGACTACGGTTTTGCTGAAGCAAACACAACTTACGGTAAAATCGGCGTTAAAATCTGGATTTACAGCGGTGAAGTTTTAAAGAGTGCCAAAAGAGTTTCTATGGGTAAAAACTCAAGAAGAAAAGGAGGCAGAAAATAATGTTAATGCCAAAGCGTGTTAAATACCGCAGAGTGCAGAGAGGTCGCATGAAGGGTAAAGCTACCCGCGGCAATACTGTAACTTACGGTCAGTTTGGCCTCCAGGCATTGGAGCCAGCATGGATTACTGCCAATCAGATTGAGGCAGCCCGTATTGCTATGACTCGTTACATTAAACGTGGCGGTCAGGTATGGATTAAAGTTTTCCCTGATAAACCGATTACAGAGAAACCTGCTGAAACCCGAATGGGTAAAGGTAAAGGTTCACCGGAATATTGGGTAGCGGTTGTTAAACCGGGCAGAGTTATGTTTGAAATCGGCGGAGTTTCTGAAGAACTCGCCAGAGAAGCTATGCGTCTTGCTATGCATAAACTTCCTATCAAATGTAAATTTGTAGTTAAAGAACAGGATGGTGAGCAATAATGAAAGCAAGCGAATTAAGAGAATTAACTGTTAAAGAGCTTAATGATAAGTTGGCTGATCTTAAAAAAGAGCTTTTCAACTTACGCTTCCAGCTCGCTGTAAACCAGCTCGAAAATCCTATGCGTATCAAAGCTGTCAAAAAAGACATTGCTCGTGTTAACACTGTTATCACTGCAAAAAGTCTTGAAGACAAGGCATAAGGGAGGTTAATACTATGGAAAGAAATCTTAGAAAAACCAGAGTTGGTAAAGTAGTTAGCGATAAGATGGATAAAACTATCGTAGTTGCTATTGAAGATAATGTAAAACACAAACTTTACAATAAAATCGTAAAGAAAACAGTAAAGCTTAAAGCTCATGATGAAAACAATACTGCCGGCATTGGCGACAGAGTACTTGTTATGGAAACAAGACCTCTTTCAAAAGATAAAAGATGGCGTTTGGTTGAAATCATTGAGAAAGCCAAATAAAGGAGGAACCCACTGTGATACAGCAACAAACTTATCTTAAGGTCGCTGACAATACAGGTGCTAAAGAAATTATGTGTATCCGTGTATTAGGTGGCTCAGGCAGAAGATATGCTAATATCGGTGACGTTGTGGTTGCTTCTGTTAAGAAGGCAGCACCGGGCGGCACTGTTAAAAAAGGCGATGTTGTTAAAGCTGTCGTTGTTCGTTCAGTAAAAGGACTTCGCCGTGAAGACGGAACATACATCAGATTTGATGAAAATGCAGCCGTTATAATCAGAGATGATAAAACCCCGAGAGGCACCCGTATTTTTGGACCGGTTGCCAGAGAGCTTCGTGATAAAGACTATATGAGAATTTTATCACTCGCTCCGGAAGTACTTTAAGGAGGGGCGTTTTAATGAGTAAAATTCATGTTAAAACCGGTGATGAAGTTATCATCATTTCAGGTAAAGATAAAGGCAAGACCGGTAAGGTTATCGCTGTAAGCCCTGAGGAAGGCAAAGTTATCGTTGAAAAATGCAATATGGTAACTAAGCATGTTAAACCTCGTAAAGCCGGCGACCCTTCAGGTATTGTTAAGGCAGAAGGCGCTTTGTATGCTTGCAAAGTACAGCCTGTTTGCCCAAAATGTAAAAAACAGACCAGAGTTGCACACAAAGTAGAGGCTGACGGCAAAAAAATCAGAATCTGCGCTAAGTGTAAAGCTGAACTTAAGTAAGGGAGGAGTAATAGATTATGCCTAGATTTAAAGATATGTATAAAACAGAAGTTGCTCCTGCTTTAATGAAAAAGTTCGAGTACAAAAGTGTTATGCAAATTCCGAAAATTGATAAAGTTGTTATCAATGTCGGTGCAGGTGAAGCTAAGGATAACTCAAAAGTTATCGATGCTATTTCCAATGACCTCGCTATTATCACTGGTCAGAAACCATTGGTTTGCCGTGCTAAAAAATCAGTAGCGAACTTCAAACTTCGTGAAGGTATGCCAATCGGTGTTAAAGTTACTCTTCGCGGCGACAAAATGTATGAGTTTATCGACAGACTCTTCTCACTCGCTTTGCCAAGAGTTAGAGACTTCAGAGGAATTAATCCTAATTCTTTTGATGGCCGTGGTAATTACAGCATGGGTGTTAAAGAGCAGCTTATTTTCCCTGAAATCGAGTATGACAAAATTGATAAAGTTCGCGGTATGGATATTACATTTATCACTACTGCAAATACAGACGAAGAAGCTAAAGAGTTATTAACTCTTATGGGCGCTCCGTTTGCGAAATAAGGAGGAGGTTTTATTATGGCTAAGACATCAATGAAGGTTAAGCAGCAGAGAACTCCTAAATTCTCAACACGTGCTTATAACAGATGTAAAATCTGTGGTAGACCACACGCTTATCTCCGCAAATACGGTATTTGTCGTATCTGTTTCAGAGAACTCGCTTATAAAGGCGAAATCCCAGGCGTAAAGAAGGCAAGCTGGTAATCGGCTGCAACTGAATAAAGGAGGTTTATGGCATGCAAGTAACCGATATTATCGCTGATATGCTTACAAGAATTCGTAACGCTAACTCAGCAAAGCATGATTCGGTTGACATTCCTGCGTCAAACTTGAAAAAGTCAATTGCACAGATTCTTGTTGATGAAGGTTATGTTAAAAGCTTTTCCGTAATCGATGACGGAAAACAGGGTATCATTCGTATCCAATTAAAATACGGCGCAAACAAGACCCAGGTTATCCAGGGCTTACGCAGAGTTTCAAAACCTGGTTTGCGTATATATACAGGCGTAGAAGATATGCCACAGGTAATGAGAGGACTTGGTATTGCAATCCTTTCAACATCTAAAGGTATTATGACAGATAAGCAGGCTCGCAAAGAGAATATCGGCGGCGAAGTCCTCGCTTTCGTTTGGTAAGGAGGTAATGGAAGATGTCACGTATTGGTAAAAAACCAATCGAGATTCCGGCCGGAGTCGAAGTTAAATTGGATGGCAATTCCGTTACAGTTAAAGGTCCTAAAGGAACCCTTACCCAGGAATTCAATCCTAATATGGAAATCAAAGTTGAGGGTAATGTAATCACAGTTTCCCGTCCTAACGATGAGAAAGAAAACCGTGCTCTTCACGGCTTAACACGTTCATTACTCGCTAACATGGTTGAAGGCGTTTCTAACGGCTTCAAAAAGGAACTCGAAGTAAACGGTGTTGGTTATCGTGTTCAGAAACAAGGAAAAACACTTACAATGAACCTCGGTTTTTCACATCAGGTTGTTGTTGATGAAATCGACGGTATCACTATTGAGTGCCCAAGCGCTAACCAGATCGTAATCAGCGGTCCTGACAAACAGAAAGTTGGTCAGTTCGCAGCTGAAATCAGAGAAAAACGTCCGCCTGAGCCATACAAAGGTAAAGGTATTAAATATGTCGACGAAGTCATCCGCCGTAAGGAAGGCAAAGCCGGCAAAGGTGCAGGTTGATAAGGGAGGAGTGAAATTATGGTTAACAGACCAGATAGCAAGGCAGCTCGTCAGAAGAGACATAAGAGAGTCCGTGGTAAGATCGTTGGAACAGCTAATCGTCCACGTCTTAGCGTATTCCGTTCACTCTCAAACATTTATGCACAGGTGATTGATGATTCAACCGGCAAAACTATTGTTTCTGCTTCAACTGTTGAAAAAGATTTCGCAGGAAACGGCGGTAACAAGGAAGCAGCTCGTAAAGTTGGTCAGACTGTAGCTGAGCGTGCTGTAAAGGCAGGAATAACCGAGGTTGTATTTGACCGAGGCGGTAATATTTATCACGGCCGTGTTAAAGAATTGGCCGAAGGCGCTCGTGAGGGCGGCCTCAAGTTCTAATAAGGAGGAGAAAAACTTTGGCTAATATTGACGCATCTGTACTTGATTTACAGGAAAGAGTAGTTGCCATTAACCGTGTTTCTAAAACAGTTAAAGGCGGCCGTATTATGAAATTCTCAGCTTTAGTAGTAGTAGGCGACGGCAACGGTATCGTTGGTTTCGGTATCGGTAAAGCAGCTGAAGTACCTGAAGCTATTCGTAAAGGTATCGAGGACGCTAAGAAAAATCTTATCAAAGTAGCTCTCAAAGGAACAACAATTCCTCATGAGGTTATCGGTGCATACGGTGCAGGAAGAGTTCTTATGAAACCTGCTGCAGAAGGTACCGGAGTTATTGCGGGTGGTCCTGCACGTGCTGTTATCGAAACAGTAGGTATCAAGGATATCCGTACAAAAGCTTTGCGTTCAAACAATCCTTGCAATGTCGTTCGCGCAACAATTCAGGGTCTCGCTTCACTTAGAAGTGCTGAAGAAGTTGCAGCAGTACGCGGCAAATCAGTAAAAGAAATTTTAGGTTAATAGGGAGGCAGCAAAATGGCTAATACAAAGACAAAGGCTGCAGGCCTTACAATCACTTTGAAAAAAAGTCTGATTGGTTGCAAAGAAAAACAGATCGCTACTGCGATTTCTTTAGGTCTTAAAAAACCGGGTGATACAACAGTTCAGCCTGATAATGCACAGACTAAAGGTAAAATCGCAAAAATATCCCACCTCGTAGAGGTATCTGAATAAACTAAGGAGGTGCGAAAGATATGAAACTTCATGATTTAGCTCCGGCTGAGGGTTCTGTAAAGAACACTAAAAGAATCGGCAGAGGTGCCGCTTCAGGACAGGGTAAAACTGCCGGTAAAGGTCACAAAGGTCAGAAAGCTCGTTCAGGCGGCGGAGTTCGTCCGGGCTTTGAGGGTGGTCAGATGCCACTTGCCAGACGTGTTCCTAAAAGAGGTTTTAACAACATTTTTGCAAAGAAAATCATTGCTATTAATTTATCAGCACTTAATGCTTTTGATGACGGTGCAGTTGTAAATGCTGATGCTTTGATTGAAAAAGGCATCATCAAAAAAGCATACGATGGCATTAAAGTTTTAGGTAATGGTAAAATTACTAAAAAAGTAACTGTACAGGCAACTGCTTTTTCTGCTTCTGCAAAAGAGGCAATTGAAGCAGCGGGAGGAAAGGCAGAGGAGGTTTAAACTATGTTTGAAACACTTCGTAATGCCTGGAGAGTAAAAGAAATTCGTATGAAAATCCTTTACACTCTTATGATTGTTCTTATTTTTAGAATAGGTTCTTTCTTACCTGTACCGTTCATTGATGTTGAGGCTTTGAAAGGCTTCTTTAATGACAGTTCAAACGGTGCGTTCTTCAACTACCTTAATGTTTTAACAGGTGGTGCAATGAACTACGGTGCGCTTTTTGCAATGTCAATTACACCTTACATCAATGCTTCGATTATTATGCAGCTTTTAACTGTTGCTATCGGTCCGCTTCAGAGAATTGCTCAGGAAGGACAGGAAGGACAGAGAAGAATTGCAAAATACACCCGTTTTGCTACAGTTATCCTCGGTCTTATCCAGGGTACAGCATTCTGGTGGTGGCTCTTTGCTTCAAGAGCAGAGTCAACAGGCGCAAGCTATATTTTAGCTGATACTACATTTGAAAAAGTATTCTCTGCAATTGTAATTATCGTTTGTTTTACAGCAGGTTCTGCATTAATGATGTGGCTTGGTGAGAGAATCGATGAAAAAGGTGTCGGTAACGGTATCTCAATCTTACTTTTTGCAGGTATCATTTCAAGACTTCCATCCGGTGTTGCTACACTTTACAACTATGTAACAGGCGGCAAATGGGTAGAAGTAATCGCTGTTTTGATTATTCTTGTTGCAGTAATTTTGTTCATCGTTTGGATGCAGTTTGCTGAAAGAAGAATTCCGATTCAGTATGCTAAAAGAGTTGTAGGTAGAAAACAGTATGGCGGTCAGAACTCACATATGCCTATCAAGGTTAATATGTCCGGTGTTTTACCGATCATCTTCGCAAGCTCAATTCTTATGATTCCTCAGCAGATTCTTACATTTATGAATCCTAATACAGCTGAGGCGGCTGAAAGCACTTGGTACAGAGTTTTAACTCTCCTTGATTATAAGAGCTGGAGTTATGCAGTTATCTACTTTGCTTTAATTATCGCTTTTGCTTATTTCTATACTTCAATCCAGTATGATCCGGTTGAGATGTCTAACAACCTTAGAAAAAATAACGGTGCAATTCCGGGTATCCGTCCGGGTAAACCTACACAGGTATTCATCAAGAATATTTTGTCAAGAATTACCCTTATCGGTGCAATTTTCTTAGGTGTAATCGCTGTTCTTCCAATTGTAATGGGACAGTTTATGGAAATAGATATTTCACTTGGCGGTACTTCAATGCTTATCGTTGTCGGTGTTGCTATCGATACTGTACAGCAGCTTGAATCTCAAATGATGATGCGTCATTATAAAGGATTTCTTGATTAATATTTGAAGTAACTATAGTAAAGGTGGATATATATGAATTTAATTTTTCTCGGTGCGCCTGGTGCCGGTAAAGGTACACAGGCAGAAAAAGTTAGCGAAAAGTTGAATATTCCTACAATTTCAACAGGTAATATTATTCGTGAAGCTTTAAAAAATGAAACTGAGATGGGACTTAAAGCTAAGTCTTTCATTGAATCAGGTAAATTAGTACCTGATGAGGTTGTTATCGGCATCATCAAAGATCGTTTGGCAGAAGATGATTGCAAAAACGGATTTATTCTTGATGGATTCCCGAGAACAATTCCTCAGGCAGAAGCTCTTGATAATATGGGTATTAAAATCGACAAGGTTATTGACATTGAAGTACCTGACGAAAAAATCGTTCAGAGAATGTCAGGCCGTAGAGTTTGCCCTGATTGCGGTGCTTCTTATCATACAGAGTATAAGAAACCTTTAAAAGACGGTATCTGTAACGCTTGCGGCGCAGAGCTTGTTATCAGAAAAGATGATAAGCCTGAAGTTGTTCTTGACAGATTAAATGTTTATCATGAACAGACTGAGCCGCTTAAAGATTACTATGCCGAAAAAGGTATCTTAAAAGAGGTTGAAGGTCAGGAAGAGGTTGCAGATACAACTGCATTGACCTTTAAAGCTTTGGAGGATTAAACATGATAGTGCTTAAAACTTCTCGTGAAATTGAAGTCATGAGGGAAGCCGGAAGAATTTCGGCAATGGCACTGCGTCTTGTAGGTGAAAATGTGAAACCCGGCGTATCAACATATGAGTTAGATAAGATTGCTTATGACTATATAATAAGTCAAAATGCAAAGCCGGGCTTCTTAAACTATAACGGTTTTCCTGCAAGTGCATGTATTTCCATTAATAATCAAGTTATCCATGGCATACCAAGTAAAGATACAGTGCTTAAATCTGGCGACATTGTCAGTGTAGATTTAGGCGCGGTTTATGAGGGGTATAACGGCGATAATGCTGCCACTTTCGCTTGCGGAGAAGTTTCCGATGAAGCGAAGCGGCTGATTGAAGTGACCAAGGAAAGTCTTTATAAAGGCATTGAAATGGCGCTTCCGGGCGGCAGATTAGGCGATATATCTTTCGCTATTCAAGAGTATGTTGAGGCGCGCGGTTACTCGGTGGTTAAAGAGTTTGTGGGACATGGAGTAGGCGCGAGACTGCACGAGGATCCGGAGGTTCCGAATTACGGAAAAGCCGGTCATGGTGTACGCTTAGTACCGGGCATGACATTAGCTATTGAGCCGATGATTAACCAAGGTAAACCCGGTGTCAGAACGCTGAAGGACGGCTGGACAGTTGAAACACTTGACGGTTCGCTTTCAGCGCACTTTGAACACAGCGTTGCTATAACAAAAAACGGTCCGGTTATCTTAACAGATGCCGACTACTGTGGAAATAAGTAATAGACTCAAGGAGGTAAAGTTATGGCCAAAACGGATAATATTGAATTACAAGGTACTGTTGTTGAGGCATTACCAAATGCAACTTTTAAAGTTGAGCTTCAAAACGGTCACATTATTTCAGCCCACATTTCCGGAAAGCTTAGAATGAATTATATTCGTATTCTTCCGGGTGATAAGGTAACAGTTGAAATGTCACCTTATGATTTAACAAAAGGACGCATTACATGGCGTTCAAAGTAGGATAACAAACTAAATCCGAAATTTTAATATAAAAATCGGTCTTTTGTTTAAGCGAAAGGAATGATTAGAATGAAGGTCAGACCTTCTGTTAAAAAAATGTGCGAAAAATGCAAAGTCATTAAACGCAAGGGTAAAGTCATGGTTATCTGTGAAAACCCTAAACACAAACAGCGCCAGGGTTAAGGCGATAATGTTTTCGGAGGTGTAAGTAAAATGGCACGAATTTCCGGTGTTGACTTGCCTAATAACAAGCGAGTAGAAATTGGACTTACCTATATTTTTGGTATCGGTCTTACAACATCAAAAAAGATATTGGCTGAAACAGGCGTAGATCCTGACATCAGATGTAAGGATTTATCTGAAGACGATGTAGCTAAACTTCGTGAGTATATCGATCATAATGTTAACGTTGAGGGTGACCTCAGAAGAGATATTGCATTCGATATTAAAAGACTTATCGAAATCGGTAGTTACAGAGGTCTTCGTCACCGTAAAGGACTTCCTGTAAGAGGTCAGCGTTCAAAAACAAATGCAAGAACACGCAAAGGTCCTAAGAAGACTATTGCTAACAAGAAGAAGTAAGAGAGGGTTTAAAGTATGGCAACAAAGGGTACAAAAACAGCATCCCGTCGCCGCCGCGAGAAGAAGAATATCGAGCGTGGCAGTGCACATATTCAGTCAACCTTCAACAATACTATTGTCACTATTTCCGATACTCAAGGAAACACTCTTTCTTGGGCTTCAGCAGGTGAATTAGGCTTCAGAGGTTCTAAAAAATCAACTCCGTTTGCCGCTCAGTCTGCTGCAGAAACAGCTGCAAAAGCTGCTATGGAACATGGTTTAAAGACAGTTGAAGTATTTGTTAAAGGTCCGGGAGCAGGCCGTGAAGCTGCAATCAGAGCATTGCAGACAGCAGGTTTGGAAGTTAGTCTTATTAAAGATGTAACTCCTATTCCACATAACGGTTGCCGCCCACCGAAAAGAAGACGAGTATAATATAATTTAGGAGGTGCTTATTGTATGGCAAGATATACAGGTCCTGTATGCAGACTTTGCCGCAGAGAGGGCGAAAAGTTATTCCTCAAAGGCGAAAGATGCTATTCAGATAAATGTTCTATTTCTCAAAGAAATTATGCCCCGGGTCAGCACGGTCAGGGACGCAAAAAGAACTCCGAGTATGCTACTCAGTTCCGTATGAAACAGAAAGCTAAGCGTTACTACGGCGTATTAGAGGGTCAGTTCCACAAATACTTTGTAGAAGCTGAAAGAAGACAGGGTATCACCGGTGAAATCCTTCTTCAAATTCTCGAAACCCGTCTTGATAACATCGTTTACAGATTGGGCTTTGCAAGCAGCAGAAAAGAAGCTCGTCAGTTGGTTACACATAACCACTTTACAGTAAACGGCAAAAAGGTAAATATTCCTTCTTACCTTGTAAAAGCCGGTGATGTTATTGCTATAAAATCAAAAAGTTTGGAAAGCGAAAAAATCAAAGCTGTTCTCGAAACTAACGGTGCAAAACCTGTACCTGCTTGGTTAGAGCGTGACGCAAATGCAAAAACAGGTAAGGTTGTACGCCTTCCTTCAAGAGAAGATATTGACACACCTGTTGAGGAGTCACTTATCGTCGAGTTGTATTCAAAATAATATTCTTTTCCGGATGCAATTTATTACAATTTTCGGCAGTTTTTACTGTCTACAAAAATGTGAGTTTTTACTTGCTAAAAGGAGGATTTTGAATGATTGAAATCGAGAAGCCAAGAATAGAAGCTGAAGAGTTAGCTGAAGACGGTTCTTATGGTAGATTTTCCATTGAGCCGCTTGAAAGAGGATTTGGTATAACACTTGGCAACAGCCTTCGTCGCGTGTTACTTTCATCACTTCCGGGTGTTGCAGTTACTTCGATAAAGATTGATGGCGTTGTGCATGAGTTTTCAATAATTCCGGATGTTAAAGAGGACGTTACTGAAATTGTTCTCAACATTAAAGGCCTCACTGCTAAAATTCATGGGGAAGCACCGAAGGTTTGCTATATTGAAGCCGAGGGTCCTTGTGAAGTTACCGCAGGTGATGTTAAAAGCGATTCCGAAGTAGAGATTCTTAATCCTGATTTGCATATTGCAACAATCTCAGAAGGCGGTAAACTCTTTATGGAGCTTACTATCGATAAAGGACGTGGTTACGTTCCTGCTGAGAAAAACAAACAGGCACAGCCGGTCATCGGTGTTATTCCGGTAGACTCTATTTATACGCCTGTTACTAAGGTGAATTTTAATGTTTCCGATACCCGTGTGGGCCAGGTAACTGATTTTGACAAACTTACTATTGATGTTTGGACTAACGGTACAATTTCTGCCCAAGAGGCAATTGCGTTAGCTGCCAAGGTGCTCACTGAACATCTTAACTTGTTTATTGACCTTTCTGCAGAAGCCTTAGACGGCGAAATTATGGTTGAAAAAGACGATAATGCTAAAGAAAAGGTTCTTGAGATGACCATTGAGGAGCTTGACCTTTCAGTTCGTAGCTTTAACTGCTTGAAGAGAGCAGGTATCAACACGGTTGAAGACTTGACTCAGAAATCCGAAGAGGATATGATGAAAGTTCGTAATCTCGGTAGAAAATCACTTGAAGAAGTTATTCATAAGCTTGAATCTTTGGGCTTTGGACTTCGCAAAGAGGAAGAATAAAATTTCTTTGTTACACAACTGAAAAGGAGTGAGTTAAATGCCAGGTACTAGAAAACTCGGCAGAACAAGCGATCAGCGTAAAGCTATGCTTAGAGCTATGGTTACTTTTCTCTATGAAAATGGCAGAATTGAAACAACTGTAACTCGTGCGAAAGAAGTTCGCAATATGGCTGAAAAATATATTACTATTGCTAAAACTAATGACTTAAATTCACGTCGTAAAGTTATGGCTTTTGTAACAAAAGAAGATGTTGTTACAAAACTTTTCAACGAAATCGCCCCATCATACAGTGACAAAAACGGTGGTTATACAAGAATTACCAAAATCGGTCCTCGTAGAGGTGACGCCGCTGAAATGGCAATTATTGAGCTTGTAAAATAAGTTTAAAATTAAAAACCTTGAAGTAGAAATACTTCAAGGTTTTTTGCTATTTAGCAAATAACATACATCCTGCATCTTTGAATTGTTGAATTTTTTTATCAATTAATTTTTCATTAACTTCAAAGTATTCGGCAAGACATGTTTTGCATAAGAATTCTTTCGCCTGACGGTTTACCATTTTCATATAAACTGCTCTTTCGTCAGAAGTCAAAACTCGGTTACATTTTTTGCAATTCATTATTTGTCTACGACCTTAGCTCTGTAAAGGCGGCAGTCATGTGGTTCAACATCGGTTAAGAAACAACCATTTTCAACTTTTATCTCTTCGCCGGTCCACAACTCTTTCATAAGAAGTGTTTTACCGGTTGATTCAGGAAGACCTAATTTCTCCGTTGTAAAATTCAAGTCCCACGCAGTTGGTTTTTGATCACTGAAATTAAAAACACCGATAGCAATATCACCATTTGAAAGGAATTTCGCAATGATATCATATTCCGGGTTGTCTACATCCCAATTGTCAGCTGATTTAATTCTGAAAGGAGCATTACAATCTTTGTCCTGATTTATTGCAATAACCTCTTTGTTCATCAAGATATTCTTTGTTGCATCATTCATATTTTGAATATCACAGCCAATCATAAGCGGTGAATTAAGCAAAGCCCAAAGAGAAAAATGAGTTTTGTATTCTGTATCGGTGCAGCCGGAAAATCCTACGTTACCTTTTCCGTACATACCTACTACCAACATATCCATATCGGCAAAGCAGTTTATTTTACCGTATTTTGCATTTTCAAGGCCTTTTTGAGAAAGGTCTTTAATGCTCTTCCAGTTTTCAAAAATATCACCTGTTGTACGCCACATATTTGCGCCGGTAGAGCCAATCCATTCTTTTGTATTATTTGCTCCCCAAGAGCAAGCTGAAAACAAAATATCTCTTCCGCAGTTTTTCAGCGCAAGCGCCATTCTTTTATAAAGAATATCACCCGGAACTGTTGTAGGGCGGAAGCAATAGTCATATTTAAGAAAATCAACGCCCCACTCTGCAAAAGAAGCAGCATCATCAAATTCATGATCAAAGCTGGCAGGATAGCCCGCACAAGTGAGGGTGCCTGCACAAGAGTACATTCCGAATTTCAAGCCTTTTGAATGAATATAATCCGAAACATACTTCATTCCATGTGGAAATTTTTTAGGATCCGGAACAAGTTTGCCGTTTTTATCGCGGCTTTTAAGCGCCCAGCAATCATCAATTACTATGTAATTATAGCCGCAGTCGAGTAAACCTGATTCTACTAAAGTATCGGCAGATTTTAAAACAACTTCTTCATTGATATTTTCACCGAACGTATTCCATGAATTCCATCCCATAGGTGGTGTATATACCTGCATTTTCATCACTCCGTTAAACAATATAGTTTGATTATAACAGGAAATAATGAAAAGTCAACAAAAAAAGGATATATTTTTTTAAAATATATCCTTTAAAAAAATTATTTTAATTTATAACCGCATTTAGGACAAAATGTGTCATTATTACTAACTTTCATACCGCACTGCGGGCAAAAATTTGTAGTTGTCTGTTGATTATAAGCATTTTGCTGAGGTTGGGCGTTATTCTGATAATATGTATTGCTTTGGTAAGTTGAATCAGCATAATTTACGCCTTTTGGATTCGGACCGTACATATTGGCACCTGGCTGGCTATCGGTTGCAAGCCATACTATAACAATTATTGCGCCTACTATTGGGATTAACGCAAAGAGAAGATAAGGACCGCTTTTACCGATGTCGTGTAATCTTCTTACTGCAATTGTAATTGCCGGAACAAGAATTGCTAAAGAAAACAGACTTGCTATTCCTGAAAAAAGAAATTTCAACGGAGTTAAAGCAAACATACCTGCGAAGATTGCCAATGCGGATTCTAAAATAAAATTTGCCAAAACCACATACCAGTAATCAGAACGACGGGTTCTTCCTTCAACAACAGCATAATTGTTTAAAAATTTTTTGTAAGCATCAATCATTATTTGCATATAAATTCCTCCAATATTTTTTTATTTATTGTAACATATAGTATGTTTATTTTCAAGCTTACAGAAAAAAACACTGCTGAAAAATTCAGCAGTGTTTTTAAAATTCAATCAAATGTCAATGATTATTTATTTGCAATAGCAGCCTGTGCAGCAGCAAGACGAGCAATTGGCACACGGAATGGTGAGCAAGATACATAATCAAGACCGATTTTATGACAGAACTCAACAGATGATGGGTCGCCGCCATGTTCACCACAGATACCAACGTGGAGTTTTGGATTAACAGGTTTACCGAGCTTAATAGCGGTTTCCATTAATTTACCAACACCAACTTGGTCAAGTTTAGCAAACGGATCGTTCTCAAAGATTTTAGCATCATAGTAAGCATCTAAGAACTTACCTGCATCATCACGTGAGAAGCCATAAGTCATCTGAGTCAAATCGTTAGTACCGAAGCAGAAGAAGTCAGCCTCTTTAGCAATTTCATCAGCAGTTAAAGCAGCTCTTGGAATTTCAATCATAGTACCAACTTCATATTTGAGGTCGATACCTGCAGCAGCGATTTCTGCGTCAGCAGTTTCAACTACTACGTTCTTAACATATTTAAGCTCTTTGATGTCGCCAACGAGCGGAATCATGATTTCAGGCTCGATGTTCCAATCAGGATGAGCTTTTTTAACATTGATTGCAGCACGGATAACAGCAGAAGTCTGCATTTTTGCAATTTCAGGATAAGTTACTGCAAGACGGCATCCGCGATGACCCATCATTGGGTTGAACTCATGTAATGAATCAATGATAGTTTTGATTTCTTCAACAGTTTTGCCCTGTGCGTCAGCTAATTTCTTAATGTCAGCTTCTTCAGTAGGAACAAACTCATGAAGCGGAGGATCCAAGAAACGAATAGTTACAGGGTTACCTTCAAGTGCTTCATAAAGAGCCTCAAAGTCACCTTGCTGATAAGGAAGTATTTTTTCAAGAGCAGCTTCTCTTTCCTCAACTGTGTCAGAACAAATCATTTCTCTGAAAGCAGCAATTCTGTCTTCTTCAAAGAACATATGCTCAGTACGGCAAAGACCGATACCTTCAGCACCGAGTTCTCTTGCTTTTTTAGCATCAGCAGGAGTATCAGCATTAGTTCTTACTTTCAATGTTCTGTATTTATCAGCCCATTTCATAATTCTGTCAAATGTACCTGCGATAGTAGCATCAACAGTAGGAATGATACCGTCATAGATGTTACCTGTTGAACCGTCGATTGAGATATAGTCACCTTCGTGGTATTCTTTACCTGCGAGTGTGAATTTCTTATTATCTTCATCCATAGCGATGTCGCCGCAACCTGATACACAGCATGTACCCATACCACGAGCAACAACAGCAGCGTGAGAAGTCATACCGCCGCGAACGGTTAAGATACCCTGAGATGCTTTCATACCTGTAATGTCTTCAGGTGAAGTCTCAAGACGAACGAGGATAACTTTTTCGCCTTTAGCGTTCCACTCTACAGCGTCATCAGCAGTAAATACAACTTTACCGCAAGCAGCACCAGGAGATGCGCCTAAACCTTTACCAACAGGTGTAGCAGCTTTTAATTCTTTTGCATCAAACTGTGGATGTAAAAGTGTGTCAAGGTTACGAGGATCGATCATAGCAACTGCTTCTTCTTCGGTTCTCATACCTTCATCAACTAAATCGCAAGCGATTTGCAAAGCAGCCTGAGCAGTTCTCTTACCGTTACGAGTCTGAAGCATATAAAGTTTTTTGTTTTCAACAGTAAACTCCATATCCTGCATATCTCTGTAATGGTTTTCAAGAATCTGGCAAACTTCTTTAAACTGAGCAAATGCTTCAGGGAATTTTTCTTCCATCTGAGCGATTGGCATAGGAGTTCTTACACCGGCAACAACGTCTTCACCCTGTGCGTTTGTAAGGAACTCACCCATGAGTTTTTTCTCACCGGTTGCAGGGTCACGAGTAAATGCAACACCTGTACCGCAATCGTCACCCATGTTACCGAATGCCATTGACTGTACGTTTACAGCAGTACCCCATGAATAAGGGATATCGTTATCACGACGGTAAACGTTTGCACGTGGGTTGTCCCATGAACGGAATACGGCTTTAACAGCACCCATTAACTGCTCTTTAGGATCAGATGGGAAATCTTCGCCGATTTTTGATTTATATTCTGCTTTAAACTGTGAAGCTAATTCTTTTAAGTCTTCAGCAGTAAGCTCAACGTCCTGTTTAACGCCTTTTTTAGCTTTCATTTCGTCGATAAGCTCTTCAAAATATTTTTTACCAACTTCCATAACTACATCAGAATACATCTGAATAAATCTTCTGTAGCAGT
>JBJEIS010000117.1:0-2783 GCA_051877275.1 Acutalibacteraceae bacterium | reverse complement strand
TCTGAAAATTAGGTTTTGTTTCGTCAAAAGCAGGTATATCTGCCCTGACCAATAGCGTTGCAGGTATTATCATAAGTAAAGATAATATACCGCATACAGTTCTTTTTAAATTTTTTATCATTATAAATTCCTCCTAAGATAATATTTCATACTCCAATAAACTGTACCCGTTAATAATATCATAATTTACACACGATTTCAAGTATTTTTGTATTTTTTTACCAAGAATTTGTGCAAAATAATTCTAACTCATAATAAACTTGGTATATACAAAAAAATCTGCATTCATAAAGAATGCAGATTTTTAAATTATTATTTTGTATATTCACTCAAATCCACTCTATAAACTGTTCCGCAATATGAAGAACTTTGCGGAGCAGACGGAGAATTATCAGTTTTTCCGTTTGCCCCTAAACTTATATATAAATAACCGTCATTATATTCAAAACTTCTTGCAAATGATTCAGTATCAAATTGCAAAACTTTTCTGAAAGATTCAAAATTTCCATCTGTTTCAAAAACAGCAGTTGTAAAATCATTAGTATCGTTCATTACAGAAGCAAGGAAATAATACTTTCCGTCTTTTTCAAATGCATCGCGAGTTACATAATTTTCATAACCTGTACCCAATGAAACTTTTTCAAATGTTTTTAAATCATTTGATTTAAATATGCCGTTTTCTACTGCAACAAAAGTATCATCGGTTATAATTGTTGAATTAAATCGCGCATTTCCGTAAAGTGTTTCTTTTCCGCATTTCAACTCATCATAAACTGCTGTGTTATCATCAAAAGAATAATATCTTGCAACTGCAGGCGAAATATAATGACCTTCAGCATCTGCATTTGTAAATTGAGTATAATATCTCAAAACAGAAATAATAGTCTTTTTATTTTTTGCGCTTGCATCATAAACCATTACAAACTTATTTTTATCTTTATCATACTTAAACAAACCTGTAGATGTAGAAAGACTACCAAAATCATATGAAGAGGAATGAACTGCATATAATTCACCTTTAAAAACAAACATTTCATATGTACGCCAATAATTTGACATTGTGCCGGAATGATTTGTCTCATTATCTTTATATTCCTCATTAAAATCAGTTACGCCATCTTGTTTAAGGAAGTAAATATTCTCTGCATTTGTGCTGGTAGCAAGTTTATCTTTAGGAATCCTTTGAACAGTGTTTAAAATCATAGTACTTCCATTATAACTCCAATTGCTTCTAACCATTCCTCCGAAATAGATATAGCCATCATACTCTACCATATCATAACAATGAACAGTTAAAGGTAATTTGTAATAATCATTCCAAGTATTAGTTTCACTATTGTATTTATAATAGCTACCCTGTCCCATGCCTAACGGATCGGTTGCAACAGTATAGAGATTACCGTCGATTTCAAAGAATTTTTCTATTGCCTCAGTAGTTAAACCTCCGGATTGATTGGTATTACTATAATCAATATGATTTGCGTCTTTATGAACTTCGGCTGAATCATTAGTAAAATAGTACATCGGAGTAGGTCCGGTATTTGCACCGTAATCTCCTGTACCCATAATTACTTTTCCGTCAACAGCCTTCATATCCCAAATATTTCTCGCATAAACATTTGAACTGTATTTTTCACTAAAAGGAATACCTAAGTTTTGAGGATTTACAGTTTGATTATCAACTTTTGCTAATAGATTAGAACAATCTATTGTACTAAAATCTGTTATTATTTTAGCTAAATACTTTCTTATATAAAGTAAATCCATTAAATCAACCAAACCGCTTTTATTTACGTCAGAATTTGCAACTACAATATCGGAATCTTTGTTTTTACCTACAATATATTTTTTCAGCTCCTGAACATCTGCAAGACCTACTTTTCCGTCACCGTTTACATCGCCAAGCAAAACTGTTTCGGCTATTGAACTAACATAAATTGTAGAAAAAACAATAATTAATGCTAAAACTGCGCTGATTCTTTTAATTATTTTTTTCAATTTTATCACTCCCGATTAAAATTTATCAAACTCATAAGGATCACTAATACTGCCGTTATATATTTTATAAAAATGATTTACTAACGATTGCTGGTTTGAATTTAATCCGCCAAAAAAATCAGTATCATTTTTGGTTTTAAAAGCTAAATAAGATATACTCTTTTGTGGCAAATTATTTTCCGAAGCATATATAACCTTGCTTTGAGAACCGTCAACCGAAATTTTAGCATAGCCGCGAGCAACAAAATCCCATACAGCATGATCATCTTTAATATTTACCAACGAAGCTACTATACCGCAAAAATCATCTTCAACAAAATACTCATTAGATAAAAATTTAACATCTGCATAATTTACTATTTGACCGAAATCCACATCAAATTTTAAGTCAGATAACGCCTTTTTAGCAAAATAGCATTTAGGAGCAACAAGTGTTCCTAATTCAACATTAATATTTGCTTCTCTTAATGATTTTACTGTGTCGGTATCTAATTCGGTATAAAAACGAATTCCTGTAATTTTATTTAATGCTTCGCTCTCTTTCAAGCGCATTGATGCAACAGGTTTTGTAGTTAAATTCAATTTTATAGATTCAAATGATGTAGGTTTATTAATAACTACGCTTTCGCCGCAAGCATAAATTTTTCCGTCTGAATCTTTATATGCAGCAATATTATCATTGTCATTTGGCAAGATAAAACTATCACCGTTTTCAACAGTATCTTTTAAAACTCCGTCTATCATTACTTTATTGCTGTCAACTGCTTCATTATAAACAAGTTTCA
>JBJEIS010000116.1:0-11752 GCA_051877275.1 Acutalibacteraceae bacterium | reverse complement strand
TTGAAAGCATTAAATAACCTGTTATAGGTTTGATAGTATATTTCACAAAACAACAAAACACCACCGATTTTTCGGTAGTGTTTTGTTGTATGATAATAATTAATCATCGGTTAAAAAATAATAAGCAGAAATAAAGAGCCGACCGAACAGGTCGACTCTTTATTAATAAATATTTACATTAAAGGTGAAAATGCTTTTAAAATACTCAGCGCAACTCTGGAAATAAGCACACGTTTTTCCGGAGTTGTTATTTGATCGCTGACCTCTATAATTTTCTCAAAATCTTTTTTTACATCTGCTATTCTCTTGCCGTGCAATGCTCGCACCTTTAGGTTACTGTCCTTAAGGGTACGATGCATTTGAGAAAGCTTTTTTATTATCGAAAATCTTAAGAATTTACTTTTTTCAACGGTAAATTACATTCACTTTTTATTGATTTTTAAAGGCTTGTATGATATTATATAATTAATATACTATATACTTTTAAGGAGAATTCATTAAATGGAAAACGATAAAAATCAAATTTTACTTCAAAAAATCAGAAGCGTAAAACAAGAAATTTCAAAAGCAGTTTTAGGTAAAGATGAAATAATAGACAAAATTTTAACTGTTGTAATTGCAGGCGGTCATATTTTGCTTGAAGATATTCCGGGTGTCGGTAAAACCACACTCGCCCTTGCTCTTTCAAAAGCAACAAGTCTTAACTACCAGCGCTTGCAGTTCACCCCTGATGTTTTGCCGACCGACGTTACCGGTTTTTCGGTTTATGATAAGAAAACCGATTCTTTTATTTACAAACCGGGTGCTGCACTTTGCAACCTGTTTTTAGCCGATGAAATCAACCGTACATCTTCAAAAACTCAGTCAGCTTTGCTTGAGATTATGGAGGAAGGAAACGTTACCGTCGACGGTATAACACGCGAAGTTCCGCAGCCATATACAGTTATTGCAACCCAAAACCCAATCGGCTATATCGGAACTCAAATGCTTCCTGAATCACAGCTTGACAGATTTATGGTATGTCTATCAATGGGATACCCTGCCGCTATGGATGAAGTTAACATCTTAAAAGGCAAGCAAGGCAACAACCCGCTTAACGCCGTTAATGCAGTTGCAAGTGCCGAAGATATTCTTGCTATGAGAAAAGCGGTTGAAGAAGTTTATACTGACGATAAAATTTTCGCTTACATAGTAGCGCTTGCAGACGCGACAAGAAAAAATGATATGCTCTCTCTCGGAATCAGTCCTCGCGGCACTGTCGCTATTGCAACACTTGCAAGAGCACACGCATTTATGCAAGGCAGAGATTATGTTGTTCCTGATGATGTAACAAGCATTTTCATAGACGCTGCCGAACACAGAGTTGCTTTAAGCTCAAAAGCTAAAATCGGCGGATTGAGCGCAAATGAAATTCTTAAAAGCATTTTACAGCAGGTAAAATGTCCGGGTATCAATAACTAAATCCTATTTTTAATCTCGAAAGGATGTCATATTAAATGATAATCAGTTGGATTATATATTTAGCGGTTGTTATTGCTACGGGTGCGTTTTTTATACTTTATAAAGACTTACTTGCATTAATTCTGTTTTTATCCGTACTTTGCGTTCCGATAATACTTTTAGTTATTCACTTAATCTCGTTTTTACTTACAAAAATCGAAGTTGGATTTGATAAAAACAGTTCGGGTATGGATAAACCGATTAAAATTTTTATTAAAGTCAAAAACCGTTCGCCTTTTGCGATAACGCATATTAAACTGACCTCTAAATGTAAAAATCTATTTTTAAATACAGAACACGATTGTAAATTTGTAATCAGTGCTTCGCCTTTTTCTGAAAAAACTTTTTGTTATGAGCTTAATTCAAAACACATAGGAAACATTGATTTTTCTTTGAAAAAAGCTGTTTTTTATGACTTTTTTTCAATGTTTTGTTTTTCAAAAAGATTAAACATTTCAAAGGTTATTCCGGTTTATCCGCCTACGGTATCGGTTTTGGCAACCATACGACCTAATAACTGGTTTATCGGAGAAGCTGAAAAGTTTTCAAGAGCAAAAGCAGGAGATGACCCTTCGGAAGTATTTGATATACGCGAATACCGCGAGGGTGACAAGCTTAATAAAATTCATTGGAAGCTCACCTCAAAAACCGATAAATATATGGTTAAAGAATACTCTTTACCTGTAAGCGATAATATTTTTATTTATCTCGATTTGAAAATAAAAGAAAATTCCGATAAGGATTTAACGCTGGTTGATTCGCTTATAAAATCGTTTATCTCGGTTTCGCTGAATTTTATAAACCAGGGAATTTCTCATTATGTCGGCTGGTATAATTCACGCAGAAACGCTTTTATAAAAGCAAAAATCAAAAGCGAAGAAGATGTTTTTATAACATTAAACAAAATCTTTTCCGATACTGTTTTTACCGCTGACCCTATGATGGAAAATTGCGAATTTTTCTTAAAATCAAAATATTCGCACATTATTTTTATGACTTCAAATTCTGCAAAAGAGGTTGAAAGCCAATTTGCCGGATTTGATATCGCATTATCACTCAAAAGCATTGTTTCGGTTGAATATGAACGAAGCGACATTCCTTCTACTTTGGAAACGGAGTTTATTCCGATTATACCGGAAAACGAAGAACAATGTCTTTTTGACATTAAATTTTAGGAGGTGGCATTTTGAGTAAAAAAGAAACCGTAAATTCAGGTATCAATTTAAAACTTGTTAATGAATCTACCTCTAAGCTTTCAAAAAGCGCAAGCGGCATAATTAACTTTTTATCGCGCTTTTTAATTGTTTTTGCACTTTCAGCAGGAGCAATTTTTACATTCACCTCTATGATGAATGTAAAACAGATTGATTGGATTGTTTATTGCGTTGTTGCAGTTGCGTCACTTGCTTTTTCAGCTTTTTATAAAGCCTTCAGCAAATCATGGTTAGTGTTTTTATTAGGAATAGCCGCAGCGGCAATCGCATGGCTATTTATGCTCACCCCTGTTATCACAGGCTTTCAGCTTATTTATGACAGTGCGATAAAATCAATTTATGACGCGATGTTTTGGACTGCACCCGATCTGCTTATTAATTGGAACGACAGCTACATATCAAATACAACCTATTGTATTTGTATGCTATCGGTTGTTGTAACTGCGGCTGTCGGATATTTTACAGTAGCAAAAGCGCAATTTATCGGTGCATTTTTGGTTACCTTTGCATTTTTTGAAATCGGCGCCGCATTTGGTTGTGTTGCAGATAAAATATCGTTTGCTCTTTTGCTTAGCGGATGGGCTGCGATTTTGGTTTTGCACATTTCAAACCGACAGAAAAACACAGTTAAACATAAAAATCTTGATAAAATTACGAAGCATAAACAGTTTGTTTATAAAAACAAGAGCGAAAGATTCGGCGGAAGCGCGCTTGTTATGGCGGTTTTGATTTTTCTTTCATTTGTTATTATTACAAATATTTTAGTTTCGAGCGGATTTTCAAGAGCTGAATCTTTGAATGATTTGCGAAAAAATGTTAAATATACTGCGCTTAATGTTTATGACCTTGTTACAGGCTATGACCATGACGCGTCTTTAAAAGACGGAGATTTATCCGTTCTCGGTGACAGAAAGGTTTTAAACCGCCATTATGCAACGCTGCAAATTCCTGCTTTAAAACAAGACCTTTATTTCAGAGGCTATGTAGGAAGCATTTACACCGGCACATCTTGGGAAACTTTTGATGATGAAACTTACAAAAAACTTGATAACATTAAAAAGTATTTTACCGAAGAGGAATATACTATTCCTACCGTTACAGGAGACTTGTTAGACAGCGATTTAGACGATAAAAAACTTAAAAACGCTGACTTTAAGTTTTCTGATTTTCGCCGTAAAAAGGATTATATGTATACTTTAAACGGTACTGTTTCCTCAATGTTTATCGGCGGTTATCAAGATGCTTACGCGGTAAATAAAAATGACAGCGATGAGTATTCTTTTAATGCGTATTATGACCAAACCGATTTTATAAATCTTCCTTATACATCTTCCTTTAAAAACGAAGATTTCCAAAAGGCTTGGCAAGAATATGTAAGCTTTGTAAACTCTTACTATACTCTGCTTCCGAGCGGAATTGACGAAGTAGCAAAGCTCGGCTCGGAGGTAAAGGGCGATACTATTTATAAAACCGTTGACCTTGTAAGAGATTTTCTCAGTGAAAACACAACATACTCTGATAAAGTCTCAAAGCTACCTGACGGCAAAGATTTTGTATCAAACTTTATTTTTGACAAAGGCGTCGGATATTCTGCGCATTATGCGTCTGCCGCAGCAGTAATGTTAAGGTCGCTCGGCGTACCGACAAGATATGTTGAGGGCTACTATGTTTCGGCTGAACAGATTGCAAAAACAGAAGGTGACGGCAATGTTAAAAATATTGAAATCACCGACGGAAACCATCACGCATGGATTGAAGTTTTTGATTCTTCTTACGGCTGGATTCCTGTTGAAGTAACTACCGGATTTTATAATAAATCCTTTGCGGAAATGATGCAACAGGAACAACAGAAAGCTGAAAAGAAGAACAAAGACAAAGACAAAGAAAAACAGCAAAAAAATGAAAACAATAATTCTGACAATCAAAGTTCAAAAAATGATCAGAATGTTGAAACACAGCCAAAAGAAGATTTAACCAAAGACCCGATTGAAAACGAAACAACCGAGTATAAAGAAAGCAATATTCTGCTTTATATTGCAATTGTTTTAGCGGCAATTCTGTTTTTGCTGATTATATTTACGGTCGCAATTATTTTACGAAGACATTCTTTAATCAAAAAGCGTTCAGCTGTTTTCAATTCAAATAATTACAGGAAACAGGTTGTTCTGGGATTTGAACTTCTGATAAAAATGCTTGCTTTCAAGAAAGCTCAAATCGGAAAATTATATTCTTACGACGAATTCAGAGCCGTTGTCGAAAACAACTTTATAACTGATAATAAAGATGAATTTTCATTAACCGAAATTTTTGAGATTTATGAGAAAACCATGTTCTCAAAGCAGCCGATTACTGAAACTGAAGCTCAAAAAGTGCTTGATTTTATTGATGAATTCGGTTACGGACTGTATAAAAATCTCACAGTTGTTTACAGACTAAAATGGAAATACATTGATGTTTTATCATGATACTAAACTAAAAAGTTGCAATCTCCAAAAATGAGGTTGCAACTTTTTCACTGAATCTTTTTAATATTTATTCATATTTATATGAAAGAAATTTGCCATTATCCTTATAAAAAACAAAGTCTTCTTTAGGTGAAACATGAAAAAAAGACGAATATGCTTTGTAAAATCCGGAATAATCTTTATAACCGCAAAGCTTACAAATATCCAAAAGAAATGAATTCTTATTCGCCTTCATCAACTCTCTAGCATGCCACATTCTCATTGTAGTTATGGATTTATGAAACGATTTTGAATAAAATTTCTTAGCCACCTTTTCCACATAAAACTTTGAAACCGCAAATTTTTTAGCAACACTTTCAATGGTTATATCCGTCATAAAATTGTTTGCAATAAAATCAAAAACCTTTACCTCGTATTCATCTGAATAAGTTGCAACAGGAATATTTTCTTTTTTATCAAAAATAAAGTTTATTTCGGTAATAAGAGTGCAAACAAGCGCTGAGTAATGAATCAGCCCCATATTCTTATGTGAATACCTGTCAATGCTTGAAAATATATAATTTTCTGCATCAAACCCATCAAAATCCGAAAGAGTGTATATGCTGTTTTCAACTGTTGTGCATTGTTCAAAGGCCCTGAAAAAATCAACATCTCCTTGTAATGCTTTGAATAACATCGGGTGTATACATATAGTTATAATTTCTGTTTGCTCATAATGATCTTTTATGACCATATTTGTTTTTATACTTTCATTTTCATCATACTTGCCTATTATAATCGTACCACTGTCAACGGCGAGACGCTTATTATTCTTAAAATAATAAAAATTCCCCTGACGAAAGTAGTACATTTTATAATAACCATTTTCTTTAATTGGTTTCAGATAATCATTTTTTAAAACCCACGCATTAAGTATTTGAATTTTAAGCTGCGGAGTAAAAAAGCCGCGTGAAGCAAAAGTATTTTCATTATACATATAATCACTCCTTAAAAATAATATAACATATTTTCGTTAAAATGGCAATGTTTTTTGATGTATATGGAAATGGTTTTAAAAAATAATATATGTTATAGTAAAACTATAAATTAAAGGAGTGATATAATAATGAATACTAAAAAGACACTATCAGTTATTCTTGCAATCATCATGATTTTCACATCTATTTCGGTTTCAATTGCAATTGCAGATGAAACAGCTTACAGCTATGTTGTTTACGATGAAATGTCCGGGAACACAACATCTACCCTCGAAAGCAGCAATATGAAAATCATAGTAAACGGCGGTACATTAACCAAGTTTACCAACTACGCAAGCGGTTACAACTGCGCTCAATGGCAACACAACGACAGCAATATAAGTCTTACCTTTGAACTGAAAAATGTAGCCGCAGGCGATTATACATTAAAAGTAGTGTCCGTTGACCATACATCAGGTTATCGCGGCGTGTTTGATATTACGGCAAATGAAACTTTTCTTAAAACCGAAGATTTCGCCGCTTCAAGCAAACAAGTAGTTGAACATAACTTTGATACCGTATTTACTGCCGACGGCACGAATAATGTATCTGTAAAATTTGAGGTAAATAATCCGGAAGGTAGAACTTCTAAGCAGATATTTATTCACAGTATTATGCTTATAAAATCAGGCAGCAGTTCAGGAACAACTATTCAAACTTCCGAAACTTCTTCTGCAACCACTACCCCAACTACAACAATTACCACAACTACTACCACAACATCATCAACGCCGTCTTCTTCAGGTACATATACAAACTGTCCTACTGAATATTTTTCATCAAACATTAACAGCAGCACAGGTACAACCACTAAAACAAGCAGCGACGGAAGTTATTCATTTACAGCAGAATACGGATTGGCAAACTATTCCTCGAGCTATATTAACGGTTTAAATGTTTTGCAATGGCAGCCTGCAGAAACAGGAAAACTAACATTTACCTTTAACAATGTTGAACCTGCTGTTTACAAAATCACCATAAATTCAGCAGACCACCTTGAAGCATACCGTTCTTTCTTTGATGTTACAGTAAATGATACCTTTGATTCGACAATTGACTTTGTAGCAGCAGGAAAATCCTATATTTCACATGAGCTCGCGAACACTCTTACACTAAACAACAAAGGTACTGTTACTATTCAACTAACAAACAATATTGATATGAATACACAAAACAGCAGAACAACCAGACAAACTGTTATTGAAAGCGTTGTGCTTACAAAGCTTGATGATGTCTTTCGTGATCCTCTTTATGTTGAAACCAATATGAAAAAGGGTGCGTCAATACGCCTTAGCGATAACAATGGCATTCGTTTTTACACTCAGGTTGATACAAATGCAATAGACGCTCTTATTGCTGACGGCGCAACTGTAGAGCTCGGAACACTTATAGCTCCTGCTGATTTATTAGATGGTAATGAACTTAATTTTAATATTGAAAAAGGCAAATATGTTGATGTAAAATATAATATAGATTTAGGTTATTATGAAAATAACAATACATTTGTAGGTTCAATCGTTAATATAAAAGAAACAAACACTGCTTTTAATACAGAAAAAGGTAATATTGCAAGACCGTTTGTCGGCCGAGGATATGTTAAGGTAACTAAAGATAATGACACATATATCAATTATGCTAAGTATTATGACTATAATGAAACAAATAATACTCGTTCATTAGCGTATGTTTCATTAATGCTTCAATCTGATACAGACAAATATTCCTCTTTGGACGATTCGCTTAAAAATATTGTGGATTCATGGGCTTCAAAATACGGAGAAATAACCGTTGAGCATTTTAAATACACAACCTTAAATTATCAGGGCACTCAAATTTCGGATAACGGCGCAATCATGCTTCCAAAAAATTATACTGACGAAGGAAAGCCGGTACGGCTTGTAATTGACTGTCACGGTTACAGTGCTACTATCAATGAATCCTCATTCTACTATGGCAGATATCCTTATCTTGATACTCTTGTACATGACGGATATGCGGTATTAGTAGCAGTTGAAAATGCTTATCATATGGGTACACCATTTGCAGTAGACAGTTATATTAATGCCTATAAATATGTAATTGAAAATTACAATGTTTATGATGAAGTATATGTAAACGGAAATTCTATGGGCGGTATTACTTCAATTAACCTTGTTTGTTCGGGAGAAATACCGGTAATAGCTCATTCTTTACAATATCCTGTAACTTCAATTACACATCAGCTGTATTACAACGAATGGACCAGCAGCAGAAAATCAATTGCAAATTATTATAATTTTGACTATCCGAACGATGAAAACGGAACCGCTTACGATGTTAATACATTCCCGTTTACAACCGATGTGAGAACGTTCGGCTCAACTGCTGAATTGCAGCTTCTTGAAGATAATTTCTTTGATAAAATTGCTCCCGCCAAATCAGTTTACAGATTCACAAATATTATGAATTCAGAGCACACCGCTTTTGCAAGCGGATTTGAGGACTTTATCAGTTGCACTGATGAAACAAGGTTGAATGAAATGTATTCAAATATGACAATTGATTATCCTGTGCCTGTTCTTGTTCAGCATTGTCTTGATGACGGCTCAGTAAGATGTTCAATGACAAAATATTTTGTTAATTCAATTAAGAACGGAAACGGCGAAGATGTAACAGCTATTTATTATAACGGTTCTAAACACGGCGGAGATATCGGCAACGAAACAACTTATCTTGCAAAAGACGGAGAAACATTATCTGTTCGTGAAAGCAGCGTTGAAATAACTAAGTTTATAACAAACATTGAAAACTCTATTACTGAAAAACAATAAGTATTAATTACAAATTTATGTATTATTCTCACACATTTATTCAACGCTATATCATTCGATAATATTGATTACAAAAGGAGTTTTATATGAACAAAGCAAAATGGATTTGGTATAGAAGTGATTTTGAAATTTATCATAATATGATACTGCATAACCGCAGAGTTGATATGGGTGTTGAATATCCGACAAAATGGCATTTATGCCGTCCTGAATGTGCTGTCAAATTTCGTTCTCAATTTACTGCAGATGAGGACTTTACTGCAAAAATAGTATCACACGGTCGAGGAATGGTTGAGCTGACCGGAGATAAGTTTATTCGAGCAAGGCCTAATGAAGAATTCAACATCCCGAAAGGAAATTATAATATTTTTGTCGAAATATACGATTACCTCGGCTTTCCTTCAATTTATTCAGATTCAAAATATCTAAAGACCGATAAAAGTTGGACAGCAGATAGATGTGATGACATTCATCTGCCGGTTGATTGCGAGCCTGAATACTTTAATGAAAACGATGACCCTACGGTGTTCCCTTTCTCATACCGTAAAATTGCGCCAATATCCCAAAAGCCACTTGATGACGGAGGCATTTTATACGATTTCGGCGACGAAATGTTTGGTCCGGTTACAATAGCCAGCGACATAACAGACGACACGGTACAATATAATTTTGGTGAGTCTGTAGAAGAAGCGCTTGATGATGTAAACTCTATTATTCATGATACAGTTAAACTTGAAAATGGCAGCTACACTGTTACGCCGTCGGCGTTTAGATACATAAAGATAAAATCTCATTGCGGCGGTAATATTACTCTTGATGCAAAGCTCGAATATTTGCCTCTTGAGGATAAATCAAGCTTTGAATGCGATGATGAAATGATAAATAAAATATGGAATATGTGTTCAAAAACTTTTCATCTGAACAGTCGTGAATTTTATCTTGACGGCATTAAGCGCGACCGATGGGTTTGGTCCGGCGACGCGTATCAGTCATTCATGATAAACCGCTGTCTGTACAATGACCCTGCTATTATAAAGCGCACAATTAAAGCATTGCTCGGCCGTCCGCCTATTTTGCAGCATATCAATACTATCAATGATTATTCGGCTTATCTGATAATCTCTGTTTGGGAATATTACTTTGCAAGCGGAGACAAGGTTTTTGTGCAAAGCATTTGGGATTATCTTAAAGAATTATACAATTTCATTGAAGCTCGGCTTATTGACGGTTATGTTGTCGAACATGAGGTCGATTGGGTATTCATCGACTGGGCGGATATTGATAAAACAGGAGCTGTATGCGCTGAACAGATTTTACTGTGGCATGTATATAATATTATGGCAAAGCTTTCAGAACTGTGCGGTGAAGACGGCTCGGCACTGGCTGAAAAAGCCGTAGCTTTTAGAGAACGAATAATAAACGATTATTACGATGAGAGCCGCTGTGCATTTATTGACAGCTTTGAATCAGGCAAAAAACACATAAGCCGACATGCTAATATTTTTGCAATTTTATACGATTTTGTAGATGATGCTACCGCAATTAAAATTGCGCAAAATGTACTTTATAACGATGAAATTGCACCAATCACTACACCGTTTTTCAAGCTATTTGAGCTTATGGCACTTGGCAAGCTCGGCGATGTTGAATATGTTCAGAAATATATCGACAGTTATTGGGGCGATATGGTTACTTTAGGCGCATCTACCGTCTGGGAGGAGTTTAATCCGAAACAAAGCGGTGCTGAGCATTATTCTATGTACGGTGTAAAATATGCAAAATCGCTTTGTCACGCTTGGGGTAGCGGTCCGATTTATCTGCTTATCAGATTTGTGCTTGGCTTGTATCCTACCGATATTGGAAGTAAAACATTTAATATTTCGCCGAACTTTGGAAAATACCAAAAAATTCACGCCAAAGCTCCTATCGGCGATGGCATTGTCACCATTGATTATGAAAACGGCAAGCTGAATGTAACAAGCACTGCAAGCGGCGGTACGCTCGAGTTTAAAGGCGAAAAAATACAACTTTTACCGGGCAAAACCGTTACACTATAATACATTTGAAAAGCATTATGACAATTTAAATTCGTTTTCACAAATCAGTGAAGTAAATCTATTGAAACACAAAAAAACGCAGTTATTAAAACTGCGTTTTTTTATTATAAATTCAAAACCATTAAATTACTATATAAATTTTAGAATTCGCCATAATCCGTATTTTGCTTTATATATTGATTAGGGCTCAAACCTGTATGCTGTTTAAATAGCCGTGAAAAATGAAAAATACTGCTGAATCCCACCATTTCAGATATTTGCGTAACACTAAAGCTTTGAGAAAGAAGCAACTGCTTTGCAACATTTATTCTTCTGTCGATAATATACTGAATAGGACTTATTCCAAACTGCCTTTTGAAACTTTTTCTAAAATGAACCTCGCTGTATCCGAATAAATCAGCCAATTCCTTATTAGTAATATTGCTTTTTGACAAATTCTCATTTATATACTCAATAATCGGATAAAAAGCATTATTTTGTGACCTTTTATTTTTAGACATCACAAGATCCAAAATCTCATATAAAACCGACATAGAAGCATAATAACAAAATTCTTTATTATTTAATTCTACTAATTTTTCAAGCAATTCTGTAAGTTTCGGCTGATGTTCGGGCATTACAGATATCTGCACTAACTCCTTGTTTTCAAACTCTGTACTTGTTTTAAAATTCACAACAATACATTCACTG
>JBJEIS010000115.1:0-2836 GCA_051877275.1 Acutalibacteraceae bacterium | reverse complement strand
CGGAATAATGGCACTTGTAACAAGTCAAGGTACTATGGATAAGAAAAATCCTAAAGTTCGACAGTACATTGCAAACAGAGCTGAATTACTTGGTGCAATAAGACTTCCGAATAATGTGTTCGGTGGAAATGCCGGAGCGCAAGGCGTTGTATCTGATATTTTATTTCTACAAAAAAGAGATAGAATTTTAGACATATCCCCTGATTGGGTGCATTTAGGTATTAATGATGACGGTATAACACTTAATAGATATTTTATTGACCACCCTGAAATGGTACTCGGAAATATTAAGATGGTATCAGGAAGATTTGGTGAAACTGTTACTTGTGAGCCGTTTGAAAATCAAACCATTGAAGAATTGCTTGATAAAGCAATTAATAACATTAGCGGTAAAATTACTAACTACATAGCAGAAGCTGATGAGGAACAAAGCGAAACATTACCTGCAGATTTAAACGTCAAAAACTACTCTTATACAGTAGTTGACGGAAAAATCTATTTTAGAGAAAATGCAATAATGACGCTTCAAGAAGTTAATGCAACGGCTGAAAAAAGAATAAAAGGTATGATAAAAATCCGAGATAGCGTTAAACATCTTATTATGCTTCAGACCGAAAATTATTCTGATGAAGAAATAAAAGACGAACAAGCTAACCTCAATAAACTGTACGATGATTATACTAAACAATACGGTTTGTTGAATAGCCGAGCTAATAGCTCGGCTTTTTCATCTGACAGCTCATACCCAATTTTATCATCTCTTGAAGTAATAGATGAAAACGGTAATTTTAAATGCAAGAGTGATATGTTCTATAAACGAACAATCAGACCGCATATTACTGTAACATCAGTAGATACTTCTGCTGAAGCTTTGGCGGTATCATTAGCGGAAAAAGCAAAAGTAGATATTCAATATATGCAAAGCTTAACAGGTTTTCCTGAAGCTCAAATTTTAAAGGATTTGAGAGGTGTTCTGTTTAGAAATATAAAATGCTCCGAGAATCAATATGAAATTCCAAAAGCTACTGCTAATTTAGAAAACTTTGAATTGGTTACTGCTGATGAGTATTTATCAGGAAACGTTAGAAACAAGCTTAAGATGGCTAAAGCTTATGCCGAAGTTTTAGAAGATGAAACGCAAAAAAAAGAAATAAAACTTAATATTCAAGCTCTGCAATCGGCAATGCCTAAAGAGTTAAATGCAAGTGAAATTTCAGTACGTCTTGGTGCAACTTGGATACCAAAAGAAGATGTACAAAATTTTGTATATGAATTTTTAGAAACACCTTTATATTTACAGTATTCTATAAAAGTCAATTTTTCTTCTTTTTCAGGCGAATGGCAAATAGAAAATAAGAACGCTGATAGCACTAACATCAAAGCAACCAGCGTTTATGGTACAAAGCGTATTAATGCTTATAAAATAATTGAAGAAACACTTAATCTTAAAGATGTTCGTATCTTTGATTATGTCGAAGATAACGAGGGTAAAACAAAAGCTATTCTTAATAAAAAAGAAACTGCTATTGCGTCTTCAAAGCAAGAGCAAATAAAAGAAGCTTTTGCAGAATGGATATTTAAAGATCCACACCGCCGTGAAAGACTTTGTAATTTATACAATGAAAAGTTTAATTCAGTACGTCCCCGTGAATATGACGGAAGTCATTTAACTTTTCCGGGTATCAACCCTGAAATATCTTTAAGACCACATCAGGTTAATGCTATTGCACACATTCTTTACGGCGGTAATACGCTTTTGGCGCATACAGTCGGCGCAGGTAAAACCTTTGAAATGGTTTCCGCTGCAATGGAAAGCAAAAGATTAGGATTATGTAATAAATCTCTATTTGTAGTCCCTAATCACTTAACCGAGCAATGGGGTGCGGAATTTCTACAACTTTATCCCGGTGCTAATATTCTTGTTGCAACAAAAAAAGATTTTGAAACTAAAAATCGAAAAAAGTTTTGCGCAAGAATCGCAACAGGTGAATATGATGCAGTAATTATCGGGCATTCGCAGTTTGAAAAAATTCCATTGTCGGTTGAACGGCAACAGCATATGATAGAATCTCAAATTAATGAGATTACAATGTTTTTACAAGATACAGGAAACAACAGAAATAATAGATTTACTGTTAAACAGCTTGAAAAAACCAAAAAAAGTTTAAATGCAAAACTTGAAAAACTAAATTCTCAAGAGCGTAAAGACAATGTTATTACATTTGAAGAATTAGGTGTTGACAGGCTATTTGTTGATGAAGCGCATTATTATAAAAATTTATATCTTTATACAAAAATGCGAAATGTCGGAGGTATTGCACAGACAGAAGCGCAAAAATCAAGTGACTTATTTATGAAATGTCAGTATCTTGATGAAATCACAAATAGCAGAGGAACAATTTTCGCAACCGGAACACCAATTTCAAACAGTATGGTTGAACTTTATACAATGCAGAGATATTTGCAGTATAACACGCTTGTTGAAAACGGTTTACAAAATTTTGATGCTTGGGCTTCGACGTTTGGTGAAACTGTTACTGCAACAGAACTAAATCCTGAAGGTACAGGTTACCGCAGTAAAACCCGCTTCGCTAAATTCTATAATCTGCCGGAACTAATGTCAATGTTTAAAGAAGTTGCAGATATTCAAACTGCAGATATGCTTAATCTTCCCGTACCTGAAGCAAGCTTTCATAATGTAGCAGTAAAGCCGTCTGAAATTCAAAAAAAGATGGTTGAAGCGTTGGCAGAACGAGCTGAAAACGTGAGAAATAGCAAAGTTGAAGCAAATGTAGATAATATGCTTAAAATCACAAATGACGGTAGAAAGCTTGCA
>JBJEIS010000114.1:0-11989 GCA_051877275.1 Acutalibacteraceae bacterium | reverse complement strand
TCAGTGATGTTTCCAATCAAAACTCATTTATATTTGCTTTAATTGAAAACATTCAAAGAGAAAAGCTCAGCTTTTTAGAAGAAGCCAGAGCAATAGACGAGCTAATTAAAAAATATCAGTTGACACAAGCTGAGGTTGCTTTAAAGCTCGGAATGTCACAACCATCAATCGCAAATAAGCTTAGACTATTAAAACTGAGCCAACGACAAATTGAAAGAATAATCAATTTTTCACTTTCCGAGAGACATGCAAGAGCATTACTGCGTTTGCCTGATGAAAAATCGCGTGATGATATGTTAAGCGAAATAATTATAAAAGGTCTTAGTGTTGAACAAACAAACAAGCAAATAGATTTAATTTTAAAGCCTAATGCCGCTGCACAAAAAAACGAAAAATTTGTGGTAAAAGACATTCGTCTTTTTGTAAATTCAATTAACAAGGCAATAAAAGTTATGAAATGTTCGGGAATTGCCGCTAAAAGCGAACGCGAAGAGGATGAGAATTTTATAAAATATACCGTTACCATACCTAAACAGTAATTTTTAGTGTTGACTTTTGTAATTTTATGTGATAGAATTCTTAACATCAAAACTCTTGAGGGAGTAGTCGGCAAGTTACTTTGCGGCAAGTCAACAATCTCAATCCGAAATTCGGATTTGGTTTGCCTTAATTGACAAGACTCAAGTATAGAGAATAATTATCTGTACTTCCCTCTCATATTTATGGTTTTAAGCAGGTAATTTTCTACCTGCTTTTTTATTTTATTTTTCAAAGGAGAAACAAAAATGATTTATGTGTTTTACATAATTTGTGCGGGACTTATGGTATGGCTCTCAAACAAAGCTTCAGTCTATGTTGATTTGTTGGACAAAAAGACCAACCTTTCGGGCGCTTTTATCGGCGGCGTTATGCTCTCGGCTGTAACCTCTTTGCCTGAGCTATTCACAAGTCTTACTTCAACTGTTTATCTTGACAAGGCCGGTCTTTGTATAGGAAACATTCTCGGCAGCGACCTTTTTAATCTTACTGTTCTTGCAGTTTTAATGCTGGTATTTTTCAAAGGATTCAGCAAGGCAAAAGTCGCAAAAAGCCATGTAATAGTTGCTGTTACGGTTTTATTAATTTATATTATTATGATACTTAACTGGCAGGGTATTGTAGTAGGCGGAATTAAGCTGGGCTCTTATACAATAAGCATATTAACAGTATTTATCATAATTCTTTATGCAATAGGAGTTAAGCATATGGCAGGTGACGAAAGTGAAACTGCTGATGACGAAAACATTACCAAGCTTACTGTAAAACAGATTGTAACAAGATTTATTTTAGTAAGCTTAGGTATTATCATTGTGAGCATTACAGTTACTAATCTTACTGATAAAATTGCCGTAAAATTAGGACTCGGCGCAGGACTTGCAGGCGCACTTTTCCTCGGCGTTGCAACATCGTTGCCTGAACTTGTTTCAACTACCTCGCTTTTCAAAATGAAAAACTATAATGTCGGCATAGGTAATATTATAGGAAGCAACATCTTCAACTTCTTGATTTTAAGTATTGCTGACATATGTTATTTTGGTGATAAAACGGTTTATGATTATTCTGACCCGAAGAATATTAACCTCTTGGTTTTCGGAGCAGTTGCTTCCCTTTCTGCATTAGTATTATTTAAATTCAAAAACAGAACAACTCAGGCTATATGCTCTTTAATAATAATTGCGGGCTATGTAGCGTTTTTGGTGATATAAATAATGAGCATCAAAGAGACGATAAAATATTCTTTAAAAGCGTCTTTGCCTGTGATGGCAGGGTATTTAGTGCTTGGCGCAGGGTTTGGTATACTGCTTGAGAGCAAAGGCTACGGTTGGTGGTGGGCAGCTTTTATGAGCCTTACTATCTATGCCGGTTCAATGCAATATGTTGCAATAGATTTGCTTTCAGCGGGCGCTTCGCTGATTACTTCGGCAATTATGACTTTAATGGTAAATATACGCCATTTATTTTACGGCATAACGATGCTTGAAAAATACAAAAATACAGGTTTAAAAAAGCCTTATCTGATTTTTGCTCTTACTGATGAAACCTTTTCTTTGGTTTGTTCTGTCGATTTACCGAAAAATATTGATACAAATAAATATTATCTGTTTGTTTCATTATTCAACCAATGCTATTGGGTGTTCGGCAGTATTATCGGCGGATTAATAGGCGGTGCCGTTGCCTTTAATTCGGCAGGTATCGATTTCTCAATGACCGCTTTATTTATTGTTATTTTTATTGAACAATGGGAAAAGACAAAACAGCATTTGCCGGCAATAACAGGCGTTGTGATTTCAATTATTTGTCTTTTGATTTTCGGCGCTTCAAACTTCCTTATTCCGTCAATGATTGCGATTACAATTGCTTTATTTATTGAACGCAGATGGTTAAAGGAGGTAAAACAATGAATAATTTTCATTCTCTTTTAATTGTTTTGGTTATTGCGCTTGTCACAATCGCATTAAGATTTCTACCTTTTATTGTTTTTAAGAAAAGTATACCGTCGGCAGTGTGCTTTTTAGGAGAAGTTCTTCCCTACGCAATCATGGGAATGTTGGTAGTATACTGTTTGAAAAGCGTTTCTTTTATAAGCGGTTCTTACGGTGTTCCCGAAATCATATCTGTTTTAACGGTTGTTATTTTGCACAAATGGAAGCATAATACATTGTTGTCAATACTTCTTGGAACAATCTGTTATATGTTGCTTGTTCAATTCGTATTTTAATATTTTGCATAAAAACAAGGCAGACACTGAAAAGCGCCTGCCTTGTTTTAAATTTATAATTGCATAATATTGAATTTAGATGTATAATACAAAAAAACGAAAGAAACATTTTTTATGAAAGCAATTAAACATTTTATCACTATTACAAAGCATCGCCATATGGTTATAAGGCACTGCAAAAAAGCGGGAATTTTGTGGCAAGGCTTACGCCACGATTTGTCTAAATATTCGCCGGCTGAATTTATTACAGGCGCAAAATATTTTCAAGGCACACGAAGCCCAAATGAAATTGAGCGCGAAATGTACGGATATTCACCCGCCTGGCTGCATCATAAAGGCAGAAACCGCCATCATTATGAACATTGGAATGATTATAACCCTTATGAAAAAAAGGTTATGCCTGTTAAAATGCCTCTTAAATATTTAATTGAAATGTTTTGTGACCGTGTAGCTGCAAGCAAGATTTATCAAGGGAAAAACTATACCGATGCGCATCCGCTTGAGTATTTTAACAAAGGAAAACAAATAATGTTTATTCATCCCGAAACCTCAAAAATGCTCGAAAAGCTGCTTGAAATGCTAAAAGATAAAGGTGAAGAAGAAACTTTTAAATATATTAGAAATTTAAAGAAATATTAAAAATATGAGTATGAAAAGAGGTATTGTATTGAATAAATTTTTTAATATAGTTTTCGGAAGAATTCTGTACACTGCATTTTTTGTTATTTTACAGGCTTCAGCTATTGTAATAATGTATTTGTATTTCAACGAAAAGTTTGCATATTTTTATGCTTTTTCAATTTTTATTTCAATAGCGGTTCTTCTGCATCTGGTTTATAAAGACGGAAACCCCGAATATAAGTTGGCTTGGGTTATACCTATACTGGTTTTCCCGCTTTTCGGTGGATTTTTATATATTTGCTTTTCGAGAAACCGCACTAATGATAAAATTCAAAAAAGTCTTAAAGAGCTTGATAAATATTATAAAGAATCAGTAAACGCAGATGAAATCGGACTTGAAAAGCTTGAAAAAGAAGACTATACTGCTTATCTGCAATCAAAATATATCTATAATACTGCTCATACAGCACCTGAACTAAAAACCAAAATTAAATATCTCCCTATCGGTGAAGAGTTTTATAAATCGGTTACCGAAGAACTTAAAAAAGCCAAAAAGTTTATCTTTATGGAATATTTTATTATTGAAGAAGGCTACATGTGGGATAATATTTTGGAAATATTAAAGCAAAAGATTGCCGAAGGTGTTGAAATAAGATTAATTTATGATGATTTCGGCTGTATGTTCAAACTGCCGCAAAATTATAACAAAAAGCTTGAAGCACTCGGCATTAAAACAATTGTTTTTCATCGTTTCAATAATATTTTAACACCGAGTTTCAATAACCGCGACCATAGAAAAATTCTTGTAATCGACGGTATGGTTTCTTTTACCGGCGGTATTAATTTGGCTGATGAATATATGAATAAAACAAGCCCTTACGGTCATTGGAAAGACACCGCCGTAAAGCTAACAGGCGCGGCAACCTGGGACTTTACAGTTATGTTTCTATCGCTTTGGAATACTTTGAAAAACACCACCGAAGATTTTTCTAAATATGAGCCTGATGTTTTAACAGCATCGCAAATTGAAAACGACGGTTATGTTCAGCCTTTTTCTGATATTCCGCTTGATGATTACGACATTTCAAAAAATGTTTATATGAACATTATAAATAAGGCAGAAAAATATGTTTATATTACAACACCTTATTTAATAATCGACAATGCGATGACCGAAGCGCTTTGCAATGCCGCAACAAGCGGTGTTGATGTCAGAATTATCACACCGAAAATCGGTGACCATAAGTATATTCATTTTCTTTCCCGTTCTTATTATGACACACTGATAAAATACGGCGTAAAGATTTATGAATATACGCCGGGTTTTATTCACGCAAAAAATCTTGTTTGTGATGATAAATACGCAATTGTAGGAACGGTAAATCTGGATTTTCGCAGTTTGTATTTACATTATGAATGTGCAGTATGGATGTACGGCAGTTCAGCAGTAGCTGATATAAAAGAAGATTATGATAAAACTTTGAAAATGAGCGAGCAAATTAAGAAACCAAAAAAAAGACGCTTGCTTGCAAGAGTATTTATAAGCATATTAAAAGCTTTTGCGCCGTTAATGTAACCTCAAAAAAGGAATGCTTTGTTGCATTCCTTTTTTTATATGAAAATCAAAATAGGGTAAGTCACTATACCTTATTATAAAATACTTGAAATTATACCAATGATTTGATATAATGTGGTAGATATATTTTTTATTAAGGAATGATAAAAATGGATAATGAATTAAAATCACTTGAAAAAATTGTTGCCCTTTGTAAAAACAGAGGTTTTATTTTCCCGGGAAGTGAAATTTACGGCGGTCTTGCTAATACTTGGGACTACGGCCCGCTCGGTGCTCGCCTTAAAAATAATGTAAAAGATACTTGGAGAAAAAGATTTATTCAGGAAAGACCTAATTCATACGAGGTTGATGCTGATATACTTATGAACCCAAGAGTTTGGGAAGCAAGCGGACACGTTTCTTCATTCTCTGACCCTTTGCTTGACTGTAAAGAGTGTAAAATGCGTCACAGAGCAGATAATTTGATTGACGATTTTGACCCGAATGCGCATGCTGACGGCATGACCAAGGAAGAAATGTTCCAGTTTATTAAAGACCATTCCATTCCATGTCCACACTGCGGTAAACATAATTTTACCGACATTCGTGAATTTAATCTTATGTTCCAGACATTCCGCGGTGTTACAAACGACAGCAAAAGCATCATTTATCTTCGTCCTGAAAATGCTCAGGGTGAATATGTTAACTTCCTTAATGTTCAGAGAACTATGAGAGCAAAGCTTCCATTCTCAATCGGTCAGATTGGTAAAGCTTTCAGAAACGAGATTACTCCGGGTAACTTCACTTTCAGAACAATTGAATTTGAGCAGATGGAATTCCAGACTTTCTGCAAAGAAGGCACCGATGCCGAGCTTTATGATTTCTTTAAAGAATACGGTATGAAGTATTTTGAAGACCTCGGAATTCCTGCTGACCACCTGCGCTTTCATGACCATGAAAAATTGGCTCATTATGCTAAAGCTGCTTGTGATATTGAGTTCTTATTCCCATTTGGCTGGGGCGAAATCAACGGTACTCACAACCGTACAAACTTTGACCTCACCCGTCACCAGGAATACAGCGGTCAGAAGCAGGAATATCTTGACCCTGAAACAAACGAAAAATTCATTCCGTTTATCATCGAATCAACTTACGGACTTGACAGAACTGTGCTTGCGCTTCTTTGTGAAGCTTACGACGAAGAAGTTCTTGATGCAGAGAAAAATGACACCCGAGTTGTTCTTCATTTAAGTCCTGTTGTTGCACCTTATAAAGCAGCAGTTTTACCGCTTTCCAAAAAACTTTCCGACAAAGCTTTTGAAATTCAGCAGAAGCTTTCAAAATCCTTTATGGTTGATTTTGATGTTACCGGCTCAATCGGCAAGCGTTATCGCAGACAAGACGAAATCGGCACACCTTACTGCATTACCTATGATTTTGAATCTGAAGAAACAGGTAAAGTGACTGTGCGTGACAGAGATACTATGCAGCAAGAGCATGTCGCTATCGAAGATCTCGAAGCTTACCTTGCTGAAAAAGTTAAATTTTAATTTAAGCTAACAAAAACCGGCTTATGAGATTTTTCTCATGAACCGGTTTTTTAATTAAATTATTTATGCGGAATCATTTTTATTTTCACTTTTTCATCTATACCGTAGTAAAGCTTAAATCTTGTTTCCCAAACTTCTTCATACATATCAGAGCACCATACATAATTCTTATAAGGCAATTCCTGTATTTCAACAATTTTCTTTCCGGCGGCAGCCTCTGCCTGAGCCTTCTCTACACGCTCATTATGATTTTTACATATTGTGCCGTAAACATAAAACAAATACAGTGCTCCTATAATTGCAACAACGGTAATCGCTTTGCTTAAATGAGCAAACTGAAGCTTATGTTTTTCACTGAAATTACTGTAAAGTTCAATTGCAAAATAAATAAACATTACATAAGAAGCGAAGAAACAGCGGCTTCCGATAGGTGTTACAACTAAAAGCGGAGCAATCATACAGCCCGCGCTGCCCAAAATAAATAAAAGCTTTACTTTTTCAACAAAATCAAACGGTAAAATTAATACAAAAGCTATAAGCGCTGCAACATAAGCGATAGTAGCCAAACCCTCTAAAATAATAAGAATTTCAGCCTCGGTAAATTGCTGACTAAGCTGATGCATTATACTCAAAGCTGTATAAGCAATATTAATAAAAATAGAAATATATCCTATTACTCTCGCTTTTTTTGAGATTTTGTTTTTTATCTCAAACCATATTACAAGACAAATTAAAGTTAAACAAGAAAGCAGAACAAAATTATTCAAAAACCCCTCTTTAACAATGACGTTTAAAAAGCTGTCAATTGCTTTATCAACAATTCCTGTCTTTGAGCCGATAGAACGGTATCCGTCATTACCGCTGGCAACAGAACTGTAAACACTGTTGCTAAACATATAACAGGTTCCTAAAACACAACCGACAAAATATGCAATATGTTGAATATATACTCTTTTATATTTTATAAGTGTAAACACAATTACATAAACGCTTAATACCACATTATAAATAGTCAAATGCTCAACTATTAATGTATTTGCAACACCTAAAACAATTGTTAAAATCCATGCAAAAATTGAATTCTTAGGCTTCTTTTCATACATATCTCTGACATAATAAATATAAATCAATGTCAAAAATATAGATGTAACATAATTTGAAAAACCTGCGGTCCAAACAACTGCTTGTCTTAAAAGATATACAGGCATAAACACAAGCATTACCGTAATAAGTCCAAAACTGCATTTTTGACGCTTTGTTATTTCATTTATTATCACAACAATACCGCCTATGCAAAGGCTCATTACTGCGGCTTTCAAAACATTTGATCGAGTAAGCGCTAAAACTATTAAATTACCAAAATAGCGGCCGCTGTAATTATCAAACCAAGTACTCAAACGGTCAAGACCTATTTGGCTGCCCCATGCCCAGTCATCACCGGAATACGGAAACAATAAACACAGTAAAAATAAAACTGCAAACATTATTAAATAAATAATACCGCGGTTTTCTTTGCACTTTAACATAAAAGTCCCCTTCCAATAATCAAACCCGTATCACTTTTAGCAACACAGGTTTAATTTCAATCAATCTTTACTTTTATCTTTGAAAACAATAAGTTTTGAAAAAACATAATTCAGTATAATTACTACAACCGCAAAAGCAACCTTTGAATAAATTCCGTCGGTATAGAAAATTTTCATTGACAAGCCCATTTTTTCAACTATATCATAGAAGAAATTATCAAAACCTGTACTTGCCAAAAGCGGAACACCAAAAATTTCTAAAACACCTGTAATTGCTCTTGAAGAAACAAAACTCACAGCCTCTTTAACAACTTTTTTAGCTTTCCAGCTTTTTGAATTAAATACCCAAAGCTTATTAGTTACAAATGCAAAAACAACGCCGCAAACCCAACTTAAAAAATTCGCAACAAAAATCACTAATTCATCAAGTGCGATCACTTTATGACCGAACATCCAAGCTAATAAACTTGAAATAGGATTTGCAAGAGTTATTGAAATACTGGATTCAACAAAAACAATATACGAGCCCCAGCCGACCAGAGTAGTCATAACTCCAAATATTACATATAATATCAATTCTCTATATTTTTTAAATAAATTCTTCATAGACACAATTATAAATCATATACATAAAAAAGTCAAGATTTGTGTAGAAAAAACAATAATTATATGTTATAATGTTTTTATCTGATTATTTTTTAACTATAAGGAGTTTAAAAATGGATATATCTTTAATTGTTCCTTGCTACAATGAAGAAGGAAACGTTGAATTATTTTTTGAAGAAACCGAAAAAGTTTTTAAACAAACAGGATACTCTTATGAATATGTCTTTGTTAATGACGGAAGTAAAGATGCTACAAAACAAAAATTGAAAGGATTATTTGAAAACAATCCTGAAAGTAATATTACAGTAGTTAATTTTTCAAGAAACTTCGGCAAAGAATCTGCAATTTATGCGGGACTCAAAAATGTTACAGGCGACTGCATTTGTATTATCGACGCCGATTTGCAACAACGTCCCGAAGTTGCTTTGAAAATGTACAAGCAGTTGATTGGAAATCCTGAAACCGACTGTGTTTGCGCTTTTCAAAAGCAGCGTAAAGAAGGAAAAGTTTTAAGCGCACTTAAATCATCATTTTATAAAATTATTAATAAAATGGCTGAAATTCAGTTTAAAAACGGAGCTTCCGACTTTAGAATTTTCAAATCAAAGGTTAAAGACGCAATGCTTTTGATGGGTGAATACCACAGATTTTCAAAAGGTATATTCAGCTGGGTAGGCTTTAATGTTGAATACATGGAATATGAAGTTGAAGAAAGAAATTCAGGTGAAACCAAATGGAGTCCGATAAAGCTTTTCAAATATGCTATAAACGGAATCATTGCTTTCTCGACCGCTCCGCTTAGAGTGGCAACAGTTATCGGTTCATTTTCAACTGTTTTTTCGATTGTTTATCTTATTGTAACCCTTATTCGCAAGCTAACCTGCAATATAAATGTAGACGGTTTCACACAGCTTGCATTACTTATCACATTCTTTAGCGGAATACTTTTATTCACAATCGGTATTATAGGCGAATATATTGCAAGAATTTATCAGCAGGTTAAAAACAGACCTATCTATATCACCGATGAAATTTTAAAACACGATAATGAAAAATAAATTTATATAAAATTATCGGTAAATATGCAAAAAAGCTTGCATTTATGCTGATTTAGATGTATAATATCAAACGTAATTATTTTTTTACATATTTCTTTAAAAAAGGAGAAAAAACAATGAAAAAGTTTATTAAAATTTTATCCGCTGTTATGGCAATTGCTATGATGGCAACAGTTTTCGCAGGATGCGGTTCTAAAGATAAGACATCAGAAACAGAAACACAAGCAAAAGAAAAATTAGTAATGGCTACTAACGCTGAATTCCCTCCTTATGAGTATCATGAAGGTGACCAGATTGTTGGTATCGATGCTGAAATTGCTGCTCTTATCGCTGACAAACTCGGCATGGAGCTTGAAATCGAAGATGTTGCTTTCGACTCAATCATTCCTGGTGTTCAGTCCGGTAAATATGATATGGGTATGGCAGGTCTTACAGTAACCGAAGACAGACTTAAGGATGTTAACTTCTCTGATACATACGCAAAAGGTGTTCAGGTAGTTATCGTAAAAGAAGATTCTGAAATCAAAACCATTGATGATGTAAAAGGCAAGAAAATCGGCGTTCAGACATCTACAACCGGTGATATCTACGCTACCGAAGATTACGGCGAGGAAAACATCACAAGATATGACAACGGTGCAGTAGCAGTTCAGGCACTTTCTTCAGGCAAAGTTGACTGCGTTATCATTGATAATGAGCCTGCTAAATCATATGTCGCTTCAACTAAAGGTCTTAAAATTCTTGAAACAGAGTATGTAACAGAAGATTATGCAATCTGCTTCAAAAAAGATAACACAGAGCTTCAGGAAAAAGTTAACGGAGCTTTAAAAGAACTTATTGCTGACGGTTCGGTTCAGAAAGTAGTCGACAAATACATTTCTGCTAAATAATATTATTCTTTGAAACTTTAGGGCGGTTTTATTGCCGCCCTTTGTTTTTAGAAAAAACTTTACGAAAGGAGAATATATTTGTTGGATTGGTTTAAAGAACTTATAGAAGATATTCAATTTGTATTCTTTGAAGGTGACCGATATAAGCAGTTGATTTCCGGTTTTACCAATACGCTTAAAATTACCGCAGGTGCTTTAGTTGTCGGTATAGTTATCGGTATTATCATTGCCGGTATTCGTACTTCTTATGATAAAAACAAAGAATCTATGAAGCTTCGCGGAGGATTTGGATACTGCCTTTTATCTGTTTTAAATGCAATTTGCAAAATTTATCTTACTGTTGTTCGCGGAACACCGGTTGTTGTTCAGCTCATGATTATGTATTTCGTTATTTTTGCGAACTCAACCAACGGCGTAATGGTCGGAATAATCGCATTCGGTATAAATTCAGGTGCTTATGTTGCTGAAATTTTCAGAGCGGGTATTATGTCTATTGATAACGGTCAGTTTGAAGCCGGCAGAAGCCTCGGATTTAACTATTTTCAGACTATGAGATACATAATTATTCCGCAAATGTTCAAAGCAGTTTTACCTACTCTTTGTAATGAGTTTATCGCGCTTTTAAAAGAAACATCTGTTGCAGGTTATGTTGGCGTTATCGACCTTACAAAAGCCGGCAATATCATCGCAGGAAGAACATTTATTTATTTCATTCCGCTTATAACAGTTGCTATTATTTATCTTGTCATAGTTATGATTCTTTCATGGCTTGTAGGCAGACTCGAAAGGAGGTTGCGTAAGAGTGACAGATAATGTACTTATTAAAGTTGAAAATCTTAAAAAGCACTATAACGGCGGAGATGTTAAGGCCCTTAACGGCGTTAACTGTGAAATCAAAAAGGGCGAGGTTGTAGTTATTGTAGGACCTTCCGGCTCGGGCAAATCAACACTTTTGCGTTCGCTTAACCTTCTTGAAATTCCCACATCGGGTAAAATCTTCTTTGAAGGTGTTGATATTACCGATAAAAAAGTAAATATCAATGAACACCGTGAGAAAATGGGAATGGTTTTTCAGCACTTTAATCTTTTTACAAATATGACAGTGCTTAAAAATATGACAAAAGCACCTATGACGCTTCTCAAAATGTCGAAAGAGGAAGCCGAAAAAAAAGCGCTGGAACTTCTTGAACGTGTAGGACTTAAAGACAGGGCAGATGCTTATCCGTCACAGCTTTCGGGCGGACAGAAACAGCGCGTTGCTATTGTCCGTGCGTTGTGCATGAATCCCGATGTGCTTCTTTTTGATGAGCCAACATCAGCCCTTGACCCCGAAATGGTCGGCGAAGTGCTTGACGTTATGAAAAATCTTGCACGCGAGGGTATGACAATGGTAGTGGTTACTCACGAAATGGGATTTGCAAGAGA
>JBJEIS010000113.1:0-2840 GCA_051877275.1 Acutalibacteraceae bacterium | reverse complement strand
CCCGGAGTTAATCTGTCATAGATTAACTCCGGGTTGCTTAATATCTTATTTTACTATAATTAACATAATGTTTTTATAAAGGCAATTTACACAAAAAATATTAGTCAATTCCTGTAATTATAATTTTGCGTAATGAAGAATTTATTCCATTATTGCGCCTTTATCTGCGCCGCTTACAATACGGGCATAACGTGAAAGCCAGCCTGATTTTACATTTGGCTCAGGAGCAACATATTTTGCTCTTCTTTCTGCCAAATCTTCATCAGAAACTTTTACATTAATCGAAGCATTAGGAATATCAATCTCAATGATATCGCCCTCTTCTATAAGTCCGATATTACCGCCGTCAGCAGCCTCAGGCGAAACATGACCGATTGACGCACCGCGAGATGCACCTGAGAAACGACCGTCAGTAATCAGCGCTACTGTTTTATCAAGCTTCATACCTGCAAGAGCAGATGTAGGGTTAAGCATTTCTCTCATACCAGGACCGCCCTTTGGTCCTTCGTAACGGATAACTACAACATCTCCGTCAACTATTTTTGAATCATAGATAGCTGCAATTGCCTCTTCCTCACTGTTAAACACACGCGCAGGGCCTGTATGTTTAAGCATTTCAGGTGCAACCGCACTGCGTTTTACAACACAGCCGTTCTGTGCAATATTGCCCCAAAGAATTTGAATTCCGCCTGTTTCGCTATAAGGATTATCAATAGGGCGAATTGAATTTGTATCTTTAATATAAGCGCCCTCAATATTTTCACCGACGGTTTTACCTGTTGCAGTTATAAGCGACAAATCAAGCAAGTTTTTCTTCGCAAGCTCTGCCTGTACCGCAGGGATTCCGCCTGCCGCATAAAGGTCCTGCATATGAGTTGTACCGGCAGGAGCCAAATGGCAAAGATTAGGCACTTTTGCGCTCATCTCATTGAAAAGCTTCAAATCAAGCGGAACACCTGCTTCATTTGCAATTGCAAGAAGATGAAGAACGCTGTTTGACGAGCAACCGAGCGCCATATCGCAAGCGAGTGCATTTTTAATGGATTTTTCATTGATAATATCGCGTGCGGTAATACCTTTTTCAACAAGATTCATTATAGCCATACCTGCATGCTTTGCAAGTGCGGTTCTGCCCGAATAAACTGCAGGAATAGTACCGTTACCCGGCAAAGCAATACCGAGCGATTCGCAAAGACAGTTCATACTGTTTGCTGTATACATACCCGCGCAAGAACCACATCCCGGGCAAGCGCCGTTTTCACATTCATCAAGCTTGCATTCGTCAATAATGCCTGCTTTATAAGCGCCGACAGCCTCAAACATTTTTGAAAGACTGATTTCCTCGCCGTCATAAGTACCAGCAAGCATCGGTCCGCCCGAAACAACAACAGCAGGAATATCAAGACGAACAGCCGCCATAACCATTCCCGGAACTATTTTATCACAGTTAGGCACAAGCACAACACCGTCAAGCTGATGTGCCATAACCATTGTTTCAACCGAATCGGCAATAAGCTCACGCGAAGCGAGTGAATATTTCATACCGATATGACCCATAGCAATACCATCGCAAACGCCGATTGACGGAATAAGTATAGGAGTACCGCCTGCCATACGAACGCCTGCTTTTACAGCATCGGCAATTTTATCAAGATGGAAATGTCCCGGTACAATTTCGCTGTGAGCAGAAATTACACCGATTAACGGACGCTCGATTTCCTCTTTTGTATAGCCCATTGCATAAAACAACGAGCGGTTTGGCGCGCGTTCAGCGCCTTTTGTTACATTATCACTTCTTAAATTCATAATAATGACCTTTCTTTGGAAATAAAGGGCAACCCAAGCGGTTACCCTTTATATTTTTTATAATTATTTTTTAAGCCAGCTCATCATTTTTCTGAGTTCTGCACCGACTTTTTCAAGAAGATGTTCGCCCTCTTTACGGCGTGTAGCTAAGAATTTAGCTTTTCTGCCTGATGAGAATTCTGTCATAAATTCTGATGCAAAAGTACCGTCCTGGATTTCATTCAATACTTTCTTCATCTCTTTACGAGTTTCATCGGTAATAAGTCTTTTACCTGTTCTGTAATCGCCGTATTCAGCAGTATTAGAGATAGAATATCTCATCATAGCGAATCCGCCTGAGTTGATAAGGTCAACAATAAGCTTCATTTCGTGAATACACTCAAAGTAAGCCATTTCAGGTTCATAACCTGCTTCTACCAATGTATCAAAGCCTGCTTTCATAAGCTCTGTAACACCGCCGCAAAGAACAGCCTGTTCACCGAACAAGTCAGTTTCTGTTTCTTCTCTGAATGATGTTTCAAGAATACCTGCTCTGCCTGCACCGATACCGCTTGCATAAGCCAATGCATAATCTTTAGCTCTGCCTGAAGCGTCCTGATATACAGCGATAAGGCTTGGAACGCCTTTACCCTCAAGATACTGACTTCTTACTGTGTGGCCAGGACCTTTTGGAGCAATCATAATAACATCAATATCTTTTGCAGGTTTGATGAAATTATAGTGAATGTTGAAACCGTGAGCAAAACAGAGAACGTCGCCCTCTTTCATGTAAGGAGCAACCTGCTCATTGTAGATGTCAGCTGCAAGTTCATCAGGAACGAGCATCATAACAACATCAGCGGCTTTTGCAGCATCAGGAATTTCCATAACTGTAAGACCTGCTTCTTCTGCTTTTTTGCAGCTTGCTGAAGTTTTACGAAGACCAACAATAACATTTACTCCGCTTTCATGCAAATTCTGTGCATGTGCGTGTCCCTGGCTGCCGTAGCCCATAATAGCAACGGTTTTACCGTCGAGCATTCCGAGGTTGCAGT
>JBJEIS010000112.1:0-2841 GCA_051877275.1 Acutalibacteraceae bacterium | reverse complement strand
CTGCCTGCACCATCGGTAATTGATGTAATCTGTGAGTTGTTATAAGTAAAAGTAATTGACTGACCATTAGAATCAACACATGAGGTAAGATAACCGGCTGAATTAAAAGTCTTATAATTGCCGTTATAATCGCTGAGTATGTAATTTCTTGACGAATCAATGCTCAATCGCAGTCCCAGTCCGTCTTCATCGCAGTAATATCCACCTGTATCTTCGGTTTTTATCAGATGATGTTCGGTACCATCGCCATCGCAATAAATATATCTGTTTGTATTGCCGAAGACTGCTACTATTGTTTCTTGAGCACTAAGCTGCCAACCTAAGCCGATATTCATATTGCTGTACAATACTGTGCTGCTCGGAGTAGGTTGTCTGTATTGATTGTTTGCATTATATCCGTTATACACATGGCTGAGTGTCAGAGGATATCTGTTACCGCTTTCTGCAATATCAGTGTTGACAAAAACCATATTACCGGTAAAATCGTTGATATATGCCGTACCGGCATTTCCGGCGCTTATCGTATGGAAGCTCCAGTAATCCTCTAAGCCTTTATTATTGCGATATGTGATTTTAAAAGAAGGAAGCTGTGCTGAAGTAAAATTAGTATTTGCCAACGATTTTACAAATGTTGCTGAACCTTTATCGTAGGTAGTAGGTTCACTATCGCCTTTAAGGACAAAACCGTAATTTGCAGAACCGTTATACCATTCTCTTACCATACCGGTAATATCAATGGTTTTGGTTTGTGAATTAGTAGTATTTAAGGTCATATAGTCGGCTATTGTAGACTGATTTGCCGGCTTATTATTCCAGTTGATTGTAGAAGCATCCCAATCTTGAGTCAGTTTATAAGCATAAATGTTTCTTTGTGTAAAGCTATCGGGAGTTGAATCAGTCTGAAAAAGGCAGAATTCAGCTTTAACAACGATATTGCTCTTTTCGATATCGGGCAAAGTCAGCTTAAAATATGCTCTTGAATTGTATAATGTGCTGTCGTTTCCAACATAATAAACAGGAATATTACTGTAGTTGAGAGTAGGATTTTTGGATACTACCGTTGTTCCTGTAATACCGTTACTGTATTTCTTTTCTATTACAGGGTCAATCGTTACGGGAAATTGCCTTTCCGAAGAATTTATCCATTCTGAATCTGCGCTGACTGTTAAATAATATCGTCCTTTTTTGTATTCTTCCAACGAGTAGCTGACGCCTTGCGAATATACATTATTGCTGTCATACATAAACGGAGCAGGAATTATAGCAGTCTGCTCGCCGTTTTCATTCAAAACAGAAATCGAACCGTCGTCCTGTAGTGTCAATGTACACTTTTTTGCTTTAATATCAAAAGTGTAGCTATAATTATCTCCCCTATCCTTGATGATAATATTTTCTTTTATGGTATTGCCGATAATCGCATACTGTAAATCTGTGTTTTGTATAATATCAGTGTATGTAACGCCAGATTTCGTATTTATTAAAGCCAGAGGGTTATCTTCTTCAGCTGATGTTTCTTTATCGTTTGTTTTACTTATTTTGGCGGTTGTTTTATTGGCATCACTAAGTCCCCAAGTAATGCTGAAATCGTCTGCCTGATATTTAAACAGCTTATTTGCATTTGCCGATTGTGAGAACTTAACCTTAATACTGTTAGTTTTGTTTTCAAATCCGTTGAAATCCTCTTCACCGGCTGTAGAATCACTATATTGTAAAGTATTATCAATATCCTGCCATTCGCCATTTTCATCCAAAAAATGTATAGCTGTATCATAACGCGCAAGCTGAATATTTCCATCACTAAGCATAAAGCTCTTGCTGTCTTCTTCTCTAAGCTCTGTTATTTCATACAAAATTTCTGGTTCTGAAGCTTCTTCCTCAACAAAAACCGAATCTGTGACCTCAAAATCATCTGTCCGGAAATCAATACCCGCCTCAGCTCCGGCAGAAGCCGCAATCTGAAGTGAAATTGATGCCGCTGTGATTACGCTAATCACCTTTGTTATAACTTTTTTGAACTTTCCCAACTTATTTCACTGCCTTTCATATGTCAGTACTCTTAAATGATTATTGTAATACTAATTTTTTATGTTAGACAAAAGTTGTTACAAGATAATCATTTCAAGTTTTTTCAGAATAAGTATACTCACATTCTTTCTTTTATTGCAATAGTTTTTCCTGAAGTGCACATATTTCGACCTGAAATGCACAATTTCTTTGAATAAAAAACTGTCATCAAATGCGTATGAAGCATTGATGACAGTATTTTTCAGCAATTATTTATAATCAATCTATCCCTGTGCGCTGTATATTTTCGTTAATGTTTGGATTATTGTCTTCATTCATAGGTAATTTTAACCATACCTCTGCTGTAAAAAATCCTCCGCTTTCTGTAAATGAAGTAATACCGTTATACTTTTCGGCAAGCATTTTAACACTTTCCACGCCGAATCCATGCACAGTTTTATCCCGTTTTGTTGTAGCAAGCTTGGGATTATCCGAAAGCACCGAGCCTTTTATTGCATTCACCACTTTAATGCAGTAATAATTTCTCTGTATAAAAAGCTCAAGCTTAATTTCACGGTCAGCGGATTCTATACACGCTTCAAGCGCATTTGTAACGAGGTTTGTAAGTATGACGCTTATGTCAGCCGGCGAAAAACCGCTGATATCCGAGTATAATATGCTTGTATGCAACACTGCATCGCTGCCGGCACATTTTCGTGAAAGAAAACCGAGTATTGCATTAAGCATATCGTTATCGGTCACATTAGCAGTTTTCATAGTCAGATCGGGGATTTCAACGCTGTTTAAAAAGCATTCTGCCTGCTCATATTTACCGTT
>JBJEIS010000111.1:0-2907 GCA_051877275.1 Acutalibacteraceae bacterium | reverse complement strand
TCCTCTGTTAAAAGAAGCTTATTTGTTGCTTCAATACCTGAAGCAAAATATCCGGTATAGCTTCCGGTATCATTAACTTTTGCATGAATCCACTCGTCGAATACTTCATCAAATACCATAATTCCTGCTTCAGCGCAATAATTCATAAGGTTTTGTGAAAGCGACTGATGAGCAGTACGAATTGCATTACAACCCATATCTTTAACAAGGTCAATATATCTCTTTACAGCTGTATCATAAGCCTTTGTACCAAGTGAAGCACCAACATCGTTATGCAAAGCAACACCTTTGAGCTTCATTGGTTCTCCGTTAAGGAAGAAACCGCTGTCTTTATCAAATTCAAGATACTTGTAACCGAAAGTTGTATTATATGTATCAACAACTTTACCATCAACAGAAACTTCTGTTTTAAGGTTATAAAGATTCGGTGTTTTTACCGACCAAAGCGCAGGATTTTCAACTACCGGCGCAAGTGTTGCAGTTGCTTTAGAACCGGCAGCAACAGTAATCTCTTTTTCTGCAGAAGTACCTACTGCCTCGCCGTCTTTTTCGATAGTGGTTTTAACAGTAGCTGTAGTATCAGTTGCAGAATCATTTTTTACAGTAACAGCAGCCGACAAAGTGCCGTCAGCACCGTTAGTTGAAGCAAGATTCGGCATAGAAACTGCAGTTCCACGGTAATCAACATGAACAGGGTCGGTTATAATGAGAGTTACATCGCGGTAAATACCTGAACCTGAATACCAGCGCTCCGATGGAACGGCATTTATTACTTTTACAACGATTTCATTTGTTTTATCAAAACCAAAGTTAAGATAATCAGTAATATCAAATGCAAAAGAAATATATCCCATTACATTCGAGCCGACCTGAGTACCGTTTACATATATGTAAGAATAGCTGTAAACGCCGTCAAAATTGATAACAATTCTTTTATCTTTCAACTCGCTCGGCATAGTAAAGGTCTTTTTATACCAGCCTGTACCGCCCTGCAAACAACCGCTTCGGTTGTTTGTGCTGATAGTTGAAAACGGTGTTTCAATTGAAAAATCATGCGGTAGGTTGATATTTTCAAATTCAACGTCTTTTGCCGCAAAAGCTTCATACGTTGTTTTCGTTGAACCTGATGACTCGCGCCAGAACTGCCAGTCATTATTAAACAGGGTTTCAATACGACCGTCATAAGTCTGCGGCGTAGTAGTTTCATCAGCAAATACGGGAATAGAACAAAGAATGCCCACAATCATTGCCAATGAAAGCACTATAGATAATAATTTCTTCATAAAATACCTCCCAAATTTGTTTTATTTTATTATATTTCAATATGTTATTATTTTCAAGAAAATTTGATTGCGTTTTAAGTGCGATTATATTGCATTTTCGACTTTTATATGTTATAATACCCCTAAATTAGTAAAGTTTAAGGATAATTTTATGGAAAATCGCTTAATTAGTAAGGGGTTTTATCAGCCTGACTTAAAGGTTGAATACAATGAATGCATAGAAATGTCAATCGTTTCGGAATATTCAAAGCCCAACAAGGGATATTACCGAATGTTTTATATTGCAAACGGCAAATATGAAATTATAGCAAACGGAGAAAAGTTTATTGCAGAAAACGGTGCTTTAATTTTATCAAAGCCAACTGAGAGTTTTATCACCCGATGTCTGACAGTAAACGCAGTAATATTAAAAATTGATTTTCACAGGTCATTGGTCGAAAACTATACCGATTATAACGCCTTAAAATTATTTCATACCCTCCCCTGTGGCTGGACATTTTATCCTGCAAATTTTGAAAGCAGTATTTGCTATGATTTGCTGAATTCCATGAAAAAAAGCGTTGAGGAAAGCCACAACAGATTTTATGTAATGACAAAGGTTTTGTCGATTTTATCAGAGCTGAATTTATATTATGATGATATCAAAAAAGAAGATAAATTTGATAAAAGTAACATTGCGCTTACAATTTTGGAATATGTAAAAAGCAATTTTACTATGAATATTACATATAAATCTTTGCGCGACAAATTCTTTATATGCGACAGCACTATAAATAAAATTTTCAAAAGATCAACCGGTTCGAGTTTTAAGGAATATCTTAACAATTTAAGACTGAATTATGCAAATGATATGATGCACAATGAAAGCAATGAACTGAAACTTGCAAAAATAGCAGAGTTAAGCGGATTTAAAACTTATTCGACTTTTTACAGAGAATATATTAAAGAATTCGGTGTTTCACCGAGTGAAGTATATTCAAAAAATATTACAAACTGGCCATTGGAATAGGTTTTATTTTATAAATTTTAATTAAAAAACCTCGTTCTTTAAGACAATGAACGCAAAAGAAAGCTAATGGCAGCCGGCTATGATTATTCTGTCGTACAGAAACGAGTCAATGAGCTATTAAAATAAGGATATGGTATAATGCAACAATGCCCATCGGGGAGTATTTTCCTCGGTGGGCAATATTTTTTTGATTAGTTTTTCTTACACAATTGAATCCAATTCTGTATAGAAACAGGTAAAATATCAAGATGATCAAAAGCAAACTGTTCTAATTCATTCTTTTTGATACAAATGACTTCGTCAACATCATCTCCATATTTTTCGTCTGCAAAGAATAAAAACACCTTTTTTCCTTCTTTAACATAGTCGGAATAACATTTCTGACAGTAGTTACCGGAATTATGCTTAACCTGAACAACAGCAGGCTTAAAATTAGGATTCTTAGGGTATAATTCACATTCAACCTTAATTGTCGTATCAAGTTTAGCAACAGAGTTTTTTGAAAGATAATAGTCGTATTTGATTTGCAGATAATCAATTACCAATTCTTCTAAATCCAAAGGCGGCAGCATTGTGAATAAATCATATGAATGGGTTTCTATTTCATAAACACTT
>JBJEIS010000110.1:0-12421 GCA_051877275.1 Acutalibacteraceae bacterium | reverse complement strand
ACAACGGAGTTGACTGGATTGTAGGTTCAGGTTCATCAACATATTGGGCAACAAGTTCAGGTACAAAACTAACAAGTAGCGACACAATCAGCATGGGCAACGTTTACAAGCTGCACTTATGTGTTTATCCGAACGATGTGAACTCTGAGGATGATGTTGATATCAACGATGTAAAGCAAATCACATTTAACGGTGTTCCGCTTACCGCCTCTCAATATGAAAGAGGCGAGCTTGGAACAAGTATTTACTTAACAATCAATTTCTATTATGTTAAGTTTACTAATGCGTCAGATAACAAATCAGGATTTTATAGCGTTAATCAGGAATTATCTATAGCAGCAGATAATGTTGCAAATAAGCATTTTGTTGAGTGGAGTGGAACATACTATGTAGGCTCAGGCGCAAGAAGCGTGTCATTTGCAGATTCGACAGCAAAAAGCACATCATTTCATGTTCCTTATTCAAGTATGCCAATTACCGTAAATGCCACATACGAAGACCATACACCTGCTCCTGTTGACCCTGTTCCCGCAACCTGCACAGCTGCAGGTAAAACCTCAGGCGTTAAGTGTTCTGTTTGCGGTGAGGTTTTAACAGCTCCTACTACTGTAAAAGCTTTAGGTCACAAATTAGCATTAAAAAATGCTAAAACTGCTACATATGTTGAAAAAGGTTATACAGGGGATGAATATTGTACTGTATGCAATATGACAATTTCTAAAGGTAAAGAATTACCTAAATTAATCTTAAAAGCACCTAAGTTTACCGCTAAGGCAAGTAAAAAACAGCTTAAAGTAACTTACAAAAATGCAGTCGGCGCAACAGGATATCAGATTAAGTATACAGTAGGCAAAAAGACTTACACAAAAACATATAAGTCAGCAAAAGCTGCTAGTAAAGTTTACAAAAAGCTTAAAACTGGAAAATACAAAGTATATGTAAGAGCATTTGTAAAACAGGGCGGCAAAACTGCATATTCTGCTTGGTCAAAAGCTAAAACTGTAAAAGTAAAATAATTATTGTTTTAAAAGAATTAAGAAATTAATATACTTTATGCTTATAAATTAAAAACTCTCTAATCATTTTTGATTAGAGAGTTTTTAATTTATAATGGGTACTTAATGGGTACTACCGTTATTTTTAATACTAAAATTTATAAAACAAAAAATCCCGAAAGTCTTATGAATAAAGACTTTCGGGTATGGCAGCGGAATAGGGAACGTGTGCAATATGCACACTATTCGCTCGTCGACCAAAATCACCGATTTTGGTACCCTCCTCACGCTCTTCGCTAAAAACATTTCGCTGAAATGTTTTCTTAACGCTTAAGACCCTCTCAGGGTTCGAATCCCTACTTTAAAATATAAAAAAATAACCAACCCAAAAAGGTTGGTTATTTTTTGGCAGCGGAATAGGGATTCGAACCCCAACAAACAGAGTCAGAGTCTGTCGTGCTACCGTTACACTATTCCGCTGAATGCAACATTAATATTATACCCTAAAAATTTCATTTGTCAAGTATTTTTTGTAAAAAAACAGGGTGAATTTTGAAATTCACCCTAAAGCAGTTACATACAAGGAATAAGCAGCATTGTATTATCCGATAAATTTTCTTCTGAAATATTATTTGCCTCGCAAATTCGGTCAGCAGAGGTATTGTATTTTAATGCAATATCCCAAATGCTCTCGCCCTTTGAGCCAAAATATACTACCAAAGTCGGCATATCATCAAAAGATTTTTCTTTTTCTTCATCAACGCTCATTAATGTAACCGCATTTAATTTGCAGGTTTTCGTAATTAAACCGTTGACATTCATTTCACATTTAAAATCAATTGCATTTCCTGAAGTTATACTGTAATTGCAATTGACAGCAGAAAGCGTAAAATCAAACGTGCAGTGTTCATCGCAATCTTTTGCAGAAATTTTTTCGTTGTAAGGAACCACTTTTTCATAGTATTTGCAGCAACCGTTTTCATCTTCAAGCGAAACGCAAATGGCAATATCGCCGCAAATAAAGGTGTTTCCGTTTTCACACTTGCAGGCAAAATGAAGCGGAACACAATACAAATCAATTATTTCTGAAATTTCTGATGAAACATTGATACATTCGCTGATATTTACGTTTTCGTTCAATGAATCAATCAGCTTATCACACTCAATTGCATCATGTTCAAGCGTAGATTCATACTTTACACAATATCCGTCAGTTACCATGCTGACATCATTAAATCGATTTGAAGTAACCGAAATATTAATTTTAGAATTACTGCTGATTGTGCGCATTTCACCTTCGCTGTTTGTTATCGGCTTTAAATTCACCGAGCAAACATTAGCTTTTACGCAGCAAACTGAATTTTCGTCGGTATCTTCAATATCAATTACCTGATTAACAGGCACTGTGTGTTTAATGCACTCATAACGAAAATCTGAACTGAGATAAAGAATTTCATATAAAAGGTTTAGTTTTATAATTGCTTTTCCGGAAAGAGTTTTGCAATCCTCAATGATAACTTTTGCATCTTCGCGAATAATATTTGAAACCGAACCGCTTGATGAAGAAAGAATAATATCATCGGCAATATTAACCTGTTTTTCAGCAAATCCGCAGATTTCCAATACTTTTTCATTTTGCTTTTTTAAAACCACAGAGCTGTCGTTTATATCTGAAATAAAGCTTTTTTCATCATTCATCATTAGCTTTAATAAAACACTTACAGAGCCATGAACATCAATTTTTCGATTGTTAACCGCTCTGCAATTAACATACTCGGTTTTTGCAGAATAATATTTAATAATTTCTTTTTCAATAGTTCCTACATTAATGGACTTTGATAAATTAACAGGCATTTCATAACCGAATAATTTATCTTCATTTGTAACATATAAAATGCAGATATTTGCGCTTATTTCAACCTGTGCGCTGTCGCTTAATACCGATAAGTTAGATATTCTCGGTACAATATTGCATTTTAAGATTCTTTCAATGTCAGGACAATAATCAGGCAGAGTAAACTCACAGTCAATCGGATATTCACTCTTTTTTTCATAATTCTTTTTGCAAGTGTTTAATTTTCTTTTTACTGTTTCTAAATCCATTACAGCCGCCGCCTTTCAACTTTTCTTTTTAATAAAGTCTATTCAGCTAAAATGATAAATATAACTAAATTTCTATAATACCTCCGACATCGGTTAATTTACCTTCAAAACACATATATTTAATGCTGTTTTTATCAAGATAAGCTTTAATCATTTTATAATCAGGGTGATTTTTAATATCGCCGAAAAAATTAAGAGTATTGCCGACAAATCCGCTTGCGCCGCCGATAAAGCCGTAATTGTACTCATCAATTTCTATGTATCCCTCTTGAATCAAAAGAGGGGATAATCCATTTTGCTTTAAAGCAGAGAAAACACCTTTGTCGGCGGTGATAAATGCTTTTTCATTTAATGCAATAGTTGAGCAGGCGGCATAGCCTTGCTTTACATCTATAATTTTTTTATTATGACTTTCGCAATATAAAAGTATATCTTTTGAAATTGTTGCCCTATTTAAAATTACTGTATTTCCGACCGCTTTGCAGTTAAGTCTAACATCAAACGGATATTTGTCTTTTAAATTTTCTTGTATATAAACGGTTTTGCAGCCGTTTTCTTTTAAAAGTTCGCCAATCTCACTGCCTTTTGGTAAAAAAACAGTATCATCAATTAAACACATATTCATATCAGGATGATTTGCCACAGGCTTCGGCAAATCAGAATTATTATTTATAATAATTGAATTGTTAAAGTATTTTGCAAATTTATTATTGCCTATAATTATCATAATACTTGTCCTTTATTCATATCTTAGTGCATCAACAGGCCTCATTTTTGCAGCTTTATAAGCAGGGTACAGTCCAAATAAAACACCGATAATAACAGCGCTTAAAAATGAAACTATAATTGTTAAAGGCATAATGCTTATTGAAATACCGATAATTGCGCCGCCGATTTTTATTATTGCAAAGCCTATGATACTTCCGATTATACTGCCGAAAACGCAAATAGTCAATGCTTCAAAAAGGAACTCTGACATAATATTTCCGACTCCTGCGCCGATTGCTTTTTTAATGCCGATTTCTCTTGTTCGTTCGTTGACTGATACCAGCATAACCGTCATTATACCGAGTCCCGCAACCAAAAGAGATATAATTCCTACGACTGAGAAAATAATTGTAACAGTATCCAAAAGTCCTGAAAGCGTGTAACGCTGGGCGGCTAAATCTCCTGTTTTAATACTTCCTTTTATGCCTTTTTCGTTATCAATCGCGTTTTTGATTTTTGAAGAAACTGCGGCAGCTTGAGATTCGTTATCAAGCTTTACTGCTACCTGATATAATTCATTTGTACCAATTGATTGCTGAAATGTTGAATAGGGAATATAACAGAAATTCGGAATGAAGTTTCCCATTATGCTTTGGAGCATACCGCTTCCGGCTTTGGTAATGCCTATAATCTCGAATTTTTCATAAGTATCTCCGAGCTTAATATTAATGCTTTTTCCTACTGCATTTTGTCTTTTGAAAATGCTTTGTGCGGCGCTTTCGTCTAAAAGGCAGACATTTGCTTTTGAGTTAATATCATATTCGCTGAAGCTTTTGCCGTAGAGCATATCAATAGAAATTACTTGCTTAACACCTGAATCCACGCCCCAAAGCATAACATCAAGAGAAATATCGTTTTGTGTTACAGTTGATTGAGTTGTAAGAATAGGCATAGCGTCTTTTACGCCTTTTTGTTCTTTAATAATTGATAAATCATCGGTTGTTATAATTGATTTGTCAGATGAAACTGAAATTCCGTTAAGTCCTAATGAATCAAGCTCTGAATTAACGGTTTTTATACCTATGTCGCTTATTGTGTTGATAAGCATAACCGATGCAACTCCGACTGCGATTCCGAGTATGGTAAGCGAGGTGCGAAGTCCTTTTCTGAAAATGTTTCTAAAAGATAGAATAAGAGTGTCAATCATTTTCTTTCTCCCTTATCGCAACATCTGAATTGTCTTTTTCAATGCTGTCAGGATTTGAAATTATAAAATCTCCTTCATTAATTCCGCTTTTTATAATTGTTCCTTCTGATGTGATTTCATTTGTTTTTATATAAACTTTTTCAGACTTATTATTCGAAAGCTTATACACAAATTCGCCGCCGTCGTCTTGTAAAATACATTCTGACGGAATAATCAGTGCATCTTTAATATTCTTGATAAGAATTTTTGCTTTTATATTAAATCCGGGTTTTAAATGCTCATCGGCGTTATTTATCTTTGCTGTTGCACTTACGGTAGTTGATGAGGAGGTCTGTGTCGCTACTGCGCCGATACTTGTGATTTTACCGCTGTATGTTTTATTTCCCAAAGCATTACCGCTTATAATGATTTTTTGCCCTTGCTTTACCAGCGGAAAAACATCTTCGCTGATATCAAGCACAGCGCGAAGCGAATCAGTATCAATTACGCTTAAAATCTGTGAGTTTTCAGTTAATGCCACGCCGTTTGTGATGTAAATGTTATTTACTGTTCCCGAAAAATCAGCTGTAATAAATTCATCACCTGTATATTCAATGCCGTTTTTTTCATACATTGATTTAGTTTCTTCATAGTCGATTTTTGCAATTTTATCGCCTTTTTTAACCATGTCGCCTGATTTTACAATAATTTCTGAAATAATATAACTGCAGTCAGCGGTTTGTGTGTTTTCGGTTTCTGATTCAATTTTTCCTGAAACAGTAGTTGTTTTTTCGGCATTTTTAAGCTCTGCTTTTATATAATCAACTTTTGGCAGCGACGCATAAATAGCGTCGGGTGTGCAAATTGAAACTATAAGTATTACCATGGCAATAAAAAAGAAAATCGGCTTTTTCTTCATTTTTTTCATTCCTAACTAAAAATTTTACATAAAATATTTTTGTCATAAAAGTTATATTAATTCATAGTAAATTTTGAATATTACAATAAAAAATATTAATAATATTTTTCAGTAGGTGATAAAATGTCGTATATTCCTTGCAGCTTGGATTGCGCTTATCAATCCGACGGTGTGTGTTCTATGAATTTTCCGTCAAAGATAAGTCTTGAAAATGAAAAATGTCCTCATTTCATTGAAAAAGAGGGAAAGCCAAAGCCAAAAAACACAGATGCGTGAGATTTTACGCATCTGTGTTTTTTTGTTCAAGACATTCTAAAATTTCTTTTAAGCTCTCAAGTTTGTTTTCATTTTTCTTTGTTCGTATTGTAACATAAGGCTTCTCTCCGGCAGAGATTAAAACTCTGTTTTTCATTTTTGTCATAAGCGGAGCGATTTTTTCGAGAGAAAACTTTTTGAAATAAATTACAATATTACTGTGTTTATCATTAACTTCGGTAATGCCGAGACTTACCGCACGGTTGCGAAGCAGTGCAATATCAATAAGTCCGAGCACTGCTTTCGGAGGCTCTCCGAAACGGTCGATAAGCTCGTCAATAACATCTTCACAATCATCATTGTTCTTGATTTCGGCAATTCTGCGGTAAATCTGAAGTCTTGCAGAAAGAGACGGAATATACTTTTCAGGTATATGTGCAACAATGTGAAGGTCGATAAGACATTCGGTTTCTTCGGTAGGTGTTTCGCCTTTTTCTTCTTTAATAGCGTCAGTAAGCAGCTTAACATACATATCGTAACCGACAGAGTCCATATGACCGTGCTGCTTAGCACCTAAAATATTTCCGGCGCCTCGGATTTCGAGGTCTCGCATAGCAATTTTAAAGCCCGATCCGAATTCAGTGTATTCACGGATTGCTTCTAATCTCTTGGTTGCAATATCAGAAAGCGCTTTGCCTCGGTGATAGGTAAAATATGCGTAAGCTCTGCGTGAGGAACGGCCTACTCTTCCTCGAAGCTGATGAAGCTGGGCAAGCCCGAAACAATCAGCATTTTCGATAATCAATGTGTTAGCATTCGGAACGTCAACACCGGTTTCAATTATAGTAGTGCAAACCAAAATATCAATAGTGTTTTCTATTAATCCTTGCCATTTTTGCGAAAGCTCGGTTTCGCTCATCTGTCCGTGAGCAATATCAATTTCAGCATCCGGCAAGTCTCTTTTAAGTCTTGCCGCAACCTGCTCAATTGTTTCAACACGATTATAAATATAATAAACCTGGCCGCCGCGGGACAATTCTTTTCTTATAGCATCTAATATTATACCTCGGTCGTGTTCTAAAACATAGGTTTGTACAGGATGGCGGTCTGACGGCGCTTCTTCTATAATAGACATGTCTCGAATTCCCGTCATTGCCATATTGAGAGTTCTCGGTATAGGGGTAGCTGAAAGAGTAAGAACATCTACATTAGGAAATTTTTGTTTTAATTTTTCTTTTTGGGCAACGCCGAAACGCTGTTCCTCATCAATAATCAAAAGTCCTAAATCTTTAAATCCGACATCACCCGAAATAATTCTGTGGGTACCTACAATAATGTCAATTTCGCCACGTTTAAGACGCATTTTAATATCTCTTGTTGCGGCGGCATTTCTGAAACGCGAAAGCATTTCAACATTAACTGCAAAATGCTCCATTCTTTTGAGTATTGTTTTATAATGCTGCCAGGCAAGAATGGTTGTAGGCACTAAAAGCGCTACCTGTTTTCCGTCACAAACTGCTTTAAACGCAGCTCTAATAGCAACCTCGGTTTTACCGAATCCCACATCACCGCAAAGAAGTCTTTCCATCGGAACAGGTCGTTCCATATCGTTTTTAATTTCATTAATACAGCGAAGCTGGTCTTCGGTTTCATCGTAAGGGAAGTGGTATTCAAAATCGTGCTGTAAATCAGTATCTTCGGAAAAAGCAAAGCCTTTCAGCTTCATTCTTTGCGAATATAGAGCAATAAGCTCTTTTGCCATATCTTTAACTGCGGTTTTAACTTTGCGCTTGGTTTTTACCCATTGGTCAGAGCCGAGCTTATTAAGCTTAACAGTTGTTGCGTCACCGCCTCCGATATATCGTGAAACCATGTCAAGCTGGGTAACAGGTACATATAAAGTATCGTTTTTCTGAAATTTAATTGAAATATAGTCTTTTATAATGCCTTCTGTTTCAACTTTTTTAATTCCGCTGAAAATACCGATACCGTAAACAGAGTGTACCACAAGCTCTCCCGTTTTCAGTTCATCAAGCGAACCGAGTGCGGCACCTTGCTTTGTATAAAATTTCTTTCGTGTCTTTTTCTTTGCTGATAGTGATTTTGCATGAGTAAATACAGCGATTTTTGATGTGGTATAATCAATGCCCGCAGGTAAACCGCCTGTTGTTACAAAAACATTTTTAGAGCCTAGGGAATTTGGTATTTCCTTATGATAATCAGCCGGAAGTCCCATTTTTCGCAGTTCATCGGCAAGCGTTATTGCCGCACGCTCGGTACCTGCTAAAACTATTGTCGTATAGCCGAGATTTCTTTTTGAATTAATATCTTCAAATAAATCTGCTATTAAGCCTCCCCAGGCAGAAAGAGAAAGCAAATTGAAATTAACAATTGATTTTGGTGAAAGATTGTTTTTTGTGGCATTGAATGTTTCAAGAATAGCTGTATCACTGTTTTGAAGTATGCCATAAGTCTCGTTTGCGGTAAGGTGAAAGCTATCTAAACCGCGGCAAAGAGTGCCTTCTTCAAAGCAAACTTTTATATCTTCATCATTTTGCCATGAAAATGAGCGTATTCTTTCAGCTACTTTTGACGGTTCATAGATAAAAATTAATGCGTCTGAAAGATAATCAAGCAAGGTTTCAGGCTTTTCATAGCAGATTTTAATATATTTATCAACATTGCTTAACATAAGACCTGAATTTAAAACTTCAATATCTGAATAAATATTTTCTTTTGCCTTTGAAAACTTTTTGTTAAGCGAATCTGCAAAATTTTTCAGCTTTTCGATAAAAACCTCAGAGTTTTCATATAAAACCTCTCTCGCAGGGCAGATAAAGACTTTTTCAAGACTTTCAATACTCCGCTGAGTTTGTACATCAAAAGATGAAATTGTATCTACTTCATCGCCCCAGAATTCAATTCTGACAGGATTTTGTTCGCCGGGAACAAAAATATCAAAAATTCCTCCGCGGGAAGCAAACTGGCCCTCGCTTTCAATCATATCGGTTTTGGTATAACCGCCGAAAACTAATTTTTTTGCCAGTTCATCTGTGCTTATTTCATCCGAGACTTTTATTTCGGTAAGAAGCGACATAAGTGTTTGTTGCGGCACGGTATAGGTCATAACTGCATCAATCGGTGCAATAACAGTATCAATTGTTTCTGATAAAATTCCTGCTAAAACTCCTACTCTTTTTCGCTCAAATTCGTGTGAAACACCATCAATTTTTCTGAATACCAAGTCACGGGCAGGAAATATTACGGAAGTTCTTCCGAAAGCTTCTAAATCTTCACAGACTCTTTGTGCCTCTCCCTCATCAGAAACAACGACTAAAGCCCGCTGATTTGTGTCAGCGGGTAGTGTATCAATTATATTTGCTTTGTGAACACGGGAAAGTCCTGTTAAACAAACAGGAGTTTTCTTGCTTTTCAGCGAATTGTAAACGTCGGTATATTCCGAAACGCTTCTTATCGCTTTCCTTAAAAATTCCATTAATTCTCCTTAGTTAAACCTGTTCATCGCTTTGTCAATTTGGTTATTTATAATAAGCTCAGCGGCAGAATAAGCGTTGGATTTAATGTTTTCAAGCGCTTTAAATTCATCATTAGTGAATTTTGAAAGCACCCATTTTGCAAGGTCATAGTTTGGATTAGGCTTTTTGCCGATTCCGATTTTTATTCTCGGAAAATCCTCTTTTCCTGTAAGCTCAATAATGCTACGCAGACCTTTTTGCCCTCCGTCAGAGCCTTTTCTGCGAATACGCATTTTGCCCACATCAAGCGAAATATCATCGCTTATAACCAGCATATTTTGGGTATCAACTTTAAAAAAGTTTAATAATCCTACAACTGCTTCACCCGAATTATTCATATAAGTCTGCGGTTTTACAAGCAATACTTTTTTACCGCCGAAATCAGCTTGGGTGTAATAAGCTTTGTGCTTGAATTTATTAATTTGAACACCAAGCTTCTCTGCAATATAGTCTACGCAGATAAAACCGGCGTTATGTCTTGTCTTTTCATAATCAATTCCCGGATTACCAAGACCTACTATCATAAAATCAATATTACTGTTACCGAATTTCTTTTTAAACAACATTTTTATGCTCCTAAAATTCAACTTAAGTCTTATTATACAAATAAAACTGCCGATTTGCAAGCAATTCGACAGTTTTATTTTAAGAAAATATTTTATTTTGAGTTTCTGCTTAGTTTTTGCAGTTTAAATACTCTAAAATTTCTTGGGCATTTGTATCAGGTTTTACTTTAGGCATAGCTCTTTCTATTTCTCCGTTTTCATCAATAATATATGTAGAACGGACAACACCGAAGCTTACTTTTCCGTACATTTTCTTTTCTTTCCAAACATCATATGCTTTGATGGCCTTTAAGTCAGGATCTGATAAAAGAATAAAAGGAAGATTATATTTTTCGCTGAACTTTTGGTGAGAAGCCACCGAATCCTTGCTTATGCCTATTACAATGATATCGTTTGTTTTAAACTGTTCATAAGCTTTTGCAAATGCACAGGCTTGTTTTGTGCAACCGGGTGTATTATCTCTTGGATAAAAGTACAAAACTACTTTTTTACCTAAAAAATCAGAGAGTTTTACTTCGTTTCCGTCTTTATCAGGAAGTAAAAAGTCAGGGGCTTTGGTATTAATTTCAAGCATTTTTTTCACCCCTTAAACTTTACCTGTTGAGCCGAAACCGCCTGCACCTCTTACGGTATCTGATAATTCATCGGTTTCTTCAAAATCAACTTTCAAAAAAGGAGTTACAACTAATTGCGCGATTCTTTCAAAAGGCTCAATCTCGCTGTCTTTATCAGAATGATTGTGCAGTGCAACCATAATTTCGCCACGGTAGTCTGCGTCAATAACTCCCACTTTGTTTGCAGGCGCTAAGCCGCGTTTTGAAGCAATACCGGAACGGGCATAAATAAGTCCTGCGTAGCCTTCAGGAATTTCCATAGCTATACCTGTTTTGATTAAAACGGTTTCGCAAGGCTTGATAATGATTTTTTCTTCATTGCAAGCATAAAGGTCAGCTCCGGCTGCCCACTCTGAACCGTAAGTAGGCATAATTGCTTTTTCGTTTAATTTTTTAATATTTACTTTAACCATAATTATTCTCCTTAAATATAAAGCTCTCCGTCCCAAATTACTGTTTCGTTTTGCTTTAATGATTTTTGAACATCTATAATTCTTTGGTTGGCGCTGCCTCTGAAACGAAGGTGCAAATCTTTTTGCTCTTCAATAAATTCGCCGTCTACTAAAATATCAATCAGCGAAATCATTTGTTTTGTGATTTCAGGATTGCCCAAATTACCTGCTAAAATGTCATTTTCAAAACTATACCCGCTGTAACACCAAATATCTTTGTTTGGAAATTTTACTTTTAATCTTTTTAAAAAGGGTAGAAGCGCTTCTTGATTCTTCGGCTCGAAAGGTTCGCCTCCGAGTAGTGAAAATCCTTCAACATAATTCGGTTCCAGCGCTTTAAAAATTTCCTCTTCGGCTGCTTCGTCAAAAAGATTTCCGTAATTAAAATCCCAAGCCTCTTTATTAAAACAGCCCTTGCATTTATGGGTACAGCCGCTTACAAAAAGTGATGTTCTTATTCCCGGACCGTTAGCTACGTCAATAGGCTTTATTGTTGCATAATTCAAAACATAATTCTCCTTAAAGAAAACGGCAACCGTTAAACAAAACGGCTGCCGTTTAAAAAATTCTTAAATATGTAAAACTCTTGATTTGATCTCTTTTGTTTTACCTTCATTCCAGAAGTTTTCACCAAGATATCCGCAGGTACGGCGTGTAACATTCATTTTAGTTTTATCTTTGTTACCGCATTGTGGGCATTCCCATTCGTTGTCATCATTTATTTTGATTTCACCGTCGTAGCCGCAAACATGGCAGTAGTCTGATTTTGTATTAAATTCAGCATATTGAATATGGTCATAAATATATTTTACCAATTCTTTTAATGCAGGCAGGTTATGACGCATATTCGGAATTTCAACGTAAGAAATAGCGCCGCCTGATGAAATTTTCTGGAACTGGCTTTCAAACTCAAATTTCTTAAATGCGTCAATTTCTTCACGAACATCAACATGGTATGAGTTTGTGTAATAGCCTTTGTCGGTTACATCTTTGATTGTACCGAATCTTTCTTTATCAATTCTTGCGAATCTGGAGCAAAGGCTTTCGGCAGGAGTTCCGTAAAGAGCAAAACCGATATTGGTTTGAG
>JBJEIS010000109.1:0-2925 GCA_051877275.1 Acutalibacteraceae bacterium | reverse complement strand
GAGGACCCCGGCCCCTTTCGCTGGGAGATCATCACCCGCCTCCGGGCTCACTGGCTGCTCTGCCAGGGCGCGGTCGCCTGCGGGTGGGTCCTTTTTCTTCTTTCCAGAACTCGCCGACCTTTTTTTCGCGTTCGACAAAGTCTAGATTTGTAGAAACTTTTTCGTACATAATGCTTACTCCTTTTATTTAATCAAATAAATAAAAAATCCTTTGCCCTAATAGGACAAAGGATTACACTTTGCTTATAAACCACCTATTACTGTTTACGAAGCGTTTTACCGCTTGATAAAAGTTCCCTCTAACGCAGGAAAAGCGTCGTTATTTACTATAATATTAATTCAATAACGCTACTCCGAAGTGATTTGCTGTTTTAATGAAATTATCGGTCTTTCACCGTCACCGACTCGCTGAAAACTCTTAGAAAAACGCCTGTCTTCATCATCATATTTTTTATATATTCGCATTGTAACACAAAAAGAGTTTTTTGTCAACTCAAAAACTTTCCGGTTTTTATGAAAAATTCTTGAAAAATTTTTAAATTATGATATAATAGTTTTATAAAATATATTTTGAAAAGGAGAATATTTTATGAAAAACAAATTTATCGCAGTTTTAATTTCAATAATTATGATTCTAATGATTGTTCCGTCTTGGGCAATGGCAAGTGACGGCGGAAATGATCCGTATGAGGATGATCCGTTTTCGGGATCAGTAGTTTCAAGTAGCAGTTCTTCTAACGCTTCTTCATCGCAAGCTTCTTCAGAGTCAAGCTCGTCTTCGTCTAACCCAAGCCAGTCGGAAACAGGTTCAACTCCGTCATCATCTAACCCAAGCCAGTCGGAAACAGCCTCAACTCCGTCTTCGTCTAACCCTAGTCAGTCGGAAACAGGTTCAACTCCGTCTTCATCTAATCCGAGTCAGTCGGAAACAGCCTCAACTCCTTCGTCATCTAATCCAAGTCAGTCCGCTTCAAATCCGAGCGTGACTTCAACATTACCTGCAATATCAACAACCGGCACTGTTACAACTGCTACTAATAAAATAACTGTACCTGCAGTAAAAGGTTTTAGAGTTGTATTATCTTCAGTATCATCAGTTATGCTTACATGGGATAAGGTTGCTGATGTAACAGGATATATGGTTTACAGAAGTGAAGGAAACAGTGTAATTAAACTATATAAAACTGTTAAAGAAAATTCATTTACAGATTCAAATTTAAGTCGCGGCAAGGCTTATAAATATCAGGTAATCGCTTATAAATCTGTAAACGGCACTACATATTACAGTGATTATTCTGATGCTGCTACAGTTACTACATTGGCTAAAAAGATTGCTAAAATTACTAAAAAACCTTCTAAAACATCAGCTAAACTTCAAGTAAAAAAAGTTGCAGGTGCAGAAAAATATGAAGTTAAGTACGGCACCAAAAAATCATTAAAGAAGGGTGCTAAGAAAAAGACCTTTAAAAAGAATTCTTTTAAATTAAAGAAACTTAAAAAGAATACTAAATATTATGTAAGTGTTAGAGCTTATAAAACCATTAACGGCAAAAAGTTCTATACTTCTTTGAAAAAAATCTCTTTCAAAACTAAGAAATAATTTTTAATACAAAAAAGATGAATTCATAAAAATGAATTCATCTTTTTTTAACAGTTTATTTAATGTCTATATTAACACCGTTTACTTCAACACCGTCATTGGCACGAATCATTATGTATTTTTCGCCGTTAATAATCTGTGTTGAAATAAGGTCGGTTCTATCAGGATTTACTTTTATTGAAATGTCGGGTGTACATACTTCAAATTTTTTGGTATCAACAATGCTTTTCGGTGTGATTTCTGCGTTTTTACCGAATTGTTCATCAAATTTAGTTCCGAATTTTTCAACTCTTTCACCGTTAACCCCACAGTATTCAAGAACATTTTTAAACTCGTTTTTAGTAAGCTTCAGAGGTTCTTCTTGTTTACTGTCTTTATGCTCCTGAACCATTTCGGAAATTTGGTCATGAACCGAGCGAATAACTTCAAAATCACAGTCATCATCAAGTGTTTCCTTTAAACAGCTGTCAAAATTGTCTTTTTGTTCCGCAGCTGACATCGGTAGAGGAGTGCTGAAAATATTTTCAATAAAATCAGGATGTATATTTGAAATATCACGCGTATAATATAACGCATTATAAATGTTTGCGGTTCTGTCATCAAAAGATGGAAACATAAAGCCTATTTCCGGATTAGATAACATTGCGTGAGCGTCAATTGCCCGAAAAGAACTGTCAGATTCACGAAAATACAGTCCTGCATTCAGTGGCTTAACAGGGCATACGCTGCATATTATATATGTAAACATTGAATTTGAATCTTGCTTTTCGCCGTCTTTTGAGTATGTGAATACATCGTAACTGTCACAGGCTAATAAAATTACAAAATTACCTTCAAAATGCACACTTTCTATAACTTTCTGATAAAAAGTGTTTTCTGCATCTTCATCTTTTAGCTTTGAATCGCGAAGTAACATAAGAAGCTTATGCTCGCTGCCCTCAGTAACTTGTTTTCCGCTGAATTCCAAATCAATAAGATTTGTGCCTAAACCTCCTGAAAGCGATTTTTTCATAATTCCCAATAGCTTTTCACATTCTTCGTTTGAACAAGCTGCAATCGGTTGGCTGAATTTTGAAATAATTTCTTTATCAGAATTAACAAGGCAACCTTTTATGCTTAAAATACTGTTTTTATCAGGGCGAAATCTTCTGCGTATTTCGCGCAATTCTTTTTCTGTCATTTTATTACTCCTTGAGTTTGATTTCAGTAAGATAAATTATAGCACTTGTAATATATAAAAATCAATATATATTTTATTACAAATAAAAACAGCCGTTATAACAAACGGCTGTAAATTTATTTTGAGCTTTTTAATAGTTTTCAAG
>JBJEIS010000108.1:0-12443 GCA_051877275.1 Acutalibacteraceae bacterium | reverse complement strand
TTTTGGTGAGCTATCGGGGATTTGAACCCCGGACACCCTGATTAAAAGTCAGGTGCTCTGCCAACTGAGCTAATAACTCGTACAACGTTGTCTATTATATCAAAACATACCATCAATGTCAAGCATTTTTTTCAAAAAAAATCTTTTTTTTCAAAAACGGTTAAGTTTCATAAAAAAGTCAACTATATCTATATCGTTTTGTGCAACATCTTTTATGATTTTTAATTCAAAAAGTTTTGCTTTAATACTCTCATCATAAGTGCAAAATTTGCAATTATTATCAAGCGCGTTATTCATAGTTTGTCTTACAAGCCCGTCAGCTATTAAATTATCTTCTGCGGAAATTTTTGTTAAAATCAAGTTTTCGTTATCAATTTTATATTCAACAATTCCTGAAATCTCGTTTTTATCAAAGCATATATATGCTTCGTCAGAAATTCCGTTTTCTTTTTTTAAAATATCGTCAGCTTTTTTAAATTGAATCATTTTCTTTTCCTTTTATCATTTAATTTTGGTGTAGCTTGTCTTTTTGCTTGTGAATAAAGCGAGCGCACTTCCTGTTCCTTTAAATCACGCCATTTACCTTGCGGTAACATTCCAAGACGAACATCGCCGATGCTGATTCTTTTTAGTCGAATAAGTTCGATTCCGAGCGCTTCGCACATTCTTCTGATTTGCCTGTTTTTACCCTCAAAAATAGTGATTAAAAGCACAATTCGGTTTTCCTCTGACTGTGCAACTGATACTTCAGCAGGCGCAGTAACATATCCGTCATCAAGTTTTACACCGTTTATAAGAGAGTTTAGCATTTCATCTGTAACAGGAGGTCTTACTGTTACGCGATAGGTTTTAGGTATGTGTGTTTTAGGGTGCGCCATCATATTTGCAAATTCACCGTCGTTTGTTAAAAGTAACAAACCTTCGGAGTTTTTATCCAGTCTGCCGACAGGGTAAACTCGTTCTCCAACGTCTTCTGTAAGCATTGTAATATCTTTTCTGCCCATTTCATCTGACATGGTAGTAACAAATCCGCGAGGTTTATGAAGCATTATATATCGTTTTTCTTTTTGTCTTTTAATAAGCTTGCCTTGTACTGTAACCTTGTCTTTGTATGGATTGATTTTATCGCCGATTTTTGCAAGCGAACCATTGATTTTTACCTTGCCTGCCAAAATCATTTCTTCAGCTTTTCTTCTTGAACAAACGCCGCATTCCGACATGAATTTTTGTATTCTTAATTCTTTGTTATCCAACTTAAAATTCCTTTCTTATTTTATGCTCAGTATCGCGCATAAAATTTTAAAAAATCTATTATCGTTATTTTTTGTTTTAATCTTTTTTACTTTCGCATTTTCAAGAGCTTTAACATCAGCCGTTGCAATTACACAGCTGTTATAAATATATTCGACATAACCTACTTTATCGCCTTTTTTAATAGGAGCATATAAAAATTTAGGCAGATATATTTTCTTTGAAATATAGCTGTATAATCCGTCATAAAAGTAGATGGATTTTTCTTCTGATTCAACTTTAATTTCTTTTTTATTACTGCCTGAAACCTTTACATATTTATTTGCTTTTGGAAGTTGAACTTCTTGATATTGCTTAAATCCAAAATCATAAAGCGCTCTGTGGTCATTCCAGTCGTTGCCCGCATTTAGCGTAACGGCTATAAGCCTGACGCCGTTTCGTTTGCAGCTTGAAACCAAGCATCTGCCGGCTTTCTTTGTAAAACCTGTTTTTATACCCTCGGCACCTTCAAGCGATGATAAAAGACGATTATGGTTATAATATGTTCTTGTAGTTTCACCGTTATTATAAACAGATTTATACTTTTTTGTGCCTACTATTTTGCAAAAAAGTGTGTTTTGCATAGCAAATCCGCCTAATTTAGCCATATCATAAGCAGTTGAATAATGATTTTCATCATCAAGCCCGTTTGGAGTTACAAAGCTTGAGTTTTTCATACCTATTTCTTTGGCTTTCTGATTCATCAGCGCTGCAAAACTTTTTGCACTTCCTGAAAGACCTATGGCTATTGATAGGGCTGCGTCATTGCCTGATTCCAGCATTAATCCGTATAATAAGCACTCATAGGAAATTACATCACCGACCTGTAAGCCGATAGACGAGCCTTCGACCGCAATCATTTTATCGGTGATTTTGATTGTTTCATTTAAATCGCATATTTCACAGGCAATCAGCGCAGTCATTATTTTAGTAGTGCTTGCCATTGCCATTTTGTTATTCATATTTGATGACGCCAGAACTTTGTTAAGGACTGGGTCATATAAACAGTAAGATACTGCGGAATATGCGTTTGCCCCAAAAGACAAGCAGGGTAGTAGTATAAGAAAAGATAGAAGTATAGTAAATATTTTTTTAATCAAATCAATTCACCTGCCCATAAAATATATGCGACAGGTGAAATTAAAATGTTATTCTTCTGTATTATCTTTGTCTTTATCTTTACCTTTTTTGAAAAGCTCAGATACTTTTTCAACAACATCCGGAATCATACCGATAGCTTTTTCAGTAGAAGATTCGCTTTCATCGATTCCTAAAATTTTAACTTTTCCATCCTGTAAAACAAGAAATGCAACCGGAGTTATTGTCATACCGGCACCTCCGCCGCCTCCGAATTTCGGGCTTGTGCGTTTTCCTGTTTTTTCATCAGCCATTCCGCCGAAATCAGAACCGCCTGAAGCGAACCCGTAAGAAACTTTTGAAACAGGAATACAGGTAACTGTTTCGGATAAAACAATTGGATCACCTATAATTGTATCGGCAGAAGCCATTGTTTTAATTTTGTCCATAGTAACGCCCATGATGTCTTTAATATTTTCGCTCATAGTAAAAATTCCTTTCTTTAATCAAATTTTGATTTGAATTTCAGAAACTCCTGCAAAATTTTAAATGAATGTGTAACACCGTGAATAAGCCGTATTTTAATTTGAGTTTTAACATATATCTCCGGTTTATTCGATGTATAATCAACAAAAACATCAGAATTAATGTTTTTGCAATTGGTTTTTGTATTAATAAGTTCTATTAAAGGATAGTATACCGCACAGAATTTTCCGTAATCAATCGCAAGTTTTGCGGCATCATCGCCTGTCATTCTGATTTTGATAATCAAAGGATTAATCTTGAATTTTGAGGTGAAACTGTTTAGAGTTTTAAAAATTGGCTTTAAAATATCAACCAGCTCGACGAAAGACTCATAATATCCTTTGTTTTTCACATTTTCAAGCAGTTTGTTTTTCTTTGGTTTCTTTTTCGGCTTTTGTTCAATTTCACTTTTTGGCTTTTTATCTGTACTTTTCTTTTTATTGCTTTTCTTAAAAAGCTTTGTTGGTATTTTGAAAAAACCGAAATAAAAACTCATATTTAATTCTTCGGCATATACAATTTTAATTTTGATATTACATAAAAGCAATATTGTAATAAATGCAATAATACCAAGTAAAATATAGAGAAAAATCACTTTTTATACCTCAATGGGAACTTGGGTGTTTTGTTCTTCTTTTTCTTCATCATCGTGCGGTAACTCAGGTAAATCGCCTAAAGAGCGCATAGAAAAACATCTTAAAAAATTATCGGTTGTTCCGTAAACAAGCGGTCTGCCCGGCAGTTCAAGTCTGCCTTTTTCTTCTATAAGACCTTTTTCGCAAAGGGAGTAAACAACACCGGAGCAATCTACACCTCTAACCTGCTCGATAACACTTTTTGTAACAGGCTGATTATAAGCAATTACAGCTAAAACTTCAAATGCTGCCTGAGATAGCGGCGCATTTCTTTTAAGCTCAAGTATTTTTCTTACATAATCAAAATAATCTGCTCTTGAACAAAGCTGAAGCTTATTGTCAATCTTAATAAGCTTAAAGCCTGCTTTTCGCTCCTCATAGCTTTCTGAAAGCTTATCGGCAAGTGTGATAATAACACTTTCATCAAGCTCCATAACTTCCGCTAAACGCTCAATCTCAACAGGTTCACCGCAGGCGAATAAAAGAGATTCTAAAATATTAAGATTATTTGCTGAGTCCATATTCACCCTACCTTGTCCATAGTAATAATTGTTTCGCCGTCTTTTTCATCGGCTTTGATTCGCTTGTCTTTTAGCAGTTCAAGCACTGCTAAAAATGTTGCAACAACATCTGAACGCGATTCTGATTTTGAAAATAAAGACTTAAAAGAAACTTTACTTTTTTTCTTTAAATTACGCAGTACAAGCACGATTTTGCTTGATACTGAAACAATTTTTTTCTGCACAATTCCGTTAAATGCTTCAACAGGGGGAGGTAATTTTCTCATTCCTCTTCCAACCGCGTCAGAATAGTATTTGAGCAAAATTTCTTTGTCATGTATTCTTTTATAAGATTTGTCAATATCAATTTTAACAGGCGTTCTAACAGTTGTTTTAAATCCTTCAGTATTTTCAGCGAGCTTTGCCGCCATTTCACGGCAAAGTTTATATTCAATGAGTTCACCAGTAAGTTCGGCTTTTAATTCTTCGGCTTCTTCTGATTTAGGAAGCAGCGAAACCGTTTTTAAATATATAAGTCTTGACGCCATATCGAGAAATTCACTGGCAATATCAATATCATATTCTTTAAACTCATTAATTTGTTTAATATATTGGTCTACCAAAACCGATATTTCAATATCCTTAATGTCTAATTTATGCTTATTAATAAGATGAAGCAATAAATCAAGAGGTCCCTCAAAATCTTTAGCAGTAAATTTTAAATCCATTTATTAACCTCCGAAAGGTAACGAAAACAACCAGTAAAGACCGTTTAAAACCGAATTAATCATATTGCTTAACGGGCCGCTTAAAAATCCAAACCACAATGCAATCATAACAACTATGAAAATAATTTGTTCATACTGCATTATTTTATAATAAATACGGTCAGGCAGAAAATATCCTAATATTCTTGAGCCGTCAAACGGCGGAATAGGTATAAGATTAAATATTGCAAGAGAAATGCTTATTGACGCAACTGTCTGAAGAACAAAACTTATTATTGAAAGTAAATTGAACATAATTTGAGAGGTTATTACAACATTCTTAATCAGTTGAAAATAAAGAACATCTAAAAAAACAAAAACAATTCCGAAAGCTAAATTCATTAAAGGACCTGCAAGTGCGGTAATTGCCATATCGCGCTTACGATTTTTAAAATTAAGCATATTAACAGGAACGGGTTTTGCATATCCAACACCGATTAAAAGCATCATAACAGAACCTAAAATATCAAGATGTTTAAAAGGATTGAGCGTTAATCGGCCTTGATATTTTGCGGTATTATCACCTAATTTATAAGCTGCATATGCATGAGCAAATTCATGCGAAGGCAAGCACACGAAAAGCAATATTGCCGATGTGATAAGTATTGCTATAAGTGAATAAACATCAGCATTTAAAATTGCATCTCTCAATTCAAAAATCATACTCTCAACTCCTGTCAAAAATTATACTATATATATTAAAAAAATGCAAGATAAAAAGTAGTTAATATATTTAATTAAAAAAGTTGAAAAAGCAGAATGTTTCTGTTATAATATATTTTACGAAATTATGTTTATTGGAGAATAACTATGAAAGTTTCACTTATTGCTTATACACCTGAACCTGAAAAAACAGTTGCAGCCGCAGCTAAAATGTGTTATGCCGCAGCTGATGTAGATACCGTTATGGAGGGACTAACCGACGAAAAAGTTGCAAATTTTGTTGATATGCTCGCTGAAATCGGTCACGAAAGCCCTATTGAACATGCAAGCTTTACATTTGCAATTGAGGGTGTTTCGCGTGCGTTGCTTGCTCAGATTACAAGACACAGAATAGCTTCATATTCGGTACAAAGCCAGAGATATGTAGCCGAGAAAAATTTTGAATATGTTTTGCCGCCTGAAATTGAAAACGACGAGGAAGCAAAAGAAATCTTTTTAAATAGTATGGCAAGATCACACGAAGATTATTTGAAAATTTCGGAAATTTTAAGTTCCAAATATGAAAAAGAGTTCATTGAGCAAGGTTTAGACGAGAAAAATGCTAAAAGAAAAGCTCAGAAAAAGGCTATTGAAGACGCTCGCTTTGTTTTGCCTAATGCGTGCGATACAAAAATGGTTGCAACTTTTAATGCCAGAAGTCTGCAGAATTTCTTTAAACATCGTTGCTGTAACAGAGCTCAGTGGGAAATACGCGAGCTTGCCTGTGAGATGTTAAGACTTGTTAAACAGGTTGCACCGAATTTATTCAAAAAATCCGGCCCGCCTTGTGTTTACGGAAAATGTCCGGAAGGAAAAATGAGCTGCGGAAAAATGGCAGAAGTTAAAGAGAAATTTATTAATATGTAAGGATAAAAAATGGGTAAACTTATTGTAATTGAGGGACTTGACGGCAGCGGTAAGTCTACACAGATTGAGATAATTAAAAATAATCTTGATGATAAAAAAATTAATTATAAACAGATTAAGCTTCCGGATTATGAAGATCCTTCAAGCACTCTTGTCAGAATGTATTTAAACGGTGATTTTGGTACAAAGCCTGATGATGTTAATGCTTTTGCCGCTTCATCTTTTTATGCGGTAGACAGATATGCCAATTTTAAAAGGCACTGGAAAGATGAGTATGAAAAAGGATATGTCATTTTAGCTGACAGATACACAACTTCAAACTGTGTTCATCAATGCTCAAAACTGCCTCGGCAGGAGTGGGACGATTATATTGAATGGCTTTATAATTATGAATTCAATCAGTTGGGGATTCCAAAGCCTGATTTAGTTATTTTTCTTGATATGGACCCTGCTATTTCGCAAAGATTAATGAGCAGCAGATATAACGGCGATGAGAATAAAAAAGATATTCACGAAAAGGATACTGAATATTTAGCAAAATGCAGAGAAGCCGCTTTTTATTCAGCTGAAAAGCTTGGCTGGAAAGTGGTCAAATGCTATGATAAAGATAAAGCCTTGCCGATTAAAGAGATTTCTGAAATAATTAAAGGCTTTACCGATGAGGTGTTAAAATGATTTATTTGTTTTTAGCTGATGGATTTGAAGAAATCGAGGCGCTCGCTACCGTTGACTTTTTACGCAGATGTGATTTAGAGGTTGTAACGGTAGGAGTTGGCTCACAGAATGTGACCGGTGCTCATAATATTACTGTTTCTGCTGATACCGTTGATTCTAAACTTGCATTAAGCGATGCTTTAGAAGCAGTAATCCTTCCCGGAGGTATGCCGGGTACTTTGAATTTACAGAAATCAGAGTGCGTTCAAAAAACGCTTGATTATGCAAGTGAAAACGGCAAGATTATTGCAGCAATTTGTGCCGCACCTTCGATTTTGGGAGAAAAAGGACTGCTTGATAATAAAAAAGCTACTTGTTTTCCCGGCTTTGAAGAAAAACTCGGTAAAGCAGTTTTTACAGGAAACTTTGTTGAAACAGATGAAAATATTGTTACCGGCAAAGGTGCCGGCTGCACAATTGATTTTGCTGCGACGGTTGCTGAAAAATTAATCGGAAGTGAAAAGCCGAATGCGGTTAAAAAGGCAATGCAATGTCAGATGTAACTAATCAAAAGAATATTTTACGAAACAATGCGAAGCAGTTTAGAAAAAATTTACCGCTTGAACTAAAAAAGAAAAAAGATTATATTATTTTTAATAAAATTATTGCGCTGAATGAATATAAAACCGCCGATAATGTTTTATGTTATGTTTCCGGCAAAAACGAGATAGACACATTACAACTTATTGAATATTCTTTAAAAAACGGTAAAGCCGTTGCTGTTCCTAAATGCTGTGATACCGATGGTGAAATGAATTTTTATTATATTTCATCTTTAAGTGAATTGGAAATCGGCAAATTCGGTATTATGGAGCCGTCTGAAAAAAATAAGATTTTTCAAAATTGTGATAATTCAATATGTATTATTCCGTCATTGATGGTTGATAAAAATAAATTCAGACTCGGTTTCGGAAAAGGCTATTATGACAGATTTTTAGCTCGTTTCAGCGGTTTTAAATGTGTTGTTTGTTATAAAGATAATGTAGTAGAAAAGTTGCCGATTTATTCGGAATTTGATATAAAAAGTGATGTTTGCATTACTGATTAAAGGAGAATAAAATGCAGGATAATAATGGATTTAACAATGATTTATTCAAAAGGTCTGATGAAAATCTTAACAGCTCTGATGAACAGTTTAAAACAAAAATTTTTGATAATAGTGTAGATAAAATTCTTTCTGAAATAAACAATGAAAATACTTACTCAAATATTTCAGATGATTTTATGGATTCAGAAAAAAATTCAGAAACAGAATTTGAAAATGTGGAGGATAAAGTGAAAAGAAAAAGCAGAAAAAAGAGAAAGAAAATGCCTACATTTTTAAAAGTATTAATAATTCTTTTAATTTCATTTGGGCTTGCTGCTGTTATTATTTTCTCTGCAATAGATGTACTCGGTATAGTTTTGGGTGAAGATAAGGTTGCAGAAGTTGATGTAAAACAAGGCTTTTCTACCGAGCAGATTGCAAATGAGCTCCATGAAAACGGTGTTATCAAATTTCCTGTTTTATTTAGATTATATTCAAAATTTAAAGGCGCTGACGGAAATTATCAGTACGGTGTTTACGAAATAAAAGATTCTCAAAGCTATGATAGTATTATTAATGCTTTGAAACAGCCTGGTGAAACCGGTAATATAGTCACTGTTACAATTCCGGAAGGTTATTCGGTTCAAAAAATCGGCGATCTTTTGGAGAAAAAAGGCGTTTGTACCAAAAGCGAATTTATCAGCGCAGTAAAAAATGCTGAATATGATTACGATTTTATTAAAGATATTCCAACACAGTCTGTCTATTACAGATTGGAGGGCTATTTGTATCCGGATACCTATCAGTTATTTGCAAATACTGACGGTAACAGCGGTGAAGAATGTGCAAAAAAAGCTGTAAATAAAATGCTTTCCGAGATGAATAATCTTATAACCGACGATGTTAAAAACACTGCAAAAAAACGAGGATATTCAGTACATGAGATTTTAACTATGGCTTCAATAGTTGAACTCGAAGCAAGCGGATATCCTGATGAAATGGCAAAGGTTGCACAGGTATTTTATAACAGACTTAACTGGACTGATGAGCCTAATATGTTAGGTTCTACTCCAACTTCGGATTATGTTGATTCGAGATATGATACAAATAAATACGAGGGGCTTCCGCCGGGACCGCTTTGCAGTCCTTCTAAAGAGGCCTTGAATGCGGCGCTAAACCCTGACACTTCAGTAAAAGCCGATTATTTTGTAACAGATAAAAATATGAAATTCTATTATACTAATTCGCTTGAAGAGCATAATGAGCTTATTCAGAACTTAAAATCGGAGGGACTTTGGGATTAATACTTTATTTGTAAAAAACAATCCACCGCTTGAGGTGCTTTCGCCTGCGGGAGATTTGACAAGACTTAAAGCAGCGGTTGATTTCGGTGCTGACGCTGTATATTTTGCGGGAAAACAATTCGGTATGCGTTCTGCACCGGGCAACTTTACTTTTGATGAATTAAAAGAAGGTATTGAATACGCACATAAAAACAATACCCGCGCTTATATTACATTAAACACACTTCCGAGAAATAATGAAATTGCAGTAATTGATGAATTTATTGAAACTGCCGGTAGTTTTAATCCCGATGCGTTTATTATTACCGATTTATCAGCAATTGAAAAGGTTAAAAAATTAGCGCCTAAGTCTGAGGTTCATATATCGGTGCAAACAGGTATTGTTAACTATGAAACCGCTAATTTTTATTATAATTTAGGTGCCAAAAGGATTGTAGTTGCTCGTGAGCTTTCTTTAGAAGAAATTGCTGAAATTCGTGCAAAAACGCCAAAAGACCTTGAAATTGAGGCCTTTGTTCACGGTGCAATATGTATGTCGGTTTCAGGCAGATGCTTGCTTTCAAATTATATGACAGGTAGGGACTCAAACCGCGGTGAATGTGCTCAACCTTGCCGTTGGAATTACAGGCTTGTTGAGGAAAAACGTCCCGGAGAGTATATGCCGATTTATGAAGATGAGCAAGGCACCTACATTTTAAATGCCAAGGATATGTGCTTGATAGAACATATTCCCGAGATTTATGATGCAGGTATTTCAAGTCTTAAAATTGAAGGCAGAGCTAAAACAGAGTATTACACTGCAGCGGTTACCAATGCTTACAGGCAGGCGGTTGACGGCTTTATAAAATCGGGATTTGATAAAGACTATAAAATTTCTGACAGATGTAGGGAAGAAGTTTATAAAATTTCTCATAGAGATTATTCAACCGGTTTTTATTTTTCAAAACCGAATGAAAAAGAAGGTCAAGTTTACGATAATGCGGGATATATCAGAGACTATGAGCTTATAGCAATTGTACTTGACTATAAAGACGGTATTGCTACTGTGGCTCAGCGAAACAAATTTTATCCAGGTACATATGATGTACTCGAGCCGAAGCGCGGCAGCTTTGAAATTACGGTTGATAAGCTTTATGATAATGATATGAATGAGCTTGAGTCTGCAAAATTTGCGGCTGATATAGTAAAGTTTTATTGCGAACCGCTCAAAAAAGGCTCGTTTATACGCATTAAAAAGTAAATATTTGTTTTTTGAATTCAATTATGCTATAATTATTATAGTATAATATATTGTATATTTTTTAATTGTGAGGTAAATATAATGCCGGGCAGAAGAACAAATGACAGTTTTCTTGATAAACTTTTAGGTATTTTCGGTATTACAAGACCGAAAAAAAGGAAAAGAGTTGTTTCTAAAAGGAAAGATACCAAGCCTAAAGCTGATGTTGAAATCAATAATGGTTTTGAAATTCCTTTAAACGATAATTTTCAAATAGTTTCAAGGGAAAACGATAGGATTCAGGAAATCAAATCTCAAAGAAAGGCTGAGGATTTGAAAAGAAACCAAAAAGTAAAAAACAACAAACCTAAGAAGAAAAAGAATAAAAAAATGCATCCCGTTTTAAGAGGATTATTATCTGTTTTTCTTGTTTTTGTTATCACAGCTTGTATTGTGGTAAGTGCAGCTTTGGTTTATGTTTTTGTATTTATTGATGATACTGTTGACGCTGATTTATACAATTTAAAGCTGGAATACACTTCGATATTGTATGCTAAAGATAAAAACGGTAAAGATGTAGAGATAAAACGACTTCACGGTGATGAAAACCGACTTTGGGTAGACAATAAGGATATACCTGACAGCGTTAGAAACGCATTTATTTCATGTGAGGATAAACGTTTCAGAGAGCATTCAGGAACTGACTGGAAGAGAACTATTACCGCAGCCGTAAATGAAGTTTTTCATTTTCATTCTAAAGAAGGCGGTTCTACAATAACTCAGCAGTTAGTCAAAAATGTGACGGGTGACAACGAGCAGGATTATGCAAGAAAGATACGCGAAATTATGCGCGCGAGATACCTTGAGCAGCATTATGATAAAGATACCATTCTTGAGTGTTATCTTAATACTATTCATTTAGGAAACGGTGTTGACGGTGTTGAAGTTGCTTCAAACTATTATTTTGATAAGCATGTTAAAGATATTACTTTAACCCAGGCAGCCTGCCTTGCCGCTATTACAAATAATCCGTCTCAAAATGAACCTTATAAATATCCTGAGGTTAACAAGAGCCGAAGAAACTGGGTTCTTGATGAAATGTATAATAACGGCTATATCACAAAAGAAGAATGTGAAGAAGCTAAAACAGCTGATTTGGGACTGAGAAAAAATCCGTCAACAATTCTTTCAACTACCAAAACTGTTGAAAAAGAAGAATGTAATTCTTATTTTGTTGATGCAGTAATTGAAGATGTTATTGACGGTCTTGTTGAAGAAAAAGGTTATACAAAAGAGTATGCTTCAAGTCAGCTTTATAAGGGCGGCTATAAGATTTATACTACTGTTGACCTTGATATGCAGGAAAAACTTGAAGAAGTTTATGAGAATGAAAACAACTTCATGAAGGTTTATACCAAGAGCGGTAAGAAACCTCAGTCTGCTATGACAATAATGGATTATAACGGTAATGTAAAAGCCGTTGTCGGAGGCAGAGGAGAAAAGAAAGAGGACCGAGTGCTTAACAGAGCAACACAGTCACCAAGACCGACAGGTTCAGCAATCAAGCCTATTTCGGTATACGCACCTGCTATTGAATATAATGTAATAACATGGGGTTCGTCGGTTGAAGACAGTCCTATTGAGATTGAACAAGACGGACAAAAAGTTAAATGGCCTAAGAACTATGACGGAAGCTATTCAAACAGCAAAACGCCTGTTTTAAGAGCATTGCAAAAGTCGTTGAATACAGTTCCTGTGCGAATTTTACAGGAAATGACTATCGATACTTCTTATAAATTTGTAACTGAAAAAATGG
>JBJEIS010000107.1:0-12519 GCA_051877275.1 Acutalibacteraceae bacterium | reverse complement strand
TCACCGCCGCAAACATTGCCTGAAACACATAGATTTCCTATAATGCCGCAATTAACGCCGAAAAGTGCTTGATATGATAAAGAATTATTTATATATAGGTTCTTTACCTCAAAGCCTCCTGCGTTAAACACTCCGCTGAATTTCGAGCTTGAAGTTCCGATTGGCGTCCAACTTACTTCTTCACCGTTAATGTCACTACCGCAAACAGAAGACAAATCAATATCATCAGTCATTACAATATACTTTCCGCTGTAATTATTGCCCGAATTCACATTAGATGCAAATTGCAATAAATCTTCAGCGCTGCTAATTGTTAAATCAGGTGTATTACCCTCATAATCCGAAATAGAGCCAGATTGAACACCTGTTTGATTTGAAGAACCGCCGTAGTAAGCATTTGCTGTATCATCAAGAATAAGCTCATCCGCTTTATTAACCTGCCATTTTGCTGTAGCACCGCTATTGTTTATGCTAATATTACTTAATGAAATTCTTTTCTTATTAGTAGTACCGTCTGAAAAATAAAACGGTGAAGATGTAACTTGGTTTAAATCTGCGCCATCAACACTTATATAATCTGTAAGATACCCATATATACCTTTTGCAGAATTGCTGACACAAATATTTTTAATATTCATTGAAGATACAAGGTCAGACGAGCCAAGACTGTATGCTATTGCATAGCAAGCTATGTTTGTTATTGTTGTATCGGTAATTCGCAATTCTCCCTTTGCGCTCATTGCAAAAATACCGTTGCCGCCGCGTTTATTTCTTCCGTAAGTACTGTCATCATTCTGTATAACTGTATCAATTAAGCAGTTTTCAATAGTTGTACCTATTGCGTCAACATATATTCCATAATTTTGATTATTATAAGCTTTACAATTTCGGAATGTAACAAGGCCGTCCCATGAAACAGGATTATCATAATACAATGAACTTGTTTTATATCCAAGACATTCATATGAGTATCCACCTCCGGAATTGAGTCCGTCAGCATTTCCGTTTTCGATGGCAACACATGAGTCAAACAAAACATTACGGCATAAAGAAGCTGAAAAACCTAAATCAAAATTATTTTTTGCAGAACAGTTACGCACAACAACATTATTGTTGCTTTCATCATCGCTGTACACCCAATTATCCTCATAAACAGGCATTCCCATAACGGTAAGTCCGTTATCAAGCACAGTATTATTAAATTCACAGTTTTCAACGGTTACATTTTGACAAAAATACACACGCATACCGTTTTCAATAGCATTGTTACAAATGATACCGCTTATATAACCGCCTATAACTCTGCGAAAATGGATAACATCGCCGAAACTCGGCTTTGTGTCCTTTTCTTCCGCTTGAGAATAATTAGTAACATTGTTGCCGTTTCCGTTAATTTCAATGTTATCGCCGATTATTTTGATGTTTTCAATAGACTTTTTGCTCCAAGATGAATAGCCAATATCGAGCACATTCATTGAGCTTTCATCGGGCCAACTGCCTCTTGTTGGATATTCGGTCTTGGTGAACTGTATGTCGCAGCCGATTTTGAGCGTGACGTTACTCCTTTTTATGCGAATAGTATCCGAAATAAGCATTTTTTTACCCGTATTAGGAAAACTAATGACTATTGGATTTGTTGAATTATTTACATAATTCATAATAGCTGTAAGAGCGGCGTAATCATCAGTTTCGCCGTCAATTTTACAATTTGCAATGCTGTTATCTGTTACATCTATAATTTCATTGGCAGAATCAGCATTTGCACTGTATGATGTAAACATAGTGCTAACAGCCATAACTGAAATCAGTAATAATGCACACAACCTTTTAAACTTATTTTTCACTATACTCTCTCCTAAATTAAAAGTTATTATTTTCAATATACCACAAATTGAAAATATTGTCAATGGAACCGAATCGGCAAAGAAAAAAGGCATTTTAAAACAAGATTTTTATATGAGTATTATTTTTTATATTGAATATTTAATCATTTCGTGGTAAAATCTAAACATAATATTTTGTGTTTTTGGAGTGAAAAAAATGTTTGACTACATAAGAGTCGCAAGCGCAGTTCCGAAAATTTCTGTCGGTAATACTGAATTTAACACGAATGAAATTATCAAAAAAATCGAAGAAGCGCAAAGTCATAATACAGATGCAATCGTTTTTCCTGAGCTATGTATTACGGGCTACACTTGCGCCGATTTGTTTTTTCAAAACACTCTTTTAGATAGTGCATTACAAAGTCTTAAAACAATTATTGAAAAAAGCAAAAGCATAGATTCAGTCATAATAATAGGCTTGCCAATCGAATTAGACGGTCAGCTTTACAACTGCGGTGTTGTTATTTATGACGGCAAAATTGAAAGCATCACACCAAAAACATATATTCCGAATTACAATGAGTTTTACGAAAAACGCTGGTTCAGCTCTGCTTTGGATTTAGAAATCGACAATGTCTTTTCTTCTGAATTAGGTCTTGATGAAGAATATGAAATACCTGTAGGAAACAATATCGTTTTAAATCTCAACAATCAAGTTAAAATAGGCGTTGAGATTTGTGAAGATTTATGGGCGCCGCTTCCGCCGAGCACATATTTGACTTTAGACGGCGCAGAGGTTATTTTCAATCTTTCTGCCAGCAACGAGACTATTGCAAAAAGAGAATATCGCAAGGACCTTATCAAACAGCAGTCTGCAAGAAACATCTGCGGTTATGTTTATTCTTCAGCAGGCGCTGATGAATCAACAACCGATCTTATTTTCTCCGGTCACAGCTTGATTTGTGAAAACGGAACAGTTTGCGCTGAAAACAACGAATTAATTGATAATGATTATATTGTTTACGGTGATATTGACCTTGGTAAAATCAGATTTGACCGTAAGAAAAATAAGTGTTTTAAAGATTGCGTAAAAGCCACTGAAACCAACGGTCAAAGATGGATTATAAGCTCTGAAGAATTCAGTTTAAAAAGCGACGGTGCTTTTGCAAAAATCAACAAGCTGCCTTTTGTTCCGTCTGCTAAAAAAGACAGATTGGAGCGCTGTTTAAATATCTTCCGAATGCAGGTTGCAGGTCTTAAAAAGCGTTTATCAGTAACCGGTTGCAAGCCTGTTATCGGTATTTCCGGCGGGCTCGATTCCACTTTGGCTTTGCTTGTTTCCACAGAAGCCATAAGACAGTTAAACAGACCGCTTACCGATGTAATAGGCATTACCATGCCTTGTTTCGGCACAACCGACCGCACCTATAACAACTCAATTGAATTAATGAAAACACTTGGTGTTACAAGCGTTGAAGTTAATATAAAGGAAGCCTGTGATTTGCATTTCAAAGACATAGGTCATGATAAAAGCATTTTAGACGGCACTTATGAAAACTCGCAGGCACGAGAGCGAACACAGGTTCTTATGGATTATGCAAGCCGAGTAGGCGGCTTTGTTATCGGTACAGGAGATTTATCGGAACTTGCGCTCGGTTGGTGCACCTATAACGGCGACCATATGAGTATGTACGGTGTCAATGCAAGCATTCCGAAAACACTTATAAGATGGATGATAGATAGCCTTATAGATTATAATGTTTTTGAAAAAAGTACTGAGGTTTTAAAAGATATTCTTGATACACCGATAAGTCCTGAACTTTTACCGCCTGATGAAAAGGGACATATTCTTCAGCAAACAGAAGATATCGTCGGACCTTATGCTTTACATGATTTTTATCTGTATTATTTTATGCGTTTCGGATTTTCACCTGATAAAATTCTTCATCTTGCAAAAATAGCTTTTAAAGATGATTTTGATGAAGAAACTATTTTAAAATGGCTGAAAACATTTATAAAGCGCTTTTTCACTCAACAATTTAAACGCAGTTGTCTGCCTGACGGTGTAAAAGTCGGCTCAATCTGTCTTTCTCCGAGAGGCGATTGGCGTATGCCAAGCGATGCTGATGTAAACGACTGGCTGAAAACAATTGATAAATAAATTTTTAAATCCCTGAATATAATTAACCGAGGTGAAAACTGTGCTTAATTATATTTGGGGATTTTTATGTTTAATTTCAGTTATTTGCGCATTAATCTGCGGAAGAACGGATGAACTAAACAATGCATTATTTTCCGGCGCTAAAGACGCCGTTTCACTGGTTATCAGCCTTGCCGGTACAATATGCTTTTGGAGCGGAATAATGAATATTGCAGAAAAAAGCGGTGTTACAAAAGCAGTTTCAAAAGCTCTTTCTCCGCTTTTAAAACTATTATTTAAAGATATTGACAATGAAACTAAAGATGCAATAAGCTTAAACATAACCGCAAATTTCTTAGGCATATCAAATGCTGCTACACCTTTCGGTTTAAAAGCGATGCAGGCAATGCAAAAAAGCAACCCCTCCCCTTTAATTGCAACTGATAATATGGTCACATTTGTTGTAATAAATACCGCTGCATTTCAACTTATTCCCACAACAATTTCTGCACTACGCGCAAGATACTCAAGCAATGCACCTATGGAAATCATCACTTGTATCTGGATAAGTTCATTAGTTTCATTAATTGTCGGCATTACACTTGCAAAAATAATGAACAAACACAAATGTCAAAGATAGGAGTTTATGCCGTTCCGATAATTCTATTTATAATAGTTTTTATCGGTATTTCAAGAAAACAAAAAATATTTTCTCTCTTTTGTGACGGCGCAAAGGAAGGACTTAAAACGGTTTTATCAATCACTCCGACATTAATCGGTCTTGTAACTGCGGTTGCAATGTTTAAATCATCCGGCGCACTTGATATGCTGGTAAGCCTTTTATCCCCAATCACCGATTTTTTTGGTGTTCCGAAAGAAATAACACCGATAATAATGCTTCGTCCTGTTTCAGGAAGCGGAACACTTACTTTAGTTAATAATTGCTTGAAAGATTTCGGCCCTGACAGCTTTATCGGCAGAGTTGCCTGTGTGCTGTGTGCTTCAACAGATACAACATTTTATGCATCTGCGGTCTATTTCGGCAGTATTGGGATAAAAAACATACGTCATACCATAGGCTGCTCGGTTGCAGCAGACCTTGTTTCAGCAGTGCTCAGCATCATAACAGTTTCTTTGTTTTTAAAATAATTAATTTTATTTTAACTTTTCTCTTGACAAATAAAAATAAATGTGGTAAATTAATTTACAACAAAACCGATGATGCGGAGATAAAGTTGGTCATGCTCGCAAAGAGAGTCTGTGGTGCTGGGATACAGGCGGAAAACAAGCCATCAAATGGACCGCGGAGGGCACAGTCAAAAGTTTATATTATAATATAAACCCAGTATTCTGTGACGTAACGATCGCGTTAGTAATCGAAGGATATGTTAGTATCCTAATAAGTGTACAGCAATGATGTTGTAAATCAAGGTGGTACCGCGGATAGATTTTTATTCGTCCTTGACAGAATTTATATAATTCTGTCAAGGACTTTTTGTTTTTTATAAAACATTCGGAAAGGATATGATTATTTTGAAACCAAGTCTTGATACAGTTAAAGAAATAGCTAAACAAAACAAGTATAAGGTTGTTCCTGTCGGAATAGAGCTTTTTTCAGACATTGCAACTCCAATACAGGTATTAAAAAAACTCAAAAATGTATCTCATCATTGTTACATATTAGAGTCGATTTCCGATAATGAAAAATGGGGACGCTACACTTTTTTAGGTTTTGACCCAAAGCTTGAAATTACCTGCTGTAACGGAAAAATTAAGGTTGGTTCACTCAACTTTGAAGATAATGACCCTGATAAGTATATAAGACAGGTACTTAATGATTATAAAAGTCCAAAATTTGATTATTTTCCGTCTTTCACAGGAGGTCTGGTAGGTTATTTTTCTTATGATTATTTAAAATATTCTGAACCTACTTTAAATTTAGACGCTCCCGATACAGAAAATTTCAAAGATATAGATTTAATGTTATTTGATAAGGTAATAGCTTTTGATAATTTTCGTCAAAAAATTATTCTTATAGTAAATATTTCGCTCAACAATGTTGAAAGTGAATATAACAAAGCTGAATTTGAATTGAAAAAGCTTGCTGATTTAATAATTAACGGCGAAGAGAAAAAAGAAGAAAACGGTGTATTAAAATCAGAATTTAATCCTTTGTTTAATAAAGAGGTTTACTGTGATATGGTAAACACCGCCAAACATCATATCTTTGAAGGCGATATTTTTCAGATTGTTTTATCAAACAGACTTGAAGCCGATTTCAGCGGTAGTCTTTTAAATACTTACCGCGTACTGAGAACCATTAATCCGTCGCCTTATATGTTTTATTTTTCAAGCTCGGATATGGAAGTTGCAGGTGCCTCGCCTGAAACTCTTGTAAAGCTTGAAGATGGTATTCTTCATACATTTCCTCTTGCAGGAACAAGACCTCGCGGTAAAACCGACGAGGAAGACAAGCGACTTGAAAAAGAATTGTTGGCTGATGAAAAAGAGCTAGCCGAGCATAATATGCTTGTTGATTTAGGAAGAAACGATATAGGAAAAATCAGCAAATTCGGCTCGGTTGAGGTAGAAAAGTATCATGAAATAGAGCGCTATTCTCATGTAATGCATATTGGCTCAACAGTAAAAGGCGAAATTTCAGATGACAAAGACTGTTTGGATGCAGTAAGGTCAATTCTTCCCGCAGGAACACTTTCCGGAGCACCAAAAATTATGGCTTGTCAACTTATTAATGACCTTGAAAAAAATAAAAGAGGAATTTACGGCGGCGCAATAGGATATATTGATTTCACAGGAAATCTTGATACCTGTATTGCAATAAGAATCGCTTATAAAAAGAACGGAAAAGTATTTATTCGCAGCGGTGCGGGAATAGTTGCTGATTCAGTGCCTGAAAACGAATACCAGGAATGTATTAACAAAGCTGCGGCGGTTGTAAACGCTGTCAAGCAAGCTTGCGAGGTGAAAGAATGATTTTATTAATTGATAATTACGACAGTTTTTCATATAATCTTTATCAGCTTATCGGCTCAATCAACCCTGATATAAAGGTTATAAGAAATGATGAAATGACTGTTTCTCAAATTGAAGCATTAAATCCGGAGGCTATAATTATTTCGCCCGGTCCGGGTAAACCGAAAGACGCAGGAGTTTGTATTGAAGCAGTGCAAAAGCTTGCAGGAAAATTCCCGATTTTAGGCGTTTGTCTCGGTCACCAATCAATTTGTGAAGCTTATAATGCAACTGTTTCTTACGCAAAAGAACTTATGCACGGAAAACAATCAGTAATCTCAATAAACAACAACTCCCCTATTTTCAAAGGTCTTGAAAATAAAATGCCTGTCGCAAGATATCATTCATTGGCGGCAGTAAAAGAAACTATGCCTGATTGTCTTGAAATCATAGGAGAAACAGATGATAATGAGATTATGGCAGTAAAGCATATTAATTATGATGTTTACGGATTGCAGTTCCATCCCGAGTCAATTTTGACTCCCGACGGTGCAAAAATACTTCAAAACTTTTTAAATGTTATTAAAACGGAGGATAAATAAAATGATTGAACAGGCTATTAAAAAAATTGTTGACAAACAAGATTTAACAAGAAACGAAGCTTATGAAGTTATGAATGAAATTATGGACGGCCAAACAACTGCTGTTCAAAACGCTGCATTTTTAGCAGCGCTTTCAACCAAAAACACGCATGCCGAAACAATTGATGAAATCTCCGGATGTGCAGAAGCTATGCGCAGCCACGCAATCAAAGTTGAACATAATATGGATGTATTTGAAATAGTGGGAACAGGCGGAGATAATGCACAAAGCTTTAATATTTCAACTGTTTCCGCGTTAGTCTTAGCAGCTGCCGGAGTAAAGGTTGCAAAGCACGGAAACCGTGCAGCATCATCAAAATGCGGCGCTGCCGACTGCCTTGAAGCACTTGGTGTAAATATAAATTTATCACCTGAAAAATGTGTTTCATTATTAGAAGATGTAGGGATATGCTTCTTATTTGCACAGGTTTATCATACATCAATGAAATATGTAGGACCAATCAGAAAAGAACTCGGAATAAGAACTGTTTTTAATATTTTGGGGCCGCTTACAAACCCTGCAAGCCCGTCAATGCAATTGCTCGGCGTATATGATGAGAAGCTTGTTGAACCATTGGCAAAAGTGCTTACAAAGCTTGGCGTACGCCGCGGAATGGTTGTTTACGGTCAGGATAAATTAGATGAAATTTCATTAAGCTCTCCTACTACTGTTTGCGAATTAAACGAAGATAACTATAAAACATATACTATTCAGCCTGAAGATTTCGGAATTAACAGATGCAAAAAAGAGGATTTAAAAGGCGGAGACCCTGCTGAAAACGCAAAAATAGCAATGAAAGTATTAAACGGCGAAAAAGGCGTTTACAGAGATGCTGTTTTGATGAATGCTGGCGCCGCACTCTATATTGCTCAAAAAGCTGATTCTATTGCCGAAGGAATAAAGCTTGCCGAAGAAACAATTGATTCAGGCGCTGCACTTAAAACTTTAGAAAAGTTTATAACATTATCTAATAAATAAGGAATGAATTTTATGAAGGATATTCTTCACACAATTGCAGATTATGCTAAAATACGCGTAACCAATGCAAAAGAAGTCACTTCTCTTGAAGAAATTAAGCTTTTAGCTAAAGAAAAGAAAGATACTAAAAGTTTTCCTTTTGAGCAAGCTCTTAAGGGTGATGATATAAGCTTTATTTGCGAATGTAAAAAAGCATCACCATCAAAAGGAATCATTGCTGAAAACTTTCCTTATCTTGAAATTGCGAAGGATTATGAAAAAGCAGGCGCTTCATGTATTTCAGTACTGACAGAGCCAAAATGGTTTTTAGGAAGTAATGATTATTTACGCGAAATTGCTAATGAAGTTTCTATTCCTTGTATCAGAAAAGATTTTGTTGTAGACGAATATATGATTTACGAAGCAAAAGCATTGGGCGCAAGCGCTGTACTGTTAATCTGTTCTTTGCTTGATGAAAAAACTTTAAGCAATTACATAAAAATATGCGATTCTCTAAATCTTTCAGCTTTAGTTGAAGCACATGATGAAAGAGAAATTAAATCGGCAGTAAACGCAGGTGCAAGAATTATAGGCGTTAACAACCGCAATTTAAAAGATTTTTCGGTAAATGTGAAAAACAGTGAAAATCTGCGAAAATTAGTTCCTAAAAATATAATTTTTGTTGCCGAAAGCGGAATAAAAAATGCTGAAGACATTGAAACTTTAAAACAAGCTGATGTAGACGCGGTTTTAATCGGCGAAACGCTGATGAGAGCCGAAAACAAAAAAGAAATGCTTGACAGTCTGAAAGGTATTAAATAATGACTAAAATAAAAATGTGCGGAATGTTTTCAAATCAAGATATTTGCTATGCAAATAAAATTCTGCCTGATTATATCGGATTTGTTTTTGCTTCTTTCAGCCACAGAGCGGTTACACCGCAAAAAGCTGAAGAATTATCGAAAATGCTTGACAAACAAATTAAAACCGTAGGTGTTTTTGTAAATCACAAAAAAGAATTTATTTTAGAGCTTTTAGAAAAAAATATAATCAGCGCAGTCCAGCTTCACGGCAATGAAGACGAAACATTTATAACCGAATTAAAAAACCATACCAATGCTGATATAATTAAAGCATTTAAAGTTACAAATCAAGATGACATTAAAAAAGCCTGTTTATCCTGTGCTGACTATATTTTACTTGATAACAAAATTCCCGGAAGCGGAGAAAAGTTTAACTGGGAGCTTTTAAATACAGTCGACCGCCCTTATTTTCTTGCAGGCGGATTAAATAATGACAATATTGACTATGCACTTAAATTAAAACCTTTTGCGGTTGATGTCAGCTCAGGTATTGAAACTGATAAAACAAAAGATTATAATAAAATGAAATTATTTGCAGAAAAAGTACGCGCAAATGACAAGAGATGAAAAGGATACGGTGATATTGATGAATAAATCAAAAGGACGCTTCGGCGTTCACGGCGGACAGTATATTCCCGAAACACTTATGAATGCAGTAATCGAGCTTGAGGAAGCTTATAATCACTTTAAAAATGACCCTGAATTCCAAAAAGAATTATCAGAGCTTTTTAATGAGTATGCAGGCAGACCGAGCAGACTTTATTATGCCGAAAAAATGACCAAGGATTTAGGCGGTGCAAAAATATATCTTAAAAGAGAAGACTTAAACCATACCGGAGCGCATAAAATCAATAATGTTTTAGGTCAGGCGCTTTTAGCTAAAAAAATGGGCAAAAAAAGATTGATTGCAGAAACAGGCGCAGGTCAACACGGCGTTGCGACTGCTACCGCGGCGGCGCTTTTAGGGCTTGAATGCGTTGTATTTATGGGTGAAGAAGATACAGTGCGCCAGGCTTTAAATGTTTATAAAATGAAATTACTCGGCGCTGATGTTATTCCTGTTAAAAGCGGTACTGCAACTTTAAAAGACGCTGTTTCGGAAGCAATGCGTGAATGGACTAACCGTATTTCAGATACTCATTATTGTTTAGGTTCTGTAATGGGACCTCATCCTTTTCCTACAATAGTACGCGATTTTCAATCGGTTATCTCAAAAGAGATAAAAGAACAAATGCTTGAAAAAGAAGGACGTTTGCCTGACGCGGTTATTGCCTGCGTCGGCGGAGGAAGCAATGCTATCGGCTCTTTCTACAATTTTATTGAAGATAAATCAGTTCGATTAATCGGTTGCGAAGCAGCAGGTAGAGGTATTGATACTTTTGAAACCGCTGCAACAATAAACACCGGCTCACTCGGAATTTTTCACGGAATGAAATCGTATTTTTGTCAGGATGAATTTGGCCAGATAGCTCCGGTTTATTCTATTTCAGCAGGTCTTGATTATCCCGGAGTAGGACCTGAACACGCTTGGCTTCATGATACAAAAAGAGCCGAATATGTTGCTATTACAGATGATGAAGCGGTTAATGCTTTTGAATATTTAAGCAAAACAGAAGGCATTATTCCCGCAATTGAAAGCTCGCACGCTGTCGCTTACGCAATGAAGCTTGCTCCTACTTTGCCGAAAGATAAAATAATTGTTATCACAATTTCAGGCAGAGGTGACAAAGATTGTGCGGCAATTGCACGTTACAGAGGAGAGAATATAAATGAGTAATATTTCAAAAGCATTTAAAAACGGCAAGGCATTTATACCTTTTATCACCTGCGGAGATCCAAATCTTGAAACTACGGCAAAAATCGTTCGTGCAATGGAAAAAGCGGGTGCAGATTTGATTGAGCTTGGTATTCCTTTTTCAGATCCTACCGCAGAAGGTCCGGTTATTCAAGAAGCAAATTTGCGTGCATTAAACTCAGGAACAACCACCGATAAGATATTTAATCTTGTTAAAGACTTGCGAAAAGATGTAACAATTCCAATGGTGTTTATGACATACGCAAACGTGGTATTCTCTTACGGAACAGAAAAATTTGTGAAAAAATGCGCTGATTATGGTATAGACGGGCTTATTTTACCCGATGTACCTTTTGAAGAAAAAGAAGAATTCGACTTAATATGCAAGCAGTACGGCATTGATTTTGTATCGTTAATTGCACCTACTTCAAAAAACAGAGTTTCAATGATTGCAAAAGAGGCAAACGGTTTTATTTACATAGTTTCAAGCCTCGGCGTAACAGGCACAAGAAGTAAAATTACTACAAATGTCGGTGAAATGGTTAATCTGGTTAAAGAAAACACCGATGTTCCATGCGCTATCGGATTCGGAATATCAACTCCGGAGCAGGCTGCTGAAATGGCTGAAAAAGCCGACGGTGTTATTGTCGGTTCGGCAATTGTTAAAATAATAGGAAAATACGGTGAAAATGCCGAAGAATATGTTGCGGATTTTGTAAAATCAATGAAAGATGCAATTAAAAACTTATAAAGCTTAAACATAAAAATGTTGTTGTAAAAAAATAAAAATCCGAGTCTCACATTTATTGTGAGCTCGGATTTTTCAATTTTCAAAAGCATACAATTTTCTTTAAATCTGTAAGCGCGACATTGCTGCCGCCGTTTTATTATACGACTGCTTTCGCAGCCAGTACCTTTTTCCTGTCAAAAAGGTACAAAAAGACATTTAAGGGAGTACCCTTAAAAATCCCCTTAAATGAATATGCTTATATAGTCGTCAATGTGCACAGTGTTAACTCCTGCCGTTCAGTTGCCCGACTTGCACGTTCTCCGTCATTATGACCGAAGCTTGATAAACGCACAAACTCACCGACAAGCGTCATAATGACTATATAGGTTATTTCATAATACCACTCATGCCCGCAGCTGGCTTTTGTAACCTAAAAACTACGAAAGACCACCGCACTGCAAAATCAAGCAAGGCAGTGAGGGTGCACAAGAAATAAAACACTTCATAATCTTCATTGTTAAAGATGAAAAAATCCCTTTTGTTTTATGAATTTTCTCTGATTTCTGCTCTTCTTATTTTTCCGCTTATTGTTTTCG
>JBJEIS010000106.1:0-2970 GCA_051877275.1 Acutalibacteraceae bacterium | reverse complement strand
TTTCTCCCAAGCCGGAGCTTAGTGATGAACAAAACGGAATTACGGTTTTGCCGGAAAAGTCGTTTCCTTTAACAAAACTGTCAACCGGCCATGCGGCAATGCCCCACCAAATCGGATATCCGATAAATACTGTATCGTAATCGTCAAATTTTTCGGGCGTGATTGTAACAAGTTCAACATTTCTTTTATCGGGATTATTATGTTCAACCGATACTCTGGATTCATCATTTGTCCAGTCTAAATCTTCGTCTGTATATTCATTTTTTGGGGTTATTTCAAAAACATCGGCATTTGTATTATCCGCAATTATTTTTGCGACACTTTCGGTATTACCGGTTGCAGAAAAATAAGCTACTAAAACTTTATTTGATTTATTTTCTTTAGATTTTGCCTGTGTGTTTTGAGTGGTCGAATTGACGCTGTTATCCTTGCCGGCACACCCTGCCAGTGCAAAAATAAAACATGCAGTCAAAAATACAGCTAAAAATTTTTTCATATAATCACATCCTTATCTGGTTATAATTTTTGCATATAACTTTAACATAATTCATTGTAGAAAATAATAATTATGCAGTTATTCATCCAAAATTTCTTTTGCCATACGCATCGCTGCCCATGCTTTAGGCCAGCCTGCATAAAAGGCGGCATGAGTGAGAATTTCTGCAATTTCTTCTTTAGTTACTCCATGATTTTTAGCATTTGATAAATGAAATTTTAAAGAGTTATCTAAAATTCCGCTTGCCATTAATGCCGTAACCGTAACAATACTTCTGTCTCTCGCCGATAGCTTGTCTTCTCTTGACCAAACCTCGCCAAAAAGCACGTCGTCATTCAATTCCGCAAATTTCGGAGCAAAATTCCCCAGCTCATCTTTTCCTGCTGTAACTTTTGCCATTATTCTTCCTCCCTTGGTTATAATTTTTGATATTCTTCATCTAAAATAGGTTCGCACCATTCAGTTTTACAGTTTTCTCCCGGTACTTCAACTGCTAAATGCTGAAACCATGAGTTTGCAGTTGCACCGTGCCAATGCTTAATATTAGCGGGAATATTCACTATATCGCCTGGCTTTAATAATTTTGGCGGCTTGCCCCATTCTTGATACCAACCCTCTCCGGCGGTAATAATCAGCATTTGTCCGCCGCCTTTGTCTGCATGGTGAATATGCCAGTTGTTGCGGCATTTCGGCTCAAATGTCACATTGCCGATTGCAACCTGTTCGGTTGATAGCATATTAAGATAGCTTTGCCCGACGAAATACTTAGCAAAACTATTATTAGGCTCGCCGACAGGAAACACACTCATTTCTTTAATGCCCATAGTTTTTTCTCCTTATAACCATTTTTCAATTGATGTTTTTGAATTTTGAACACTGCTACCGCGAATAGCAAGACCTTTTTCAACTTTTGCATTTGGGCAAAGCTTTTTGATATCGTCAATACTGCCACCTAATCCGCTGCCTTCATGAGTACAAAACGGTTTAATTATCTTTCCGCTGAAATCAAAGTGTTCAAGAAAAGTAAATACCGCCATAGGCATTGTGCCCCAGTAGTTAGGAAAGCCAAGATAAATTACTTCATAATCGCTGATAGATTCAGGATAACTTTTCAATTTTGGACGAACATTCTGCTTTTGGTCTTCCTGCGCTTCAGCAATACATTCATTATAGCCTTTTGAATAAGCTTGAACCTGTTCGATTTTAAATGAATCTGCGTCTGTTAATTCTGCTATAATATTTGCGGCAACTTCCGTGTTGCCTACTTCTAATGTTTTAAGCAAACCGCTTATATAGTTTTCATCTGCTCTTGAATAAAAAGCAATTAATTTTTTTGCCATTGTGCTACCTCCGTTCTGCTTTCTGATTAAAGTATATCATGAAGCGCCTTGACATGGAATATCCGATATGTTATTATTGTATAAACTTAAAGTTTATACTTGCGCTTATGGAGGTATGATATGTATAATCCTATACTCGATACTTTTATAGCAGTTATTGACTGTGGAAGTTTTACTAAAGCGGCAGACCATCTGTATATTTCGCCGACAGCAGTTATGAAACAAATTAATGCGCTTGAAAAACATCTGAATTTAAAGTTGATAGAAAGAACGCCGTCGGGAGTGCATTTAACACGGCCCGGAGAGGTGATATATCAAGACGCAAAGTTTATGATAGATTATTCTAAAAAAACTATTGCCGCTGCCAATGCAGCAAAGCATACCTATGATACAACATTTTGCGTAGGCACATCTTTGCTTAATCCCGCAAAACCTTTTATGGATTTGTGGTATCGCGTAAATCAGAATTTTCCTGATTATAAGCTTCACCTGGTTCCGTTTGAAGATAATCATGAAGATATAGTTTCTGAAATTGAACAATTGGGCGAAAAATTTGATTTTTTAGTCGGAGTATGCGATTCAAAAGCTTGGCTTTCGCGCTGCAATTTTCTTCCCCTTGGAAGATATAAAAAGATGATAGCAGTTTCAAGAGAGCATAGACTGGCTCAAAAAGACCGTATAAATCTTGAAGATTTATACGGTGAAACACTTATGATGGTAAGTAAAGGAGATTCGGGTGTAAATGATTTTATAAGAAATGATTTAGAAAGACATCATCCGCAAATCCAGATTGAAGACACTCCGCATTTTTATGATTTATCTGTATTTAACCGCTGTGCAGAAACCGGGAAAGTGTTGCTCACGATTGAATGTTGGCAGGAGGTTCACCCCGGGCTTGTTTCAATCCCGGTTAATTGGGATTACAGCATTCCTTATGGCTTGCTTTATAGTCTTAATGCACCGAAAGATGTGCTTGAATTTGTCAATGAAGCTAAGAATATTACACAACAAAAGGCTTGAAATAAAAAACACTCTGCAAAAATGCAGAGTGTTTTTTAAAACTTATTATTGAGTAAGTATATATTATTTTTAGAATCTAACTGTTTCGCCGGCAGGAATTTTATAATCAGTACC
>JBJEIS010000105.1:0-2974 GCA_051877275.1 Acutalibacteraceae bacterium | reverse complement strand
GAATGATTTGAATATATCGGAAAATTTATAAATTAACCACTATTACCTTAAATTCATAAGATGGATTAAGAGGTGGTGAATGTGAGATATAAATATAAGCGAAAATGCAGGACGGTTATATGGATTTCTGCAATTTCGCTTTTTTTTGTTTTATTAGTTGTTTTTACCGAAACAAACGTAAGACCTATAATGCTTGAAGTTGCTATTAACGACGCTCAAGCGGTTAATGAGAAAATCATAAATAATGCTGTTTACAGCGCACTGAAGAAAGAAAATGTTGATTTTTCAAATGTCATCTCAATTACATACGATGAAGACAAAAATATCAAATCCGTTTCTGCTGACAGCGTTTTTTTAAGCAAATTAAAGCTTGAAATTATAAAAAATATCAGCAACGGTTTTAAAGATCTTGATACAGATTCTGTTTCAATAAGACTGGGCTCTTTTATTGATAATGAGTTTACATACGGCAGGGGACCAAATATTAAATTTGATTATGAAATGACTAATACTGTATCATGCGATTATAATTCTGAATTTGAAAGCACGGGAATAAACCAGTCAAGACATAAGTTTGAGCTTGTTTTTAAGACTGAAGTTTGTATTATTACTCCGCTTTTTCAAACAAATACTACCTTTTATACCGAAATTCTTCTTAATGAAATGATAATTGTCGGTCAGGTACCTAATGATTATACAAATATAGATTTTAAATAAATTTCAAGTAAGTTTCGCAAATTGTAATTTATTCTTTTTCTTTTTTCTTTTTTACAAATTCTCTTGTGCGCTTAGCGATTGTGACTTTATCAAAAGTTTTTTTGATTCTTAAAGAAACAGCGATTTTCTTCTTGCAGTTTTCGCACTTGATTATATTTGTAAATGCATTAATTTTTTTATTATATTTTCCTGAAAAGTTGTTCTTTGTGCCGCAGACAGGACACTCAAAAAATAAGTCGTTTTTGTCAATATCTTTGTGGTTAATATCATTTATAACATATGGTTTAAACAATAATTTTTGATAAAATGTTTTATTATCAATTATCCTTATATACTTATTAAATAATTCTTTGTCATATGATTTAAAAAGTATTCTTCCGCAAACTCTGCTATCATCTTCAGCACGGTGCATAGAAAAATTTTCAGTATCAATTTTAAAGTGTTCGGCAGCAGATTTTAAACTGATTTGATTATTGTTTTCGGTTTTTATAAAAAATGAGATATATTTTTGCAAATCGGTGTATTTTGTGATAAAATCAACACAGTCTTTTTTTAGAAATTCTGCATAGTTTTCAGCCATAACATGTAAGTCGGTATCAGACCAGGTTAAAAAGCAAGTGTTGTTATCAACATCACACCAATCTACAAATTCTTCAATTACTTTTTCAAAAGGCGAAGAATGCTTGAGTTCATCTTCGGTAATCTGTGTGATTTTTTTGGTGTAAGGGTTTAATTTCTTTGTGTATTTCGGTTTTACAGTCATAGAGAAACTGTCAATTTCATTTAAACTATTATCAAGCTTTACAGCACCGATTTCAATGATTTCATTTATGTTTTTATCATAATGGGGAAGCTTAGTGCTGTTAAATTCTAAATCAAAAATAATAAAAGACGTAATTAACACTCCAAAAAATGATATTTTATTAGATTTTATCATAAAATATACCTGTTTACAACAAAAAATATTTTATTTTAAGAAAAATTCAAAAAAATGCTTGCAATTCATAAAGATTTGTGATAATATTAGTTCGTTGACGCAATGAGTGCGTTATTTTGATACGCTAAACAAGAAAGGATTGATATAGAATGAGAGAAGGAATTCATCCTGATTACGAAGTTTGCACAGTAAAATGCGCATGCGGTAATGAATTTGAAACAAGATCTACTAAAAAAGAACTTAAAGTTGATATTTGTTCAAAATGTCATCCGTTCTTCACAGGCAGACAGAAGCTTGTTGATTCAGGCGGACGTGTTGATCGTTTCAACAGAAGATTCAACGCTGCAAAATAGTATTGTAATGTATGCCGTAACTGTCGGTTTGATGGTTACGGCTTTTTTCCATTTTTATGTTGTAAAGTGTGGTGAAATCTTTGACCGGTTATTTAACTGTAAAATCAGAAGCTTCTTATACATTCACTGAGAAAAAATCGCGTTTTATCGGATATGTTAAGCCTTGTTTAACCGAGAGTGATGCAGTTGATTTTATTAATAGCATTAAACACAAACATTCCGATGCTCGGCATAATGTTTATGCCTATGTTTTGCGAGAAAATAACAAGCAAAGATATTCCGATGACGGCGAGCCGCAGGGAACAGGGGGATTGCCGGTTTTAGAAGTTCTTACTAAAAAAGGACTTACTGATGTATGCGTAGTAGTAACGAGGTATTTCGGCGGAATTTTACTCGGAACAGGCGGACTTACGCGTGCGTATTCGCAAGGATGTAAAGGTGCGGTTGAAAGCGCAGGCATCGTTGAAATGACTGAGTGTACTTGCTTTGACATTGAATGTGATTACGGTTTTTATAACACTTTACAAAGTATTTTTATTAAAAATAATGTTCAAATTGAGAGTTCACAGTTTGAAGATAATGTAAAACTTTCCTGCTATATTAAAGATTGTGATTTTTTATCGTTTAAAAATGAAATTTTTGAGAAATTTTCAGGTAAAATCATACCCAATACTACTTCTAAAAAATATTTTTCATTTGATTTAAAATAATTAAAGGTATTTTGAGAGTTTTGTCGAATATTTAATATAGAGGTGATAATTTATGTCTATTAGAGAGAATATCGAAAATAACGAAAAGTTGATTTTGTGTGAAAAAGCCTCTTTTTCAGCAAATTCATTAGGACGAGATATTGAAGAAGAAAAGTGCGAAATACGCACTGATTACCAAAGAGATAGAGATAGAATTATTCACTGCTCTTCTTTTAGAAGATTAAAACACAAAACACAGGTGTTTATCGCCCCGGGCG
>JBJEIS010000104.1:0-2976 GCA_051877275.1 Acutalibacteraceae bacterium | reverse complement strand
GCAAACCTCTCCGTCAACCGTACAGGCACAAGCAGCTTTATACAGTCCCATACTAATTGATTTTGCAATTTCAGCAACGCTGATACCGTTTTCATATTCGTTTACAACGCCGCCCTTTAAAGTTACTTTAATCATTTTATTAAATCCTTTCAGTAAGTTTAAACAAGTTTTATTAAAAACAAAAGACCTGACAACCCGAAAAAACGGGGTGTCAAGTCTAAAACTCTAACACGGTTCCACCCGATTCGCCTGAAATAATTCAGACCTTATCGTCTCTTTAACGCAGAGGATACGGCACACCTTGAATACGGCGGCAGTTCAAGAAGCGGTACTTTTGAAAGCATCATTAAATCTTTTTCAGCCAAGAAGATTATTCTCTAAAATGAATTTCTGACAAAAGCTTTTCTATCAACACTTTTATAATATTCTAACAAACAATATTTAATTTGTCAACCAATTATTTTGTTTCAAATCCGTTTGGATGATTTTTATGCCAATTCCAAGCAGTAGCAATAATTTCTTCCAAATCTGCATGTTCCGGTTTCCATCCAAGAACACTTTTTGCTTTTTCACTTGAAGCAATAAGTTTTGCAGGGTCACCGCCGCGGCGAGGAGCTACAACTGCAGGGATTGGATGACCTGTTACTTTACGTGCTGTTTCAATTACTTCTTTAACAGTAAATCCTACTCCGTTTCCGAGATTGAAAACATCACTGTCATTACCCTGTGCTAAATATTTCATAGCAAGAATATGCGCCTGTGCCAAATCTGTAACATGGATATAATCTCTTACACAAGTTCCGTCTTTGGTATCATAATCATCACCGAAAATATTTATTGCTTCACGCTGGCCGTTCGGCACCTGTAAAATAAGCGGAATTAAATGACTTTCAGGGTTATGAGCTTCACCGATATGTCCGTCAACATGAGCGCCGCATGCATTAAAATAACGAAGAGCAACAAATTTAAGACCATGAGCCACACCTGTCCATTTCATCATTTTTTCCATAGACAATTTTGTTTCGCCGTAAGGATTTGTAGGCTCTGTTTTATCGGTTTCCAAAATCGGAATTCTTTCAGGTTCACCGTATGTAGCAGCAGTAGATGAAAATACAATCTTATTTACATTATGAGCTACCATACTTTGCAGCAAAACTTTAGTTCCGTTTAAATTATTATCATAATATTTGAGCGGATTTGTCATACTCTCGCCTACTAATGAATTTGCGGCGAAATGTATAACCCCGTCAATATTTTCTTTTTCAAAAACACTGTCAATAAAGCTTCTGTCTCTGATATCACCCTTATAAAAAACTGCTTTTGGATGAACAGCTTCAATATGGCCGGTTTCAAGATTATCAACAATAACAACCTCTTCTCCTGCGTCAATCAACTCACATACAGTATGTGAACCGATGTAGCCGGCACCGCCAAGTACTAAAATTTTCATAAATCTTCTCCTTTTAAAAATATTACAGTTATATTTTATTACTACGAATTAATTTTGTCAATAGTATAAAATTGAATTAATAGGTAAATATATTAATAATTATTAATTTTTAAGGTGATTTTATGAAAAACAAGCTTAAAATAACTATTACATTTCTATTATGTACAATTCTTGCATTCTCATTTGTTACCGAAAGTGTTGCTTTATCAAAATACGGTTCTCGAGGCGAAGAAGTTAGAGAAATTCAACGAAGACTGAAAAAATGGGACTATTACTCAGGTAGCATTGACGGCATATACGGTTCAGAAACCAAAGCTGCTGTTATAAAATTTCAAAAGAAAAACGGACTCACCGCTGATGGTATTGCAGGCAAAAATACGCTCGCAAAAATGGGCATTTACGGAAAAAGCAATTCAAGCAGCAATTCTGACTTGAATTTACTTGCAAAAGTAATTTCTGCCGAGGCTCGAGGTGAAAGCTACCGAGGTCAGGTGGCCGTTGGAGCAGTAATTTTAAACAGAGTTTCTCACTCATCCTTTCCTGATTCAATTTCAGGTGTTGTTTATCAAAGCGGTGCATTTTCATGTATGTATGACGGTCAAATAAATACTGCTACTACCGACAGCGCTTATAAAGCTGCTCAAGATGCTTTGAACGGATGGGACCCATCCGGCGGAGCTATTTACTATTATAATCCAAAAACCGCAAAATCCTCATGGATTAGAAACAGACCTGTGATTTTAACAATCGGTAATCACGTTTTTTGTAAATAAAAAATCTGCATTCTTTATGAATGCAGATTTTTTTATTTAGTCAATATAGTCAGATAAATCTACTCTATAAATTCTACCGCTGTCTTTGTTTACTGTAGAAGTTCCGGTTAGTCCATCAATGCTGCCGTTTGAACCAAGTCCAATATATAAATATCCGGCATTATATTCAAAACTTCTTGCAAAAGAAGGAGTGCTGAAACTCAAAACATTTCTGAAATCAGTGAAATTATCATCTGTTTCAAAAACTGCAGTAGTAAAATCCTGTGTACCGTTCATAACTGATGCTAAGAAATAATATTTTCCGTCTTTTTCAAAAGCATCACGAGTCACATAGTTTTCATAACCTTCACCAAGTGAAACTTCTTCAAAAGCATTTGAAGTAGCTTCAACATTACTTGATTTAAAGATACCGTTGCACACCGCAACAAATGTATCATCTGTTGAAATTTTCGCACCGCACAGAAATTCACTGTAAATAGGCTCAATACCTATTGTAAATGCTCCAATTTCTAAATTATTATTATTAAAATCAAAATAAGCATCTGTTTCAACATACGATCCCGATGTACTATCCTTAACGTATGTGGTTGTTGATGTGTGTCGGGTTACTGACATGATGCCCTTTATAACAGTTCCGTCATATACCTGTACAAATCCATTTAAATCTTTATCATATTTAAAAAGGCCAGAATTAGAATTACGTGTAAATGACGATCCGTCACTATGAACCGCATATAACTCATTTTTAAATAC
>JBJEIS010000103.1:0-13050 GCA_051877275.1 Acutalibacteraceae bacterium | reverse complement strand
TGATAATAAAATTAAGATAATTGAAATTATTTTTTTCATATACTTTCTCCTTTAAACTAATTCATCTGTCGAATATAGTTTCCACATACTTGCAGAAATATCAGATGTAGCAACACCTAATTCTTTACAATAACCCTTAAAATTATTTAATTTTGTACCATTTACCGGCAGAAAAATATTTTTATTAAATTTAAAACTCTTAGATATAAAATAATCAATCGATGATTCACTATCATTCCATCTTTCAATACAAAAATCTGTACTGTCTTCATATCTTTTATTATCAAAACTATTCATATAATATTTTATATCAATAAACTCAACAACTTGATAATTCAACACACTAAGTTTAAATGCATCCCAACATCTTAAACTTGTTGTTAATACTCTGACTCTTGGCTTTTTTGCACCCTCTTTTAACTGAACATCTGTAAATGGTGATCCATAATATGACGGAAAATCTCCATATCCAAAATGAGTATTGCTTTTATTTTTTCCATTTGCGCTGCAATCTATTGCACTTTTAGGTACTATACTTCTGTGTGCAAAAGTATCTGCAATTAAATGAAATGCCAAGCCTAAAATTATATATTTTTTCTGTTTTACAGAATATCCTTTTATATCATCAGAATTTAAATATTTAGTAATTCTATCTGATGATTCCTGGATTGAAGCATCATTAGTACCGTTTGAACTGTCTTTACGATCTTTTATATTATCAGGTATACCCTTCATAGCATTATTTTTAGCAGTAACTATTGACTTTTTGATATTTTTATTTGATTTAATATTTCCTACTTCATTTGCAAAGTTTATTAAAAATTTTAAAGAAGCAACATAATTGCCTTTACCATGCAAAATTTTAGCTTCTAAACTATCACTATCTTTTTTGTTCAAATTAGCACCTGCACCTAATAATGTATCCGCTTCTCTAGCCCCTAATTTAATCTGGTCTATGTATTTCTTCATTTCTTTTGTACCGATATAATTAATCAAATCTTCTGATAAATCACTATGTTTACTTGCAAGCCACAAGCCGTCGACGATAATGTCTTTTGTATCGGTGGTATAGTCTTCAGGCGTTTCGGTATTTTCAAGATTAACTGAATTAAAACTTCCTAGCTTATATTTCATCGCAAATTCATTATAAATATCATTTGCATAACTGTAATCAACAAGTCCCGCTGTTCTGTTAATTCCGTAATTAACCTCTTTTGCAGAAGTTTTAAGCAATCGGCGAATAAAGTCAGAACTTTTTGTTGTGTCTTTTTGTAAAAGCAATGATGCAACACCCGTTACCTGTGCGGTGGCAATACTCGTTCCGCTGGTTACTGTTAAGAAGTTTAAAAAGTCGTTAGCAATAATCTTTTCACCCGGTGCTAATAATTCAAGCTCTGTTCCTGTTGAGGTTAGCTCTGCTAATTCACCGTTTGCGTCAGTTGAGCCTACTGCGACCACTTCATTATATGCCGCAGGATACTGAACTGCCTGATGTTTTGTGTTACCTGCTGCCGCAATCATTAAAATATCTTTTTTAGCTGCCTCTTTAATTGCATTATGTAACGCTTGGGAATTAACAGTTGTACCAAAGCTCATATTGATAATATCAACGCCGTTTTCAATAGCCCAATAAATACTTTCAATTATTTTGCTCAAAGACGCTTGGTTATTATCATCCAACACTTTTGCAGAATAAAGCTCCATATTAGGATTTACTCCCGTAACTCCCTCATTATTATCTTTTGCACAAAGCACGCTTGCCAAAGCTGTTCCATGACCGCTTGCGTCTAAAAACAATGGATTTACAGAAGTATCATCAACCAAATTGATGCTTTCTTCTACATCTACATCACTTGAATAAGAAACACCGCTGTCTAAAAGCGCAACTTTCACCTTGCTTCTCGGCTTTTGGGTATTTTCTACACCAATTGCATCAAGGTACCATTGGTTTACATCCTCAGTTTTTATTACATTTGTTTTCTTCTTTTTTATGTTTTTAGCTGTACTGCCGGTCAAAACAATGTCTTCTTCAACGCAAACAACATAATCTTTATCTTCAATTCTGTCTGCCTGTCGTTCGGTAAGATTTGCAACAATTATATCAGGTGTTTTATCACTTTTGCTGACATCTTCAATCTTTTTATCATTAATCAAATCTTCAGTTTTATCAGCGTCTTTAGTTATAATTACATACTGCCTTTCTGAACCGTTATCTTGTGCGCTTACAATGTTTGAACCCACCAAAACACATAATGCACACATTATTGAAATAATTTTTGCTAATTTTATATACATAAATCTACCTCCTTAAGTATAACTGAAATAGTATATTTTGTCAAACTATTTTTTACAGTTTAAATTTTACAAATATCGGATTGTAATAAATATGTCAAATCTAACCATTAAATCAATGATTACAATGCAATCAACGAAAAATACGCTGACTACTCTCATAATCCAAAATAATATCGTTTGATGTGCACCTCAAACAATACTAAATTTGATGACTTAAAAACTAATTTGTTATGATTCTTAACACATCCTTGACAAACCAACTTCTTCAGTATAGCTTAAACACCATTATTTGTCAACCTGTTTTTACCAGTTTAATTTTGTAAATGACTTTGAGCTGTACAAAAAAATGACCTGTGATTAACACAGATCATTTTTTGTATATTACTACAATTATTTTATCCTTAAAGCCCTTGTTGCGTTTAATACAGCCAAAACCATTACTCCGACATCTGCAAATATTGCAAGCCACATATTTGCAATACCCAAAGCGCCGAGCACCAGACAAATTGCTTTTACAAGCAGAGCAAAAACAATATTCTGTTTTACAATCTTCAATGTTCTCAACGAAATTTTAATAGCAAGAGATATTTTTTCGGGATTATCATCCATAAGCACAATATCCGCCGCCTCAATAGCCGCGTCAGAGCCTAAAGCGCCCATAGCAATGCCGATATCTGCGCGTGATAAAACAGGTGCGTCATTAATTCCGTCGCCGACAAAAGCAAGCTTTTCGTTTGGCTGTTTATTTTCAAGAAGTTTTTCCACTTCTATTACTTTATCAGCCGGCAACAACTCACTTTTTACAGTATCAATACCAATTTCAGCAGCGGTTTTTTCTGCGACCGACTTTGTATCTCCTGTCAGCATTACAGTTTGCTTAACGCCGTTTTTCTTAAGTGATAATAAAGCGCTTTTAGATGTAGGTTTTACAACATCGGATATTAAAATACTGCCTGCATAAACATTGTCAACGCATACATAAACCACTGTTGCAGCGGCATTTAAGTCAGAAACACTTACGCCTTGAGATTTCATTAATTTAATGTTTCCCGCCAAAACGCTTTTACCGTCAATCTCTGCGCTGACGCCATGACCTGCAATTTCCTTAACATTTTTAATTAAATCAGGATTTATTTTTTTGCCGTAAGCTGATTTTATGCTAAGACTTATCGGATGACTCGAAGCATTTTCGGCATAAGCCGCAAAATGCAAAACCTGTTCTTTTGAAAAGCCGTTTTCTGTGTGAATTTCGGTTACTTCAAAGGCACCTTTTGTCAATGTACCGGTCTTGTCAAAAACTATATATTTTGTCTGCGAAAGCGCTTCAAGATAATTTGAGCCTTTCACCAAAATTCCGTTTTTAGAAGCACAGCCGATTCCGCCGAAAAAGCTTAGCGGAATAGAAATAACCAAAGCGCAAGGACAACTGATTACAAGAAATGTCAAAGCTCTTACAATCCACTCTGTAAAATCAGCCGGATTCCCTATAATTAAATTGAAAATAGGCGGAATTAAGGCTAATGCCAATGCACTGTAACAAACGACAGGAGTATAATATTTTGCAAATTTTGTTATAAAATTCTCAGAGCGTGATTTTTTCATACTTGAATTCTCAACCAAATCCAGTATTTTAGAAACAGTAGACTCGCCGAATTCTTTTGTGGTTTTTACCTTTATCACACCGCTCATATTTATACATCCGCTGATAACTTCATCACCGCATTCAACTTCTTTCGGCATACTCTCGCCCGTCAATGCGCTTGTATTAAGCGTTGTACTGCCATCTGTAACAATTCCGTCAATCGGAATTTTCTCACCCGGATTTACAATAATCTCTGTTCCGATATCAATTTCATCAGGGTCAAATTTCTCAAGCTTTCCGTCGACCATTACATTTGCATAATCCGGACGAATATCCATCAAAGCAGCAATATTTTTTCGGCTTCTGCCTACGGCAACACTCTGAAACAGCTCACCTATTTGATAAAAAAGCATTACTGCTACGCCTTCTCTGACATCGCCGAGCAAAATAGCGCCGACCGTTGCAACAGCCATAAGAAAGTTTTCATCAAAAACCTGTTTATTGAGTATTCCTTTAACCGCTTTTTTGAGAATATCGTAACCTATTATTAAATAAGGTATTAAGAATAATGCTATTTCAAGATATAAATTAAACTTTACAAATTCGGCAGTTATCCAAAAAACAGCCGTAAGCATAGCTGAAATTATAATTCTAAATAAAATCTTTTTCTGCTTTTTTGTCATATTAACCTCCGATTAAAGGTAAATTTCACAATCACTTTCTACCTTTTTGCAATTCTTTAAAGCCGATTTCATAACCTTTTTAATATCAGCTTCTTCTTCAAACTCAACCTTTAATTTTAAAGTCATAAAGCTGATGGTTGCATCTTTAACTCCTTCGGTTGACTTTACCGCTTCTTCCATTTTTGCGGCACAATTTGCGCAATCCACTTCAATATCGTATGTTTTTTTCATAAAAATTCTCCTTAAAAACTATTCTTCAACGTGTTCCATACCCATACTGAGTATATTTCTAACATGCTCATCATCAAGTGTGTAAAAGATTATTTTGCCCTCTCTTCTGTATCGAACAAGCTTAGCATCCTTTAAAATTTTAAGCTGATGACTTATTGCCGAAGGACTTACATTAAATAACTGTGCCATATCTCCTACACACAGTTCGCTCTCTAAAAGTGCATAAAGAATTTTAATTCTTGTTGAATCACCGAAAACCTTAAACAACTCTGCTAAATCATAAAGGTGTTCATCAATCGGCTGCTTTTCAAGCACTCTTTTAACAACATCTTCATGTGCGGCTAAAAAATCACTTGAATTATCAATTCCTTGAATTATTTTTTCGTCAGGCATTATTTTTCCTCCTCAACTTAAACATATGAACAATTATTCATTTGTTCATATGTTATTATATTCAATTGTTCCTGTTTTGTCAAGCACTTTTTATAAAAAATATAAAAATAAATGCTATTATGATTATTTGTTAGAAAAATATTAATTATTGTGCATTTATTTTAAGAAAATATATTGACAAAACTTAAAATTATGGTATAATTAATCGAAATAACAATAACATATTCAGAAAGGTTAATGGCAAATGAATTATATCCTAAAGAATGCGCGAATATTTACTTTTGAACATTTCAAAAAGGCAAATATTTTTATTCGTGACGGATTGGTTTTTGACATTTCCGAGGATTCGTGTTTTTATGATGACGCTATTGTTGTTGATTGTGATAAATATTGTATTTTTCCCGGTTTAGTTGATGTTCATATTCATCTTCGTGAGCCGGGTTTTTTATATAAAGAAACAATTAAAAGCGGAACATTAGCTGCGGCTCACGGAGGATATACAACGGTCTGCTCAATGCCAAACTTAAAACCCGTTCCCGACTCTTTTGAAAATTTAAAAGTTCAACTTGATATAATTAATAAAGACGCAAATGTAAAAGTTATACCTTATGCTTCTATCACTAAAGGGCAAAACGGAAAAGAACTGTCTGATATGAATGAGCTCGCTGATTATGTAGTGGCTTTTTCCGATGACGGCAGAGGTGTTCAGTCTGAAGAAATAATGCTTGAAGCTATGAAAAAAGCCAAAGCATTAGGAAAAATAATTGTAGCGCATTGTGAAGATAACTCATTGCTAAAAGGCGGTTATATTCATGACGGCGAATATGCCAAAGCTCATAACCACAAAGGTATATGCTCGGAAAGTGAATACGGCCCTATTGCAAGAGATATTGAACTGGTAAGAAAAACAGGCTGTGCATATCATGTGTGTCACATTTCAACCAAAGAAAGTGTTGAACTGATAAGACAAGCTAAAAAAGATGGCTTGGATATAACCTGTGAAACCTCACCAACCTATCTTTTACTTAATGACAGTATGTTGCAGGAAGACGGAAGATTTAAAATGAATCCGCCTATTCGAAGTGAAGAAGACAGATTAGCACTTATCGAAGGAATAAAAGACGGCACTATTGATATGATTGCTACTGACCATGCACCTCATTCAAAAGAAGAAAAATCAAGAGGTCTTGCAGGATCTGCAATGGGTGTTGTTGCACTTGAATGTGCATTTCCGCTTCTTTATACTTATTTGGTTAAAGAAAATATAATTACTTTGGAGCGACTTATTGATTTAATGCATTATGCGCCGAAAAAACGCTTTTCGTTAAAAGGCGGATTGGAAATCGGCGAAAGCGCGGATTTATGCGTATATGATTTAGAGAAAAAAACAAAGGTTGACCCTGAAAAATTCTTTTCAAAAGGCAAAAGCACTCCGTTTGAGGGGTATGAAATATATTCAGAATGTAAATTAACTATGTGCAAAGGAGAAATAAAATGGCAAGAGAATATGACAGAAAAATAATTCTTGAAAACGGCGAAGAATACTATGGTTTCGGCTTCGGTGAAAATGTTGACAGAGTTTGTGAAATAGTTTTTAATACTTCAATGGTAGGATACCAAGAAATAATTTCAGACCCATCATACACTTATCAAATGGTTGTTATGACCTATCCGCTTATCGGCAACTACGGTATTGCCGATGAGGACTTTGAAACAAAAACTCCTACAATCGGCGGACTAATTGTTCGAGAATATAACGACCATCCTTCAAACTTCCGCTATACCAAAACACTTTCTGAAATTCTTGAAGAAAATCACATTCCGGGTATTTCGGGTGTAGATACAAGAAAAATCACAAGAAGTATCAGAAACTTCGGCAGCCGCCGTATGCTTATAACTGATATTGATACTCCGCTTGAAAAAGGCCTTGAAATTATTAAAAACACTCCTGTGCCACACGATGCGGTTTCAAAAGTTAGCTGCAAAAAGCGTTGGTATTCAAGAACTACCAATCATAAGTTTAATATAGTAGCAGTTGACTGCGGTATTAAACTTAACATCATCAGATCGCTTAATAAAAGAGGATGCAATGTTACAGTTGTGCCTTACGACACCCCGGCTGAAGAAATTTTATGTATGAAACCAGACGGAATCTTTTTATCAAACGGCCCGGGAGACCCTACCGATGTTCAACCTGTAATAAATCTTGTTAAAGAACTTCGCGGTAAAAAACCTATCTTCGGTATTTGTCTTGGACATCAGATGATATCTTTAGCTTACGGAGCAAAAACTTATAAATTAAAATTCGGCCACAGAGGCGGAAACCACCCTGTTAAAAATTTGGAAACTAATAAAATTGAAATCACCAGCCAAAACCACAGCTATGCGGTTGATCTCGATAGCTTAAAAGGTACAGGGCTTACTGCTACACACATCAATCTGCTTGATAATACAGTTGAGGGTGTTGAATGTAAAGAAGATAAAGTTTTTTCGGTACAGTATCACCCTGAAAGCGCACCGGGTCCGCAGGACAGCGCATATTTATTTGATAAATTCATTGATATTATAAAGGAGGATAAACAGAATGCCTAAAAGAACGGATATTAAAAAAGTACTTGTTATCGGCTCAGGTCCAATTGTTATCGGACAAGCTGCCGAATTTGACTATGCCGGCACACAGGCATGTCTTGCACTTCGTGAAGAGGGCTATGAGGTAATTCTCTGCAACTCTAACCCTGCTACCATTATGACTGATACGACTATTGCCGATAAAGTTTATATGGAACCGCTGACTCTTGAATATGTTGCTAAAATTTTAAGATATGAGCGTCCTGACGCTATTATTCCCGGCATCGGCGGTCAAACCGGACTTAACCTTGCAATGCAATTAGAGAAAAAGGGCATTTTAAGAGAATGTCAGGTTGAGCTTCTCGGCACATCTTCAACAAGTATTGAAAAAGCTGAAGACAGAGAGCTTTTCAAAGAACTCTGTGAAGAAATCGGCGAGCCTGTTTTACCTTCTATGATTACTCATTCAATTGAAGAAGCTATTGAAGCTTCGGAAGAAATCGGTTACCCTGTTGTACTTCGTCCTGCTTTCACTTTGGGCGGTACAGGCGGCGGTTTTGCCGATAACGAAGAAGAACTTCGTGAAATTATGAAAAATGCTCTTAAACTGTCCCCTGTTCATCAGGTTTTGGTTGAAAAAAGCATTAAAGGCTACAAAGAAATTGAATATGAAGTTATCCGCGATGCAAACGATACCGCAATTACTGTTTGTAATATGGAAAACATCGACCCTGTAGGAATCCATACAGGCGACTCTATTGTCGTAGCTCCGAGCCAAACGCTTACAAATAAAGAATATCAATTACTTCGTGACAGCGCTTTGAAAACAATCCGCGCTTTAAAGATTGAGGGCGGCTGCAATGTTCAGTTTGCATTAGACCCAGAGTCATTTAACTATTATCTGATTGAAGTTAACCCTCGTGTGTCACGTTCATCAGCACTTGCATCAAAAGCAAGCGGTTTCCCTATTGCAAGAGTATCAGCTAAAATTGCAGTAGGTATGACTCTTGATGAAATTCAAATTGCAAACACTCCGGCATCTTTTGAACCTACACTTGACTATGTTGTAACCAAAATGCCGAGATTTCCTTTTGATAAATTTGCAACAGCTTCAAACAAGCTTTCTACACAAATGAAAGCCACAGGCGAAGTTATGAGCATAGGTAGAACAATTGAAGAAAGCCTTTTAAAAGCTATTCGTTCTCTTGAAATCGGTGTAAACCATAATCATATCTACCTGAAAAAATTTAATGACTACACAAGAGAACAGCTTGTTGAGTATATCAAAATAGGCACAGACGACCGAATTTACGCTATTGCAGAACTTATGTGGCATGGCGAAGATTTAGGCGTTATTTATGACGCAACTAAAATTGATATGCTTTTCCTTGATAAAATCAAAAAAATCGTTGATTTTGAAAAAGATGTTTCTGAAAATAAATTTGATATAAAAATTCTGAAAGCCGCTAAAAAAATGGGATTTTCGGATAACTATATAGCAAAGCTTTGGGAAACAACCGAAGATGATGTTTATTATCTTCGCAAAAAAGAAAAAATATTGCCTGTTTACAAGATGATAGATACTTGTGCAAGCGAATTTGAAAGCTATATTCCTTACTTCTATTCAACTTATGAAGAAGAAAACGAATCCATTGTATCTGATAAAAAGAAAATCATTGTTTTGGGTTCGGGTCCTATTCGTATCGGTCAGGGTGTTGAATTTGACTATTCAACCGTTCATGCTATAAAAACAATTAAAGACTCGGGTTATGAAGCTATTATAATTAATAACAACCCTGAAACTGTTTCAACTGATTATACCTGCTCGGATAAGCTTTATTTTGAACCGCTTACCACCGAAGATGTTATGAATATTATCGACCTTGAAAAGCCTTACGGTGTTGTTGCTTCGCTCGGCGGTCAGACTGCAATTAACCTTGCTGATTCACTTCATAAACACGGTGTAAAGATCATCGGTACAGATTGCGAGGCTATTGAAAAAGCAGAAAACCGTGATTCATTTGAAAAAGTAATGAAAGAGCTTAATATTCCGCAGCCAAAAGGCCAGGCAGTAACAAATATTAACGACGGTATTAAAGTTGCCAACGAAATCGGCTATCCTGTTCTTGTAAGACCAAGCTATGTTTTGGGCGGTCGTGCAATGCAGATAGTAAATTCCGACGCTGCTCTTAAAGAGTACCTCAAAAATGCCGTAGCTATTAACGAAGACCAGCCTGTTTTGGTTGATAAATACATTATAGGTAAAGAGCTTGAGGTTGACGCTATTTGTGACGGCACAGATGTATTTGTTCCCGGCATTATGGAGCTTGTTGAGAGAACAGGCGTCCACTCAGGTGACAGTATCAGTGTATATCCTACTTTCTCTGTCAGCCAAAAAGCTAAAGATACAATTCTTGACTATACCAGAAAGTTAGGACTCGGTATCGGAATTATCGGTTTATACAATATCCAGTTTATCGTTGATGAAGATGAAAATGTTTATGTTATCGAGGTTAACCCTCGTTCTTCAAGAACAGTACCGTTTCTTTCAAAATCAACAGGTTACTCACTTGCTGATATTGCCACTCTCGTTATACTCGGCAAATCTCTTAAAGAACAGGGCTATACTGAATTTTACCCTGCTGAAAAAGATAAGTGGTATGTAAAAGTACCTGCCTTCTCTTTCTCAAAAATTTCAGGTCTTGACGCTTATCTTTCACCTGAAATGAAATCAACAGGCGAAGCCATCGGATATGACAAGAAGCTTAATCGCGCTTTATATAAAGCACTTCAGGCATCAGGTATGCAAGTAGTAAACTACGGTACAATTTTTGTAACCATAGCTGATAAAGATAAAGCCGAAGCACTTCCTATTATTCGCAGATTCTATGATATGGGATTTAATATTGAAGCTACCAAAGGAACTGCGAATTTCTTAAAAGAACATGGTGTTCGCACTAAAGTCAGAGGTAAAATCAGCGAAGGCAGCGATGAGATTTTAACATCTATGCGCCAGGGATATGTAAGCTATGTAATAAACACCAGAGATGTTGATTCTCTTCAAGGTGAAAATGACGGATATGAAATCCGCCGCTGTGCTGTTGAAAATAATATTACTATGTTTACTTCACTTGATACAGTAAAAGTGCTTATTGATGTACTTGAAGAAACCACATTCGGTATTTCTCCAATTAATGAATAGGTGAATATATGAAACAAACAATTTTTGAAATTGACTCTAATATTAATATTGCAAAAGACATTTATAAAATGGTGCTTTGCGGCGATACGGGAGATATTAAAAAACCCGGACAGTTTATTAATATAAAGCTTGACGGTTTTTATCTTCGCCGTCCGATTTCGGTCTGCGATTATGATATAGGAACAGTTACAATAATTTATAAAGTCGTGGGCAAAGGCACCGAAAAAATGGCAGAAATGCAAAAGGGACAAAAATTAGATATACTTACAGGTCTCGGAAACGGTTTTGATACCTCAAAATCAGGCAAAACCCCTGTATTGATAGGCGGTGGCGTCGGTGTTCCGCCTCTGTATAATCTTTGCAAAAAGCTTGTTTCCGAAAAGAAAAAGGTGTCGGTTATTTTGGGCTTCAACTCAAAAGATGATGTTTTTTACGAAGAAGAGTTTAAAGCATTGGGCGCACAGGTTTATGTTGCAACCGCTGACGGCTCTTACGGTGAAAAAGGATTTGTAACCGATGTTCTTAAAAAACTTGATTATTCATACTTTTACACCTGCGGTCCCGAACCTATGTTTAAAGCTATCGAAGCTATCGCAAAAACAAGCGGACAGTATAGCTTTGAAGAAAGAATGGGTTGCGGATTCGGTGCTTGTATGGGTTGTTCCTGTAAAACAAAATATAAAAACATCAGAATCTGTAAAGACGGTCCTGTGCTTGAAAGGGAGGTTATCGTATGGTAAACTTATCGGTTGATTTATGCGGACTTACGCTTGATAACCCTATAATTCCTGCAAGCGGAACTTTCGGATTCGGCTATGAATTTGCAGAACTCTATGATATAAACTGCCTTGGTACATTCTCATTTAAAGGCACTACAAAAGAACCTCGTTTCGGCAATCCTACCCCAAGAATTGCAGAAACACCAAACGGTATGATTAATGCAGTAGGACTTCAAAATCCAGGTGTAGAAAAAGTTATAAGTGAAGAATTACCAAAGCTGAAAAAATGCTTTGATAAAAAGGTTATGGCAAATGTAAGCGGTTTTTCGGTTGAAGAATATGCTTATACCTGTGAAAAGCTTGATAAAGAAAATCAAGTCGGTTGGTTAGAAGTCAATGTCAGCTGTCCGAATGTTCACGGCGGCGGAATGAGTTTCGGTACATCGCCGAAAGCGGCTGCCGAAGTTACAAAAGCGGTCAAAGCTGTTACCAAAAAGCCTGTTATTATAAAGCTTTCGCCTAATGTTACGGATATTGCTTCTATCGCAAAAGCTTGTGAAGAAGCAGGTGCTGACGGCATTAGCCTTATTAATACTCTGCTCGGAATGAGAATTGACCTTAAAACCAAAAAGCCTGTTATTGCAAATAAAATGGGCGGATTTTCCGGAAGCGCCATCTTTCCTGTTGCTTTACGCTGCGTTTATCAGGTTTATGAAGCAGTAAATATTCCGATTGTCGGAATGGGCGGTGTTTCTTCTGCTGAAGATGTAATAGAAATGATGTTAGCCGGTGCAACTGCTGTTGAAATCGGTGCCGCTAATCTTATAAATCCGTTTGTTTGCAGAGATATAATTAAAGATTTGCCTCAAACTATGGAAAAATATAATATAAATAACTTAAACGATATAATAGGAGGAGCACACTAATGGGTAAAGACGTAATTATTGCTTGTGATTTTTCAAGCAAAGATGAAGTAATGAATTTTCTTGACAAATTTGAGGGCAAAAAGCCTTTTGTTAAAATCGGTATGGAGCTTTTTTATGCTGAAGGTCCGCAGATTGTAAGAGAAATCAAGGCAAGAGGACATAAAATTTTTCTTGACTTAAAGCTTCATGATATTCCGAATACAGTAAAAAAAGCTATGGCTGTGCTTTCACGACTCGATGTAGATATGTGTAATCTTCACGCAACAGGCACTGCTCCAATGATGGAAGCTGCACTTGAAGGTTTAACCCGTGAAGACGGAACTCGTCCGCTTCTCATTGCCGTTACCCAGCTTACTTCAACCTCAGAGGAAAGAATGAAAGAAGATTTGCTTATAAACGAGCCTATTGATAAAGTCGTTATGCATTACGCAAGAAATGCTAAAGATTCAGG
>JBJEIS010000102.1:0-13060 GCA_051877275.1 Acutalibacteraceae bacterium | reverse complement strand
AAAAGCGCCTGACCTAAAACATGATGCTCCTGTTTTCTTGCAGGTGCAATGTTTTCTTCCCAATACTGACACTGCTTTATAGCTTTGGTCGCTTCATTACCTGTATCGCCGTCAAACGGCTCATACAAATGATTAAGCTTTCTGAAATCATAGTCCATTTTTTGATTTGGAATGTAAAGCTTATAATTACGCATAAAACGCTGAACGGTAGCTCCGTTTAGCATAGTTCCGCGAAGATACATATCTTTTTCTTTTTCATCAATAACTGCAAGCTCTTTAAGACAAATATGATTACAAATATCAATCCAGAACTGAATAAGACCATTGTTATGCACCATATCCGGAGCAAAGCCGTGAGAAACTATTTGCAATCTCTCAAAAACACTTCCCTTTGGATGCTCTTTTTTAGCTGCTTCGTAACGCTCGGTCCATTCGCCGCCGAAAATCTTATGCATTACACCGTTTACAAACAAATTATTGCAACATCCGCGCCAATCAGGATTTGCAAAGCTTCCGCGATAAATTCCCTCATACTCGGTAACAAGGTCAAAATTATTCTCATACAAGGTATCGGCAACAACCTTTATTCGCTTTTTAATCTCTTCCTTAATTTCATTAGAAATTTTAGGCGAACGGTAAAGTCTGTAAAGCGCCATTACCCAAGGTCCCGTCTGGTCATCAGAGCCTAAAGGATAATGAGAAACACCGTCATCGGCTACACCGCGGCAAATAAAGCCCTTTTGTTTGCAAACATCCTGAAAAACATAAAGACCGTTAAGCAAAGTCATTACATCATTATGCAAATTTTCATCATCAACAGCATCATATTTATCCATAAGTGCATAAAGATAAAGGCTTGTAAAGAATGAGCCGTTTTCAATAGGCAGCCACCAGCTGAGTGCATTAGGCATACCCTTATCGCATTCTTCCTTAGTCGGAATCGGCGTATCTTCAATATTCGGTGTCGCATAATCAAGAACATGACCGTAAGGCATTCTTACAAAGCGCTTAAACACAATACTATGTAAAGAATCAATTTTATCATACATACTCATAACTATTTGTCTCCGATTTTAATTTCTTCATTATACTCTTTTTCGGTGTTTACATTCCAAATATTACTCTTATCACTCACACCGTTGATTATATTCTTAACTGCTTCAAAAGCAGTAACCATAGAATGATCCATATTATTGTATCTATGCTGTCCGTTTCTGCCGATACAGTAAAGGTTTTCGTATTTATTAAGATAATCAACAATATAATCCATATACTGATAACCGTCAAAATATGCAGGATAAGCTTTTTTAACTCGCTCTCTGTGAGCGTCAATTACTTCATTACGGCTGATTATACCCATTTTAACAAGCTCTTCTACCGCTAAATTGATACATTCGCCGTCTTCCATATTCCAAAAGTCATCGCCCTCTTCACAGAAATATTCAAGGCCGATCCAAACAGTGTTTTCAGGGTTGGCAACCATATAAGGCGACCAGTTATTGAAAATTTGTATTCTGCCGAGCTTTACGGAAGTATCCTGAACATAAATCCAACAATCAGGAATTATATTTGAAAGAGTTTTATACTCGGTTTTATTAGTTAAATTAAGTTTATTAACAAGCAGACCTACTGTCACAAAATCTCTGTAAGGCAAAGCCTTTGCAGCGTTTTTTACTTCAGAAGGAATATTTTCGGAACCAATTCCGTTAACCAAATCTTTAACAGGCATTGATGAAATAAAAATATCAGCGTCTATTTTCATCACTCTGCCGCGATTATTGAATACAACAGATTTAACTTTTCCGCTGTTATCATCAACCAATATTTTTTCAACCTTGCAGCTCTTTAAAATTTTACCGCCTAATTCCGTAAACCTGTTAGCAACGGTTTCCCATAACTGACCGGGTCCGAACTTCGGATAATAAAATCTTTCAATTAATGAAGTTTCAACATTATCATTCTGCGCTGAAAAAAGCTTTAAGAATGCATTTTTAATAACGCCTGTAATTGATAATCCTTTAACTCGCTGAGAACCCCAGTCAGCAGAAATTTCACTCGGATGTCTGCCCCATAATTTTTCAGTGTATCCTTCAAAAAACATTGAATAGAGGACTTTACCGAAACGATTAATATAAAAGTTTTCAAGTGAGGTTTCAGGAAGCTTGTGAAAAACGGATTTTAAATATGAAAATCCCGCTTTAACAGTAGTCACAAAGCCCATACCCTTAATTGTATTCCAGCTCAACGAAACAGGATAATCGAAAAAGGTTTTATTATAATATATTCTTGATACTCTGTCGCGAACAAGCATTACGCGGTCCACCTCTTCAGGATCGGGACCGTTTTCAGCAAACTTTTTATCGCGCTTAAGCACCGCGTCATCATAAGCAGGAGCACCCTGAATAGGCATAACTTCTTCCCAAAAATCCATAACGGATTTGTCCTTTGAAAAGAATCTATGTCCGCCGATATCCATTCTGTTCCCGTTATAATAAACAGTTTTTGAGATACCGCCTATTTCTTCGGTTTCTTCAAGAATTATTACATTATAATCTTTTGATTTGCTTAAAAGCTCATATCCGGCGGTGAGACCGGCAGGTCCTGCACCGATAATAACAACGTTTTTCAGTTTTCTCGCTCCTTAATCTTTATTAAATAATTATACTTTATTAACAGCATTTAGTCAATATTAAACACCGCAGAAATCAGAAAAATCGGGAATAAAAGATTCATCGGCAGTATCCCCCTCCTGAATGAAAGCATTCTCAACTCCGAGACTTAATGCATAATCAATAATTTCATCATATTCATCATCGGTAAGCTTACGATTTATTTCAGGAAATTTTCCCAAATTCATAGGAGTAAACTGATTCATAATACTAATAATTATATCGTCTTTGTAAGTTTCATAAAGATATTTTATAACTTGCTTTGTATCTTCTTTATATGAAGGCAGACACAAATGACGAACAATGATACCCTTTTTCATCATGCCGTCTGATGAAAACTCACATTTTCCGACTTGTGAAAACATCTGATGTAAAGCTTCTTTTGCAACTGACGGATAATCTTTTGCAAAAGAATATTTCTGAGCTAAATCTGAAGAGATATATTTAAAATCGGTTAAAAATATATCAATATCATCTTTTAATATTTCAAGTGCCTCTTTTGAACAATAACCGCTTGTGTTATAAACAATAGGTATTTTCAAGCCGTTTTCATACGAAATATCCAGCGCCTCTTTTATTTTAAAAACATAATGATCAGGTGTTACAAGATTAATATTTTCAGCACCCTTTTGCTGTAATTCCAAAAAGATTTCTGCCAAACGGTTAACAGATATTTCTTTTCCATATCCTCTTGAAATATCATAGTTTTGACAATAAACACATTTTAAATTGCAGCCGCTGAAGAAAACAGTTCCAGAGCCGTTTTCACCCGAAATGCACGGCTCTTCATAAAAATGCAAAGCCGCACGGGAAACCTTTATTTTTTCGCCGACCGAACAAACACCGGCAGCTGTTTTTCTGTCAATATTGCATTTTCTCGGACAAATATTACAAAGCATTTATTTTACTACCGCCGTATCGCCTTTATAAAGCTGTTTTAAAAGAATCGGCGTTGCAAAGCTTGAAAGAATGATTAAAATAAGAATAAACGGCATAATGTCTGAACTGATTATTCCCGCATCAACGCCCTTTTGAGCGCAAACCAGCGCAACCTCAGCTCTCGCCATCATTCCTACGCCGATTTTCAACGAATCCTTCATATTAAATCTGCAAAGCTTTGCAGTTAAAGAGCAGCCCAATACTTTACCTAAAATTCCTGCAATAATAAACATTACTCCGAATAATACCATGGCGGTATTTATTCCGCTGAATTTAGTTGTTATACCGATATTCGCAAAGAAAACAGGTGAAAAAATCATATATGTCATAATGTCTGAACGACGGTCAACATATGTAGTTTCTTTTGTTCCCGAAAGCACAAGTCCTGCTACAAACGCACCTGTAATATCGGCAACCGAAAACCATCGTTCACTAGCGAAACTGAAAAAGAAACATACCGAAAGGCTGAAAATAGGAATAAGCCTATGATGCGGGTAACGGCTTGATAGCCAAATAAAGATTTTTTTGATTATAAAGCCCGCAATAACCGCACAAACAAAGAAAGCTAAAGTCATTAAAATAACTTTCATTGGATTTGAACTGCTGTTTCCTGATTTTGAATTAAGTGAAACTACTACCGATAAAACCACAATACCGATAATATCATCAAGAATAGCGGCAGTAATTATTGTATTTCCTACACGGCTGTTAAGCTTGCCAAGCTCTTTTAAAGTAGCAACAGTAACCGAAACAGATGTTGCGGTTAAAATTACACCGTAAAAAAGATTTACAAAAACATCACTTGTAACACCGAAAAGCATAGCCGCGCCAAGACCTAAACCCATTGGCAAAATTACACCTGCAAGAGTAACAATTACTGCCGGCAGACCCACTTCTTTTATGCTTTCAATATCTGTACCTAGTCCCGCGGAAAACATTATAAGAATAACACCGATTTTAGCAAGAAAACCCAAGCCTTCAAGCGAAGTGTCGGTAATTATATCCTGACCGGGAATATACTGAATAAAGCCTATTAAAACACCTGCAAGTAACATTCCCACTACATTCGGCATTCCGATTTTTGAACATACTTTTGATAAAACTTTTGATACTAACAAAATTATTGCCAAAGGCAATAAAACGGTATAGTATTCCACTTAAATTATCCCCTTTTTACTTCTGATAAATTTTATTAATTCTTCTTTTTCGTTTTTCACATTTCCATCAATCACCGCATCTAAAGCGATTTTTAAAGCTTTTCCGAGCTGCTCGTTAGGTGAAAAGCCTAATTTTATTAAATCATTACCGTTTAAGTCTAAATCTTTTAAAGAAAAGCATTGTTTTTCTTCTTCAATTTTTTCAAGAATACATAAAAGTGTACTGAAATACTCCTCTCGGTTTCTGTATTCTTCAGCATGAGCAAATGCGTCAGCGCGCTTAATTTCAATAAGCTTACGCAAAAATTCAGGAGAAGTTTTGTTTATAAAACGCTTTACAGCTTTTTGTGTTGTAATTATCTGAACATCGTGATAGAATATTGCTTCAAGCAAAAAATTCAGCGTTTCATTATCACATTTAAGCCTTTTTAAAACACATTTTGCAATTTCTTTTGATTTTATATTATGACCGTAAAAATGACCAACGCCTTTTTCATCAGTAAAATAAACAGGCGGTTTTCCTATATCATGAAAAAGGCATGCAAGGCGTAGCTTTTCATCCGGCACAACCGCTGACACAGATTTCACAATATGAGTATAAACATCATAGCAATGATATTTAGTGTTTTGGTCAAAACCGAAACATGGCTTTATTTCAGGTATAAACACCGCAATAACATCTTTAAAATTCAATAAAATCTTTTCTGCATTTTTACCGCAAAGCAATTTTTTAAACTCGCTGAAAATGCGTTCACTCGATATATTTTTAAGTAAATCTTTATTATTATGAATACTTTCGGCTGTTTTTCGGTCAATCTCAAATCCCAATATTGAAGCAAATCTCAAAGCGCGTAAAATACGAAGACCATCCTCACAAAAGCGCTTATCAGGCTCGCCTACACATTTAATTATTTTATTACCGATATCATCTTTACCGCCGAACAAATCAACGATACCTGTTTTTTCATTATATGCCAAAGCATTTACTGTAAAATCACGACGCTTTAAATCTTCAGACAAATTCCTTGTAAAAACAACCTCTTTCGGATGTCGGTTGTCTTTATATTCACCGTCTATTCTGTAAGTCGTTACTTCAACATTTTCCCCATCGGTTACAACGGTAACGGTACCGTGTTTAAGCCCTGTTTCAACTACTTTAAAGTTTTTAAAACACTCAAGCATTTCTTCAGGCAAGGCATTAGTAGTTATATCATAATCATCCGGGATTTTGCCCATTATACTGTCACGGACGCACCCGCCTACAAGAAAGCTTTCATAACCTGAATCTTCAAGCGCCGAGAGAACCTTTTTGCAGTATTCGGGTATTAATATTTTAATCATATATCAATTCTGCTTTCTGACAATTTTATACTCATCACCGTCACGAAAATAAGGACATCTTTTGCTCTGTGATAAACGATAAACCTCATCTTCATCAAGATTTGCCGAGCAGTAATACTCATCAAATTCTTCATCATACGCATAATAAGCGCAATTTTCACAATCCATTACTAAATACCTTTCATAGTCAGCGAAATACGCTTTTTAGCAATATCAACCGAAAGCACTTTGACGGTTACAATATCACCGACTTTAAGCACCTCGCTCGGATGTTTTATATATTTATCGCAAATCTGCGAGATATGAACAAGTCCGTCCTGATGAACACCGATATCCACAAAAGCGCCGAAGTCAATAATATTTCTTACGGTACCTTTTAACTCCATACCCTCTTTTAAGCTTTCCATTGAAATGACATCTGTTCTGAAATTCGGCTTTGGCAAATCATCTCTCGGATCTCTGCCCGGTTTACCAAGCTCTTTAGCAATATCCTTTAATGTAGGCACGCCGACACTTAATTTTTCAGCTACCGAAGATATTCCCATTTCTTCAAGCTTTTCAGATAAATCAATTATTTTGCCGTCTTTTACATCACTTTTAGTATAACCGCAAAGCTCCAATAATTCACTTGCAGCTTTATAGCTTTCGGGATGAACTGCGGTGTTATCAAGAACTTCTTTGCCGTCAACACGCAAAAATCCCGCACACTGTTCAAAGGCTTTCGGTCCAAGCTTAGGCACTTTTTTCAATGCAGTTCTTGAAGAATATGCACCGTTTTCTTCTCGATAAGCTACAATATTGTTTGCAACAGTAGCATTTATACCCGCAATTCTCGATAACAGCGGTGCAGATGCTGTATTAAGGTCAACGCCAACTTCATTAACGCAGCTTTCAACTACGCCGTCAAGCGCTGACGAAAGCTGATTTTGCGGCATATCGTGCTGATACTGACCTACGCCGATGGCTTTAGGGTCAATTTTAACAAGCTCAGCTAACGGATCTTGCAATCTTCTTGCAATTGAAACCGCCGAACGCAGTGAAACATCGTAATCAGGAAACTCTTTTGCCGCGAGTTTTGAAGCTGAATAAACCGAAGCACCTGCCTCTGAAACCACCATATATTTAACATCGCCGTCAAGCTCTTTTATAACATTAGCGGCAAATTCTTCTGTTTCGTGTGATGCGGTACCGTTACCTATGGCAAAGCAGTCTACATTATACTTTTTAACAAAATTTTTAATTACCGCCTTTGCTTCTTCAATTTTAGAATGAGGAGGTGCAGGGTAAATAACGCCTGTATCAAGCACTTTACCGGTACCGTCAACTACTGCGACCTTGCAGCCTGTTCTGTAACCCGGATCAAGCCCGATTGTTACTTTATTTTTAACCGGAGGCTGCATAAGCAACTGGCGAAGATTTAAAGAAAATACTTTAATTGCCGCATCAGATGCATTTTCAGTAAGTTCATTTCTGATTTCTCTCGACACCGACGGCAAAATTAATCTGTCATAAGCATCTTCGGCAGCCTCAGCAACAAGCGAAGCCGCAAAGGAATCATTTGTTACATGATTAGATTTTACTATATTTAACGCAGTATCTCTGTCGAACTCAATATTTACCTTTAAAATTCCCTCTTTTTCGCCTCGGTTAATTGCAAGAATTCTGTGTCCCGGGATTTTTCTTACATTTTCAGAAAACTCGCCGTAAATTTCATAAACACCCAAGTCATCCGTTGCGCCCTTTGAGGTTATAACCGCATTGTGATTAAAAACAACACGAAGTCTTTTTCTTATATTTGCGTCATCTGAAATATTTTCGGCAATAATATCTGAAGCTCCCGCAAGTGCTTGCTCAATGCTTTCAACGCCTTTTTCTTCATTAATAAATTCAGCTGCTTTTTCATATATCGCCTTTTCATCACTGTCCCCCGAATAAATATATTCGGCAAGAGGCGCTAAGCCTTTTTCTTTAGCAACTGAAGCTCTGGTTTTACGTTTTGGTCTGTAAGGACGGTAAATATCCTCAAGCTCCGTTAAAGTTTCTGCATTTTCAATCTGATTTTTCAGCTCTTCGGTTAAAGCGCCCTGTTCCTCAATAGTAGCAATAATCTTTTCTCTTTGCTCGTCCATATTTCTAAGATAAGCCAAGCGGTCATTAAGCTCTCTGATTGTTTGGTCATCAAGCGAGCCTGTCATTTCCTTACGGTAACGGGCAATAAACGGAATTGTATTTCCGTCATCAATAAGCTTAACGGTATTTTCTACCTGAAAATCCTTTAATTTAAACTCTTCTTTTAAAACTTTTAAAATATCCATATTTCTCTCCATTTTATAGTATAATTATATTTTATTACTTTACATTTGAAAAGTCAAATATTTTTGTTTACTTTAAACCGCTTTTGTGATATTATTTTAAAAGTGTTTTAAAAAGGATGATAAAAGATATGAAAAACGAAAAATGGGTTGCGGTTTTCGGCAATTCTCCTTCAATTGCAGATAACTCTTTAGAAAGATATGCTAAAGATGTTTCACTACGGTATTTTTTCAAATCAACAATCAGCGGCAATGCTTTCAGAGTTCATTTTTCAAATTTCTGTGGTGTTGAAGATGTTAAAATTGATAAAGCAAATATTGCAAAAGCTATTGACGATATGCGAATAGACACCTCAATCGTAAAATCGCTTACTTTCGGCGGTAATCCGTCGGTTACTATACCAAAGGGCGAAGAAGTAGTTAGTGATGAAATTGAATTTACAGTGGAAAAAGACGCCGATTATTTTGTAAGCTTCTATCTCGGAGATTTTACAAATATGACAAACGGCATTTTTGTAAAAGGTCCGCTGGTTCATAATTACTATGCTTTCGGTGATTTCATTGACTGTGAGGAGCTGCCTTTTGAAAAAAGAATGAACACTTCATTCTACCATTTTATAAATACAATTGATGTAAAAACCAAAGAAAACGCTAATGCATTGGTCATTTTCGGCGATTCAATCACCGCTTGGTCTTATCCCGACTATATCACATTAGGACTTAATGATTACGGTATAACCGAGCGCTCAATTATACGCAGAGGAGTTTGCGGAACAAGAGTATTAGGGCAGTATGATACCGCTTTATACGCTTCTTACGGACTCAAAGGCGAAACCAGATTTGCTCCGGAAACGAATGTTGACGGATGCGATAAAATTGTGGTTTTACACGGTATTAACGATTTAATTCATCCGGACGGGAAAAATCCGCTTCGGCCAATGAGCAATATGCCTACTGCCGAACAATTAATTAACGGTTACCGCGAATTTTATATTAAAAAAGCGAGAGAAAACGGTAAAAAGATTTATTTTGCCACACTGCTGCCAATTAAAGGTTGGCGAACTTATGATGAGCCGAGAAACAAAATACGCCATCAAGTAAATGACTGGATACGAACGACCGATGAAATTGACGGCGTAATTGATCTTGATAAAGCTGTTCGCGACCCTGAAGATATTGACAAAATGCTGCCTATTTATGATTTCAAAGATCACCTGCATCCATCGGAAGAAGGCGCTAAGCGAATGGCTGAAGAATTTTTAAAGTTTTTAAAATAACAAAAAAGGAGTTGAGAATCAACTCCTTTTTATTTTTTTACAGATTAAAAAATATCAAAATCTCCCGGATCTTCATCAAGGCGAAGAGAAATATAATTATCAATTATTGATTTAATATTTTCACTTAATGAATTGTATAAATCCGATGTAACAGTACCTGTTGTATCACTGTCAAATTTAACTTTAAATGCAATATCCGATATTTTTCTTGAAATATTGATGATATTGTTTTCAGGATAATCTGCGTAAACAGTTTTTGTAACATCACCAAGCGTAACTGTTGCATATCCCCTACCGACAAAGCTTCTGTTTGCATTTGAATCTTTAATATTTGCAATAGAGCCGACAACTCCGCTGAAGCCTATATCACTTTCAGTATAGTAAGTTTCTGAATTGTATTTTACATCAACATACTGTCCGCTCATACTGTGAGTAGGCTCTTCAAGGCCAAGACAGTCGCGTGTAGTAATAAGAGTACCGAACTGAACTTTTGCATTATAAGTTGATTTTAAATCTTCAATCTGCTGTTCATCAATCACTGTATAAAAACGCATACCCGACGGTGAATTTAATCGCATGGACGCACCCGAAAGCATTGAAAGAGAAACGCTGACACTTGTAAAATCAGTATCTTTATCTACAATTACGGAACGACCTGAATCATAATAATTTCCGTTGCCGTCAGTATAAGCTATAAAGCCATTAACTGTACTTTCAGGCAATGTAAATGCTGCACCGGCGGCAACTTTCGAAGTAACACCGTCCACAGTTATTTTAACAGTATCGCTCACCGGAGTTAAAACAAGTTTATCAACATAAAAACCGGAGCTTCTCGCAGTTGTAATTGTAAATCTTAATTTATTTGTATCAGTTCCGTCGAGATTAACTACACCGCAATCAATATCATCATAGTTTCCGGTAAGAGTTTTCTGGAAATCTACATTTTCTTTTACAACGGTATCATTAAGCGCTACCTCAAAAATACTTCTGTTTTCCCATGACCTCGTTTTAGCGGTGATTTTATAGCTTCCTGCTGTAACTGACGGAAGAGTAAATTCAATATAATGTCCTTGCTCAATAATATTTTTATTGGAATCAAGAGTTAAAAATACATTTCCGCCGCAGTTATAATCGGACAAGGCATCAGTTAAAGCAACGGTTCCGTTTGTAGTATACGGAAGTGATTCCGCCTCTAATACATATTTATCACCCACACTGGCTGAATATGTTCCGTCCGAATTAGAAGAAAACGATATTTTGCTGTAATCTTCGCTTTCCGACTGATATACACGAACATAATCTACCAGCATACTCGCCGATTCAAAAGAAGAATCAATTGTTCCTATAACCGCAACATTAAGAATGATATTCTGAGCGTAGGTTCTGAAAAAATCATATTCAGAAGATGAAATGTTTTTAACGCCGACAATAGAATCATCAAAATAGAACATTAGTTGGGTATCAGAATAATAAACACCGTAAACATGATAATCATCACCCAAAGAACCGCTGACCGAAGTTTGAGCAACTAAACTACTTGCATGAGCGCCAGCTTTTTGATAATGTATACCCTGAGCCGCAGTAGCTTTGTTATAGCTTCCGTTTAACCGGGTTTCCAAAATATCTATTTCACCTGTTTGCGGCCATGTTCTGTAAACATTGTTTATATGGTCATAACCGGTTGTCCAAAAAGCAGGGAAAATATTAGTAGCATCTGTTGCTTTAAGACGAGCTTCAATCATACCGTATTTAAAGCTGTTTTTATCAGTACCGTCAATATTTGAATAAATTCTTCCGCTGGTATAACTAAATGTTTGCTCAGTCCCTCCTAAAGAGGCATCATCAGTAGTAATCTGTTTGTTATTGCTGTCGGTTATTATATATGATGTTTTCTTCTCTTTTCTTGCCTCAATAACGAGATTACCGTCTTCAACTCTGACATTGTTATCGTCATCGGAATCAGCATAAACCTGATTATACGAGGTGGAATAAGGGGTTTCATAACGCCACTTTGTTTTATCAAGCTCAGTTCCGCTGAATTCATCATCCCAAACAAGATCAAGATGCTTTCTCATATCAGAAAGTCCCGAAGTCGAAACAGTTGCCGTTCTAACTGTTAAAGGCTCGCTTACATTTGTAGCACCGTGAGTATTAGTGCTTGCAATTCTTTGATAAAAAGAATACTCTGTATCTGCTGTCAAACCCTCAAACAACGGTGTTGACTGCCAGTTTACAGCGTCAAGGCTGTATTCATATCCTGAACACTCTTTAAGCTCAATTGAATCATCGGTAACGCTCTTTAATTCCGGCGATTTAACCTGATAAACTCGAACATAATCTATGCTGTAATCAACCGATTTACCGTCTGCAAACAGGCTGTCGTCAATTGTTCCCGCATAAGTAGCGTCAACCGCAGTATTAAGCAGGAAATACATATCATAATTACGGAACTCCTCCATATATTCAGGAGTAGTATCAACTGTATAAAACACAGTATTATCTACATAAAAGCTTATGGAGCTTTCATTCCACATCATTCCGTATTTGTGATATCCTTTGCCAAGCTCGCTTAATGAAGTGTTAGTATAATTACCCCCGGTTGCAGAGGCTTTTGCATTTGTCTGTTCATTCCAATAGTGAACTGTTGAAGAATATCTTTTAAGTCCGAACACTTCTAAAATATCAATTTCACCTGTGTAAGGCCATCTGGCTTTTCCTGCCTCATCGTCAAATCCGCAACACCAGAAAGCCGGCCAAATTCCTGAGCCTATCGGCAATTTTGCACTGATTTCAGCAATACCGTATCTAAAATCATAACCGTCTGTGCCGGTTATTTTATCTGATCTGAAGCAGGCACTTGTATAATTATATGTCTTATCTGAATATGTACCGTCAGAGTTTTTAACCTTTCCGACATAGTCTTCTTTATAAGATTTTATCGTTGCATATCCGTTTTCAACTACAAGGTTTTTAGTATCCTTATCCTTGAATTCTTCAGGTGTAAGATAGCACTGATCCTCATCATTTCTGTGATATGCACTATCTTCGAATCTCCATATATTTTCATCAAGAGAATCGCCCTCAAATTCATCTTCCCATACAACATCCATATTGCTTTTATATTCATCTACGCTTGTAAGCGAAACAGACTGCGTTTCCGCTTTAGTTGTAATTGGAATTATGTTGAAAAGAGAAAAAACTAAAATTATAGTTATTGCAAACGATATTAATTTTTTCATAATTACTCCTTGCCAATAAATCTTCGAGATTTAATTATTAATGTGTTTTTTATTAAGCTTGATAAGCCTCTGCCCAAGCGTCTACTATTGCTTTGGTTTCATCACCAAGCGAATCTCCGTTGTAAT